>NZ_JBHMBS010000188.1:0-535 GCF_042428775.1 Streptosporangium vulgare | reverse complement strand
CTCCTGTCGAGGGCGGTGGGGTGGTGGTGTGGCCGTTGTCGGCCAGGAGTGGGTCGGCGTTGCGGGCGCAGGCCGAGCGGCTGGCTGCGCATGTGAAGACGTCGCAGCCGTCAGGTGTGGATGTGGCGTACTCGCTGGTGGCGGGTCGTGCGGTGTTGGAGCACCGGGCCGTGGTGGTGGGCCGGAGCCGGGATGAGCTGGTGGACCGGCTGGCAGAGCTGGCCGCAGGCGATCCCTCGACCGGGGTGATCTCCGGGGCGGCCGCTCCGGGAGGACTGGGATTCCTGTTCACCGGCCAGGGCGCTCAACGGGTCGGCATGGGCCGGGAACTGTACGAGACGTTCCCGGCGTTCGCGACCGCCTTCGACGAGGTCGACGACCACTTCGAAGGGTCGCTGAAAGATCTGGTGTTCACCTCCTCGTCGGAGGGGGTGCTGGATCGGACCGAGAACGCCCAGATCGCACTGTTCGCGGTTGAGGTGGCGCTGTTCCGGCTCCTGGAGTCCTGGGGAATGCGACCGGACTTCCTGCTGGG
>NZ_JBHMBS010000187.1:0-536 GCF_042428775.1 Streptosporangium vulgare | reverse complement strand
TGCACAGTGGACCGGGCAAAGTTGGCTGAGAGGGCTGGGCAGAGTTGACCAAGGAAAAATCCCTCGGCCGGCTGGGCAAAGTTGACCGAGCACAGTTGACCGAGGAAAAATCCCTCGGCTGGCTGGGCAGAGTCCTCACGGCAAAGTTCCCTCAGCTGGCTGGGCAAAGTCCACTGGGCAAAGCCGGCAGCCGAAGGAAAATGGTGAGTAGATAATTGAAAGTGCGAGAAAAAAGCTTTTATTCGACGGTGAGGCCGAGGTTCTGAGCATGTTTAGCTGGCAAATACCGGCTAAGAGGCTTAGCTACCAGGCTAAACCGAGCAGGAGAGTAAAAGTAGCCAGCGGCAGACGCCAGCGGACGGCCACAGTCCGTTGCGCGCCCGCCAGAAAAAGGCAGATTCAATGTAGTTTACCGCCCAAAACCGCCCTGAAAATGCATTTCTCACTCAATCCACTAGACTACTTGAAATAGCTAGACCGACAGTCATTTGTGGACGCGAACTGTGGACGCGAACACCCGAGCTGTGGACGCGAAC
>NZ_JBHMBS010000186.1:0-538 GCF_042428775.1 Streptosporangium vulgare | reverse complement strand
ATCCTACAGCTACCTATCCAGAGCGAAGTAAAGGTATAGCAAGAGAATAGAGGATAGACAGGTCCGTACACGCTACTTGCCCTTAACCAGGAACAGACTACAGCGATCGTCAGTATCGACGGTAAACAGGCTACCTTCCGCATCACCTCTGTACAGCCGTACTACCGAGACGAATCGACTACAGTTCCTACGCTGGAAGAAAACGACGATAGTAGCAGAGAGCAAGAGGATTCCGACGATGGCTTCATTCCAGTACCAGAACTAGAACCTGTACCTCCTCGCCGTGGACGTGGCCGTCCGAAAGGTTCGAAGAATAAACCGAAGATACTAGTTCTTATAGAACCTGCTAGCGAAATAGCTACTATAGAACCTACTAGCGAAATAGCTACTACAGAACCTGCTAGCGACGTAGCTACTACAGAACCTACTAGCGAACTAGCTATAGTAGAATCTGCTAGCGAACTAGCTACAGTGGAATCTACTAGCGAGGCCTACCTAGCACAGCGAGAATAGGATAACCTAGTCCTAGCTAAGAAAC
>NZ_JBHMBS010000185.1:0-538 GCF_042428775.1 Streptosporangium vulgare | reverse complement strand
AGCCTCGTGTCTTGCGAGGATAAGTGCATTATGAATATCTTACATATATGTGTGACCTCAAAATGGTTCAATATTGACAACAAAATTGTCGATCACCGCCCTTGATTTGCCCTTCTGTAGCCATCACCAGAGCCAAACCGATTAGATTCAATGTGATCTATTTGTTTGCTATATCTTAATTTTGCCTTTTGCAAAGGTCATCTCTCGTTTATTTACTTGTTTTAGTAAATGATGGTGCTTGCATATATATCTGGCGAATTAATCGGTATAGCAGATGTAATATTCACAGGGATCACTGTAATTAAAATAAATGAAGGATTATGTAATGGAAAACTTTAAACATCTCCCTGAACCGTTCCGCATTCGTGTTATTGGGCCAGTAAAACGTACCACTCGCGCTTATCGTGAAGAGGCAATTATTAAATCCGGTATGAACCCGTTCCTGCTGGATAGCGAAGATGTTTTTATCGATTTACTGACCGACAGCGGCACCGGGGCGGTGACGCAGAGCATGCAGGCTGCGATGATGCGCGGCGAC
>NZ_JBHMBS010000184.1:0-539 GCF_042428775.1 Streptosporangium vulgare | reverse complement strand
CAGCCGGACGCCAGCTTTTTGACGTTTCGCGCCAGGGCAAAGCCAGCGTCAATGACGCGGATCGGCTACGCAAATACCTGGCGCGTTTTGGTCTGACGTGGGAAGCCGTGCAGGATCAGCACAGCTCCAGTTGAATATGGTGGTCCGTCAGCACCTGCATCACGCTTACTGGCGGCGGGGCGTCGGTGTAGACGGCATCTACCATGCTGATGCTGCCCATATTGACCATCGCGTTACGGCCAAATTTCGAGTGATCGACAACCAGCATAACGTGGCGCGAGTTCTCAATAATGGCGCGTTTGGTGCGAACTTCGTGGTAATCGAACTCCAGCAGCGAGCCGTCGCTATCGATGCCGCTTATCCCCAGAATGCCGAAATCAAGGCGGAACTGGGAGATAAAATCGAGCGTCGCTTCGCCAATGATCCCGCCATCGCGGCTGCGTAATTCGCCACCGGCGAGAATGATGCGAAAATCTTCTTTTACCATCAACGTGTTAGCAACGTTGAGATTGTTGGTGACAATGCGCAAATTGCTGTGA
>NZ_JBHMBS010000183.1:0-542 GCF_042428775.1 Streptosporangium vulgare | reverse complement strand
GTATTATATATGTTAGCTGTGTCTTCATTATCTACCTATGGAATATTGTTAGCAGGATGATCTGCCAATTCTAAATATGCCTTTTTAGGGTCATTAAGAAGTACAGCTCAACTAATTAGTTATGAATTAATACTAAGTTCTGCTATACTGTTAATAGTTATGTTAGCTGGTAGTTTAGATTTAACTTTAATTGTAGAATCTCAAAGGTCTATTTGATACATAGTACCTTTACTACCTGTATTTCTGGTATTTTTTATAGGATCAATAGCAGAAACAAATAGGGCACCATTCGATTTAGCAGAAGCTGAATCTGAATTAGTAAGTGGATTCATGACTGAACATTCAGCAGTTATATTTGTATTTTTTTTCTTAGCCGAATATGCTAGTATAGTGCTTATTTGTATTGTAAATAGTATATTATTTTTAGGTGGTTATCTGTTCAATTTCAATTACTATCTCTATCCTTTTATTTATTTATTAAAACATATATCAGGAGATAGTTATATCTATTTAGCAAATGAATTAGACTTCAAAATTATTAA
>NZ_JBHMBS010000182.1:0-543 GCF_042428775.1 Streptosporangium vulgare | reverse complement strand
CACTGGCAGATTCGCTCGCTGCACTTGCATTGCTACCTGTACTTAGACCACTTTCATACACTGTAATCTGACCACCAACATTGTTTCCGTTCTCATCGTTCGGTGTAATGCTTGGTAGGCCATCGGTATGTCCGTCAATGGTGATGGTTAATGTCGTGGTACTCCAGTCCCCATCTGCATCTTTAATGGTGTAGCTAAATGTTTCTGTGAGCTTGCCTCCATCTTTTAATGCATTCACGGTTGCATTATTTGGGTCAACGGTATAGCGGTAACTACCATCGCTATTGAGTATCAGTGTGCCGTAGTCACCTGCAAGTCCTGTTCCACCAACATTACCTGTTTGTTCTGTTGTTGAGCTTCCTTTGCTGACTCCTGTCACTTGTGTTGCATCTGCACCTAAACTGTCAGCAACATCTGTGCTGTTGCTACTGCCACCTGTGATCACGTTTCCTTCAAGTGCTGCACCGTCTTCTGTCACTGTGCCTGTGTCAGCTTTGGCTTCTGGGGCGGTATCTGTGATGAGAATGACCAGATTCGTCGCTG
>NZ_JBHMBS010000181.1:0-544 GCF_042428775.1 Streptosporangium vulgare | reverse complement strand
CAACCAGATCGCGATAGCGCCCCGGATCTTCCGGACTGAATACACCGCTGCCGATTTGCGTCAGCACCTGATGCAGCTCCTCATCTTTCTCGTAGTATTCACGCGGTTTGTAGCCCTGACGACGCAGTTCTTCCACTTCTTCCGCTGTGTTACCAAAAATAAAGATATTGTCAGCACCGACATGATCCAGCATCTCGACATTCGCACCGTCCAACGTACCGATAGTCAGCGCACCGTTAAGCGCAAACTTCATGTTACTGGTGCCGGAAGCTTCCGTCCCTGCCAGCGAAATCTGTTCAGACAGATCTGCCGCCGGAATGATCAACTGCGCCAGGCTAACGCTGTAGTTCGGGATGAACACGACTTTCAGCTTATCGCCAATCTGCGGATCGTTGTTGATCACTTTCGCTACGTCATTGATCAAATGAATAATGTGCTTCGCCATGTAATAGCCCGAAGCCGCCTTACCGCCAAAAATATTCACGCGCGGTACCCACTTCGCATCCGGGTCGGCCTTGATGCGGTTATAGCGGGTAATCACATG
>NZ_JBHMBS010000180.1:0-544 GCF_042428775.1 Streptosporangium vulgare | reverse complement strand
AATCGTGAAAGATACTGCCACTAATAAAGGCAAAGCGAAGCAGACTCTGAACTTTAAAGCCTGGCTGGTCGGCGCAGCTGATGCGCCAGATCTGGGTAATTTCGGAGCAAATACCACCTTCCAGATTACTTACCTGTAAGGCATACCCCCATAGCGACACTGCTATGGGGTATTTAAATGGATTTTGACCGAACAAGAATAAAAACGGATAAAAACGTGTATGCCTGACCATTCTCTTTTTCGATTACGGATTCTTCCGTGGTGCATTGCGCTGGCAATGTCAGGGAGTTATAGCAGTGTCTGGGCTGAAGACGACATTCAGTTTGATTCCCGTTTTCTGGAATTAAAAGGCGACACAAAAATTGATCTGAAGCGTTTTTCCAGCCAGGGGTATGTTGAGCCCGGAAAATACAATTTACAGGTTCAACTAAATAAACAGCCATTGGCGGAAGAGTACGATATTTACTGGTATGCTGGTGAAGATGACGTTAGCAAAAGCTATGCTTGTCTGACACCGGAACTGGTGGCGCAGTTTGGTTTAAAA
>NZ_JBHMBS010000179.1:0-545 GCF_042428775.1 Streptosporangium vulgare | reverse complement strand
CCCAGCCGTACCAGGTCACTTGCGGTTTCCGTGACAGCGACATCCAGCCCGTCAGGTCCCGTTCACGCCGCCACACCCGTTTTGCCACCCTGCGGCCCAGCGGGTCGTAAAGATAGCGACTTTCGACCAGCGGCTCTTCATATTGTGTCCGCGTGTAGTGCACCAGCCGGTGCTGACTGTCGTAATGGTACCGGTGAGTCCGCTCATCATCCGTGCGGATAACCCCTTCCGGGATGAGGTCGGTTTTCTCTGTCAGCCTGCCGTGACGGTCATACCGGTAAAGATAGTGCGCGTCACGGGCGATACGGTTATCCGGCCACATGCTGAGGGCGCTGTCCGGGTGCAGCTCCGGGTCGGGCAGGCGGTTACCTGCCGGGTCTGTGGCATACGGGATATCAATGCCCAGGTTACATATAATAATAAGAGCAATTAACTTAATTTATTTGTTTATAATGCGCTTACTTAATACAAACCATTGAATATACCCTCCTGACAGAAAATAAAGCCATATTATTATCGCCATAATATACTTACTATCAATCCTT
>NZ_JBHMBS010000019.1:0-172397 GCF_042428775.1 Streptosporangium vulgare | reverse complement strand
CGCTGGAACAACTCCCACAACTCATCAGGGACCAGCCGCTGAAGGAACGCATCCACGCCATATCCAACGAGCGATCGCCAAATGAGTCACGCTCTTAATCTCCTTCTCAAGAGACGAGCCGGCGCCCCCCGCGGTTCACCCGGCCGCCGTGCCCGGTCCCCTTTCCCGTACGGCCTGAGGGACGTACGGAACGGCTCGCCGGTCACGGTCGCGAAGTGTTCCGACGGCCCGGAGCCGCGACAGGCGTCGCCTGTCGCGGCTCCGGGACACGGGAACGCGTGATCGTTGACGGTCCCGGCCTCGGGATCGCGGGATCCCGGGATCTCAGCCGGGACGGTGACCTCGGCGGGAGCGGGACTCAGTCTCCGAGGAGCGCGTCCACGAAGACCTCGGGGTCGAACGGCGCCAGGTCGTCGGGCCCCTCGCCGAGGCCCACCAGCTTGACCGGGACGCCCAGCTCGCGCTGCACGGAGATGATGATGCCGCCCTTGGCGGTGCCGTCGAGCTTGGTCAGGGCGATACCGGTGATGTTGACGACCTCGGCGAACACCTGGGCCTGGCGCATCCCGTTCTGGCCCGTGGTGGCGTCGAGGACGAGCAGGACCTCGTCGACCGTGGCCTTCTTCTCGATGACCCGCTTGACCTTGCCGAGCTCGTCCATCAGGCCGGTCTTGGTGTGCAGCCGCCCCGCGGTGTCGACGATCACCACGTCGGCCTTCTCCCTGATGCCCTCGGCGACGGCGTCGAAGGCCACCGAGGCGGGGTCGCCGCCCTCGGGGCCGCGTACGACCGCGGCGCCGACCCGGTCTCCCCAGGTCTGCAGCTGGTCGGCGGCGGCGGCGCGGAAGGTGTCGGCGGCGCCCAGCACGACCTTGCCGCCGTCACCGATGAGGACGCGCGCCAGCTTGCCGGTGGTGGTGGTCTTGCCGGTGCCGTTGACGCCGACCACGAGGACCACCGCGGGACGCTCGCCGTGCGGCGTGACGTGCAGCGTACGGTCCAGGTCGACGCCGATCTGGACGAGCAGCTGCTCCCTGAGCAGGGCGCGCGCCTCCTCGGGCGTCCGGCTGCCCAGCACCTTCACCCGGGTGCGCAGCTCCTCGACCATCGCGCGGGTCGGCGTCACGCCGACGTCGGCGGTGATCAGGGTCTCCTCGATCTCGTCCCAGGCGTCGTCGTCCAGACGGTCGCGGGAGAGCAGCTCCAGGAGCCCCTTGCCCAGCGTGCTCTGCGACCGGGCCAGGCGGGCGCGAAGCCGGACCATCCGCCCGGCGGACGGCGGCGGAACCTCGATCACCGGCGCGACGACGGTGACCTCCGCGGGCTCCACCGGCTTGGCCGGAGGCGGCACGGTGGTCGTCGACGCGTCGTCGTCCACGACCGTGCCGCGGCCCGGGGCCCGCGTCTCCTCGGGGATCGACGGCGCCTGCGGCGGTTCGACCCGCGGCGGCGCGGTCCTGCCCCCCGACCTGAACAGCAGGAGCATGCCGCCCCCCGCCAACAGGGCGATGACGACGATGATCGCGATTATGCCGAGATAGGCTTCCACAAGAGCACAGTTTTCCAGACGCCCCGGGATGCTCCGACACCCCGGTGCTCCGGTTCGGCCCGTGGTCCCTCACCGGCCGCCGCCACGCGGCCCCGCGGATCCGCGCCTCCCCTGGAGAACCACTCCCCCGAAGGCCCCCGAAGCCCCTCGAAGACCCCCGAAGCTCCCTGAAGAACCGTCTCCCCGGCTCAGACGGGCTCGTGTTCCCTCAGGCGCTGGCTGATGACCTGGGTGACGCCGTCCCCGCGCATCGACACGCCGTACAGCGCGTCGGCGATCTCCATGGTGCGCTTCTGGTGGGTGATGATGATGATCTGCGAGGTCTGCCGGAGCTCCTCGAAGAGGGTGAGCAGGCGCTGGGTGTTGGTGTCGTCCAGCGCGGCCTCGACCTCGTCCATCACGTAGAACGGCGAGGGGCGCGCCTTGAAGATGGACACGAGGAACGCCACCGCGGTCAGCGACCGCTCGCCGCCCGACAGCAGCGAGAGCCGCTTGACCTTCTTGCCCGGCGGCCGGGCCTCGACCTCGACGCCTGTGGTCAGCATGTTCTCGGGATCGGTGAGCAGCAGCCTGCCCTCGCCGCCGGGGAACACCCGCGTGAAGATCGTCTCGAACTCGCGGGCCACGTCCGCGAAGGCCGCGCCGAAGACCTGTTCGACCCGGTCGTCGACCTCCTTGACCACGAGCAGCAGGTCGCGGCGGGTCTTCTTGAGGTCCTCCAGCTGCGAGGTGAGGAACGAGTGCCGCTCCTCCAGTGCCGCGAACTCCTCCAGCGCGAGCGGGTTGACCTTGCCGAGCTGGGCCATCTGGCGGTCGGCCGCCCTGGCCCGCTTGAGCTGCTCGTCACGGTCGTAGGGAACGGGATCGCCGTCGGCCGTCGGGATCGGCTCGCCGGGGCCGTACTCGGCGATGAGGGTGTCGGCCTCGACGCCGTACTCCTCCACCGCCCGGCTCTCCAGCTGCTCCAGGCGGAGCCGCTGCTCGGTGCGGGCCACCTCGCTGCCGTGCGCCCGGTTGACCAGCTTGTCCAGCTCGCCGGAGAGCTCCCGGACGCGGATCCTGACGGCCTTGAGCGAGGCGTCGATCTGCCCGCGCGCCCGGTCGGCCTCGTCGCGCTCGCCGGCGGCGGCCCCCAGGGAGGTCTCCAGCGCGCGCAGCGCCAGCTCGGCGCCCCGGACGACCGCCTGGGCCGTCCGGGCCTGCCTGCGCCGCCACTCGCGGCGCTCGGCCGCCCTGGAACGCTCCTCGCGCTCGCGCTCGGCGGCGCGCGTCAGCTCGTCGGCCCGGCCCTCGATGCCCCTGACCCGCTCCTCCGCCGTCCGTACGGCGAGGCGGACCTCCATCTCGTCCTGCCTGGCCGTCGCGCAGATCTCGGCGAGCTCGTCGCGGAGCTCGGTGGTGGGCTCGGTCTCCAGCTCCTCGGCGCCGACGGCGGCGGCGAGCCGCTCCTCCAGCTCGGCGAGACCGGCCGCGTCACGGTCGCGCGCCTCCTCGGCGGCCCGCACGCCCCCGGCCAGGCGCTCGCACTCGTCACGGGCCGCCTTGGCCGCGGCACCCAGCTGGGCGAGCCGCCTGGCCACCGCGGCGACCTTCTGGTCGGCGTCACGCTGCCTCGCCCTGACCCGGTCCAGGGCGGCCTGTGCCGCGTTCACCCCGGCCTGCGCGTTCTGTACGCCCGTCTGCGCCTCGGCGACCCGCGCCTGGGCGGTCTCGACCGCGAGCTGCGCCTCCGCCTCGGCCTCGGCGGTCTCCTCCAGCTCCGCTCCCGCCCGCTCGGCGGCGACCCTGGCCTCCGCCAGGTCCGCGGCGGCCTCGTCGAGGGCGGCCCGCATCTGGAGCGCGGAGGTGCCGCCCGCCGAGCCCCCCTTGGCGGCGTGGGTGCCCAGAAGATCGCCGGACCGGGTGACGGCCCGCAGCTCGGGACTCTGCTCGACCGCCTTCCTCGCGGTCGCGAGATCGTCCACGACCAGCACGTTCGCGAGCAGGTGGGTGGCGGCGGCCCGCAGCTCTGCGGAGACCGTGACCAGGTCGATCGCCCACTCGGCTCCGGCGAGCGGCACCCGGCCCGGTGAGCCCGGTGAGCCCGCCGAACCAGCCTCGCCCGGCCCCGCCTCGCCCGAGGCGATGACGAGGGTGGCGTGGCCGCCGTCGTGGCCCCTGAGGAACTCGATCGCGTCGGCGGCGCTCTGCAGCGACTCCACGGCGACGGCCTCCGCGGCGGCCCCGAGCACGGCCGCCACGGCCACCTCGGCGCCGGGCCGCACGGACAGCATGGTCGCCACCGGGCCGAGCACCCCGGCCAGGTCGGCGGCGAGCAGCGCGGCGGCGCCGTCGGCGCCACCGGCCAGGCCCATCTCCAGCGCCTCGAACCTGGCCTCGAGGGCGGCCACCTGGCGCTGCGCCTGCTGGTCGGTCTTGCGGGCGGCGGTGAGGGCGGCCCTGGCGGCGCCGAGCGCGGAGCTGGGGCCCGCGACGGCCGCCTTGGCCTCCTCGACCCCTGCCCTGGCCAGCTCGACGGACTCCCTGGCCTGCTCGACCGTCTCCAGGGCGATCTCCAGCTCCTCGGCGAGGGCGGGGTCGGCGGACGGCTCGGCGCGCTCCTGGCCGTCATGCGTGGCCTGGGCCTCCTCGGCGCGCTGCTCGGCCTCCTCCAGCGAACGCCGCAGCCTGCCGATCTCCTCCTCGGCGGCCCCCGCCCGGCTGCGCGCGGCCCCGACCTGGCCCCTCAGCCTGGCCAGGCCCTCGCGGCGGTCCGCGGCCGCCCTGGCCTCCGCGGCCAGCCTGCGCTCCTCGGCGGCGAGCGCGGCCTCGGTCTCGGCCCGCCTGGCCACCGCTCCGGCGAGCGACTCCCGCTCCCCTTCGAGCAGCTCGGCCAGGACCCGCTCCTGCTCGCGGACCTCCTCGGCCTCGCGCTCGAAGTCCTCGGGGTCGCGTCCGCGCCGCTCCACGGCGGTGTCGGTGGCGTTCCGGTGCCGCTCGGCGGCGAGCCCGGCCAGGCCCCTGAGGCGCTCGCGGAGGGAGGAGAGGCGGAAGAACGTCTCCTGGGCGGCGGCGAGGCGCGGCTGGGCCTCGGCCTCGGCGGCCTCCAGCTCGGACTCGGCGACCTGGCCCTGCTCCAGCTCGACCTCCACCGCGGCGCGGCGGGTGAGCACGGCCTCCTCGTCGGCCATCTCCCGTTCCAGGGTGGTCCGCAGGGTGAGCACGTCGTCGGCGAGCAGCCGGAGCCTGGCGTCACGCAGGTCGGCCTGGATGACGGCGGCCTTGCGGGCGATCTCGGCCTGGCGGCCCAGCGGCTTGAGCTGGCGGCGCAGCTCGGTGGTGAGGTCCTGGACCCGGGTCATGTTGGCCTGCATGGCGTCGAGCTTCCGTAGCGCCTTCTCCTTGCGCTTGCGGTGCTTCAGGACGCCCGCGGCCTCCTCGATGAACGCCCTGCGCTCCTCGGGCCCCGCGTGCAGCACCTGGTCGAGCTGGCCCTGCCCGACGATGACGTGCATCTCACGGCCGATGCCGGAGTCGGACAGCAGCTCCTGGATGTCGAGCAGGCGGCAGGTGTCGCCGTTGATGGCGTACTCGCTCTGGCCCGCCCGGAACATCAGGCGGCTGATCGTCACCTCGGTGTAGTCGATCGGGAGCATGCCGTCGGTGTTGTCGATGGTCAGCGTGACCTCGGCGCGTCCCAGCGGGGCCCGCGAGGAGGTGCCGGCGAAGATGACGTCCTCCATCTTGCCGCCGCGCAGCGACTTGGCGCTGTGCTCGCCCATCACCCAGGCCAGCGCGTCGACCACGTTGGACTTGCCGGAGCCGTTGGGGCCGACGACGGCGGTGATGCCCGGTTCGAACCGGAGCGTGGTGGCGGAGGCGAAGGACTTGAACCCGCGCAGGGTAAGGGTCTTGAGATACAACGAAACCCCCCATCCACGGCGCGGCCGCGCCGGCCGGCGTGTCACGCGCCGTGTCCCGGGCGCCGGTGAACGTGTCTTGCCTCGTCAGCCCACGGTCAGCCCACGGCTTCGGTCAAGCGGGAAGACTACCGTTCTTCACCCGCGCCCGCCCGCGCACCGCCTATGGTGCCCTGCATGGACTCGGAACGCGGTGGGGGCGAGGCTCCATCACACCCATCGGGCGGCGGGGGTCTCCTCAGGCGGCGCGCCTTCCTCGTGGGGGGCGGGCTGGCCGCGCTCGGCCTCGGCGGCGCCGCCCTGGCGGCCGGGCCGGAGGGCTTCAGGAACGCGTACGCCCAGATCGTCTGCGGCGCGGTCCCCGAACCTCCGGTGACCTCGCCCGGAACGCTTCAGCGCAGCCGGGTCGACCGGCGGCGCGTGATCGTCGGGCTGCCGCCGGGGGCGGGGGACGGGCTCCCCGTGGTGGTCCTGCTGCACGGCGCCGCGGGTGACGCGCGCACGCCGTTCGACGTCTACGCGATCGACCGCTATCTGGCCGCGGGCGGCGGACGCTTCGCGCTGGCCTCCATCGACGACTGGCCCTCCGCCGACATCCCGGGCACGCTGCTGCCGTACCTGACCACGAACGGGATGGACACCGCGAAGATCGGGCTGATGGGCTGGTCCGCCGGAGGCGCCGGGGCGCTGAGGCTCGCCGCGGAGCTCGGCCCCGAACAGGTGGGGGCGGTGGTCGCGGCGTCGCCCGCGGTGAGCGCGGCCCAGGCGCCGCTGCGCGAACTCGTGGACATCCCGGTCTGGCTGGGATGCGGCGAGCGCGACGCGTGGGCCCGGCAGACCCAGACCATGCTGAAGGGCCTGAAGGCACTGGGTGCCACAGCCGAGGGAGGGATTACCGAAGGGTGCCAGGACACGGCCTACCGCCGCAGGGTCTTACCCGAGCAGCTGGCCTTCCTGGCACGACATATAGGACACACGTGACGGCTGTGACGTGCGTTTCGATATGACAAGGGACGCCCCGACGAGGCGTCCCTGGACAGTGTGTTCCGCCCCGGCCCCGTTAGGTGAGGGCCGGTTCGCGATCCTGCAGACGGTTGAACTCCTCGTCGCGGGTGCCGGCCGCGAGTTCGTCGTTCTGGGCCTGGAGCCGGGTGAGCTCTCCCTCGAGATCACGGATGCGCTGCTGGAGACGACGCATTTCCGAGACCATACGAGGGTCGGGACCGCCGACGTGGCCGAGTAGAGCCTTCGCCATAGTAAAGGGTCCTCCACGCTGAGTGACCAGACTGGTTCGCGCACTTCTTTACCGCGGGAGGGGTGCGCGTGGTTCTTTATCAAGAGTCGCACCGGTGAGGGAGACGGTCAAGTTGAACGCTCCGGATGGATGCACCAGTAGGCACTCTCGACGGTCAACTATACCTTATTTTGGGCGGTTTGGGGAAGTGGTCAGCGCTCGACAAAACCCTGGAGACCACCTTTGGTCTCGCTCCAGCGCTCGACGACCCCGTCGACCCGGCCGGGGGTGTTCCCGTCCCTGAGCAGACCGAGCAGCGTGGCGCACGCCTTCTCGGGGCCCTGCGCGACCACCTCCACCCGGCCGTCGTCCGTGTTGCGCGCCCAGCCGGCCAGGCCGAGCTCCAGCGCCCTGGCCCGCGTCCACCAGCGGAAACCCACGCCCTGCACGTGTCCCCTGACCCAGGCCGTCAGCCGTACATCCGTCACGCCACTGCCCCTCTCGGCCTGGGCTGGCAGCGGGGGCAACTGTAGGAGGAACGGTTCATGAACGACTCGCGGACGATCGGGGAGCCGCACCGGGAGCAGGGTTCGTCACGCCGACCGTAAACCGCGAGGGAACGATCGAAGTAACCGCTTTCCCCATTGACATTCACGTAAAGACTGTCGAAGGATGTGCCGCCCTCGGACAGGGCCGCGGACATCACCCCTCGGGCCGCGGCCAGCAGCTCGGCCACCTTCGGCCGGGTCAGCGTCGCGGTGGGACGGGCGCCGTGCAGCCTGGCCCGCCAGAGGGCCTCGTCGGCGTAGATGTTGCCGACGCCACTGATCAGCGACTGGTCCAGGAGGGCCCGCTTGACCTCGGTCTGGCGGGCGCGCAGCCGGTGGGCGAAGCCGTCGTCGTCGAACTGTTTCTCGAACGGGTCGGCCGCGATGTGCGCGATCGGCTCGGGCACCGCCCGGCCGCCGGCCTGCGTCATGCCGGTCACCAGCACGTGACCGAAGGTCCGCTGGTCGACGAAGCGCAGCTCGGGACCGCCGTCGGTGAAGGCGATCCGGACGCGAAGGTGTTTCTCCGGCGCCGAGTCAGGCTCCACGACCAGCAGCTGGCCGCTCATCCCGAGGTGCGCCAGGATCGCGTCGGAGCCGCCCAGGGGCAACCAGAGGTATTTGCCCCTGCGCTCGGCGGGACCGACCGTGCGGCCCTCCATGCGGGCGGAGAACTCCACGGCGCCGGGGGCGTGCCGCCTGATCGCCCTCGGGTGGAGCACCTCGGCGCGGGCGACGACCCGGCCGGAGACCCATCGCTCCAGGCCGCGGCGTACCACCTCGACCTCGGGCAGCTCGGGCATGCGTCTCTCCTCGAACGAATCGGGCGACTCGAACGACCGGCCGGCCGGTCAGCTGGCCTCGCGCCGCTCGCGGTCCTCGCGGATACGGTTCCAGGCGGCCTCGGCGGCCTGCTGCTCGGCTTCCTTCTTCGAGCGCCCGGACCCCGAACCGTACGCCTCGCCGCCGACGCGGACGACCGCGGTGAAGGACTTGGCGTGGTCGGGACCGCTCTCCTCGACATGGTATTCGGGCACGCCGAGCGACTCGGACGCGGTGAGCTCCTGCAGGGAGGTCTTCCAGTCGAGCCCGGCACCGAGCGAGGCGGAGCGGGTGATGAGCGGGTCGAAGAGCAGGTGGACGACGCGGAACGCCTCGTCCAGGCCCCTGTTCACGTAGACCGCGCCGATGAGCGCCTCAAGGGTGTCGGCGAGGATCGAGGACTTGTCGCGGCCTCCCGTGCCCTCCTCGCCCCGGCCGAGCCGCAGGAAGCGGCCCAGGCCCAGCGAGCGGGCCACGTCGGCGAGGGCGCGCATGTTGACCACCGCGGCCCTGAGCTTGGCCAGCTGCCCCTCGGGCAGGTCCGGGTGGTTGCGGTAGAGGGTGTCGGTGACCACCAGGCCCAGCACCGAGTCGCCGAGGAACTCCAGGCGCTCGTTGGTCGGCAGGCCGCCGTTCTCGTAGGCGTAGGAGCGGTGCGTCAGCGCCCGCTCCAGGATGGCGACGTCAAGGCGCACCAGGAGGAGGCGCTCCAGCTCTTCCTTGACGAACTCGACTGCGATCGGCTTGACGCTCGTACCCACGGCTTCTCCTCGCACGTTCTCTCAGCGAATGCGCGATGGCGAAGGAAGGAACGAGAGATGCCCGAAGATGTGGTGGGCGCCGGGAGGGCACGCGTTCTACCGCGAACCCCGGCGTCCACCACAGCCGCGGGCGGACCGCCATCGCAGGGGGTGCAGACGGTGACGCCGACCGGGGCCCGTGGAGGACCCGGCCGGCATCCGTCGGTCAGAATGCGATCAGGCGGAGGGCTCGATCACCTGACGGCGGTTGTAAGTGCCGCAGGTCGGACACGCCACGTGCGGACGCTTCGGCGAGCGGCACTGGGGGCAGCTCACGAGCGAAACCGCGGCGGCCTTCCACTGCGACCTGCGGGAGCGAGTATTGCTCCGCGACATCTTGCGCTTGGGGACAGCCACGTCAGCTCTCCTGATCGTTGTTATGTTCCGGAATCAGACCTTGCAACTTCGCCCAGCGGGCGTCGACCACCTCGTGGCCGTGGCCAGGCTCGGCATCCGCCAGCCTGACCCCGCACTCCACGCAGAGTCCGGTGCAGTCTTCACTGCAGACCGGGCTCAACGGCAGTGTGAGCACCACCGCGTCGCGAAACACGGGCTCGAGGTCGAGAAGCTCACCGTCGAGAAGCGAGTCACTCTCGGCAGCATCCTCTGCCGAGTAGAAGAACAGCTCCTGGAAGTCCACCTCGGTTAGTGAGATGACCGGTTCCAGGCAGCGTGCGCACTCCCCCCGCAGTGGGGCCTGCGCAGTGCCCGTGACGAGCACACCCTCCATGACCGCCTCAAGCCGGATGTCCAGCTCGACGTCGGCGTCCTTGGGGACGCCGATCATGTCGACGCCGATGTCCGCCGGTGCCGGGAGAGCGAGATTCATCCGGCGCATCGACCCCGGTCGCCGCCCCAGGTCATGGGTCGAGATCACCCATGGGGCTCGGGGGTCAAGGTGCTGAGTCATTCCGCTCTCATTAGGCATGGCGCATCATCGCCGTCGTGCAAGGCCGAAATAAGAGAATAGCAGGGCCTAGCCCCTGAGCCGTTCGACCAGGAGTTCCTGCACAAGATCAGGGACGAGCCCGGCCACGCTCCCGCCGTACTTGACGATCTCCTTGATACGGCTGGACGACAGGAAGGAGACCTCGGGGCCGGTGGCCATGAACAGGGTCTCCACCCCGGACATCCGGTAGTTGAGCTGCGCCATCTGGAGTTCGTAGTCGAAGTCGCTGACCGCGCGCAGGCCCTTCACGATGGCGGGGATCTCCTGCTGTTTGCAGTAGTCGACCAGGAGGCCGTGGAACTTGTCCACGCGGACGTTCCCGTACTCCTTGGTGACCGTCTGGAGCGTCTGGATGCGCTCCTCCACCGTGAACAGGCTCTTCTTCTCGATATTGATCAGTACGGCCACGACGACCTCGTCGTACTGCCGGGAAGCCCGGCCGATGATGTCCAGATGACCGTTCGTGACGGGATCGAACGATCCCGGACAGACAACGCGACGCAAGGCGGACCCCCTGCTCTAAGGATTCCCGGCGGCGCGACCGTACCAAACGGACGCTTCGCCGTAACGACGGACCCTCTCCTCTTCGTACCCCGGGGGCCAGACCAGATCCTTCCCCCTGCTCTCCCGCTCCACGGCGACCAGCGCGTCCTCGGCCAGCCAGCCCCGGTCGCGCAGCAGCCCGAGCACCGCCTCCACCTCCTCGGCGCCCAGCGCGTACGGCGGGTCGGCGAGGACGAGGTCGTACGGCCTTTCCGCGTCCTGGGCGGCTGGGGGGTTCCCGGCGCCTCCCGGGCCCCTGGCCAGCAGCCGCTCCACCTTGTCGGCGGCGACCTCGGCCCCCGGAAGTCCCAGCGAGGTGACGTTCTGCCTGATCGTCCGGATCGCCCTGGGGTCGGACTCCACGAGAAGCGCGTGATCCGCCCCCCGGGAGAGCGCCTCCAGCCCGAGTGCCCCGGAACCCGCGTAGAGGTCCAGCACCCGGCACCCCTCCAGCGGGCCGATCAGCGACCCCACGGTGGAGAAGATCCCCTCCCTGGCCCGGTCGCTGGTGGGGCGTGTCCCCCGTCCCGGCGGCACGGCCAGCCGCCGTCCCCCTGCGCTTCCCGCGATGACTCGGCTCACCCGGCCATCCTCTCAGTGCCGTTCCCGCCGCCGTTCACGCTCCCGCCCCGAGGGGGCCGTACACACCACCGGCGTGTCGCGACGCATCACATAACCGCAGGTCAAAAGGGTCCTGGTAGGTGATCTAGGTCAAGAGTGGGCAAGGAGTGGCGACGAAAGCGTAAGGGTCGTTCCGTCCGGTGCCGGTCCCTTGCATGATGATTCCTGCGGCCTCCAAGTGACCCAGGGGGAGGCCGACCGGCGTGATCGTGAGCCCTTCCGCACGCCGGTGCTCTCGGCACCTGACCCGGGAGTGGGCCCAAGCGGGGACGGCATTCGGGGGGAGGCCGTCCCCGCAGTTGGGCACCGGGACCGACCTCCCGTCCGAGCCTCCCCGTTCGAGCCGGCCAGGCACCGCGGGGGGACCGCAGGGCATCTCCACCGGGCACCGCGGCCGGACGTCGTGAACCGGCCTCGCCGCCGGGCGTCCCGCGACCGGTGGGCGAACCCGCGCCGCGGACACCCCGGACACCCCGTGGTCTCCGGCCGTCAGGTCTTCTCCAGGTATTCGGCGCGCTCGTCCGCGAGAAGCCTGTCGATCTCCGCGCGGAGCACGGGATGCCCCGCCAGCTCGGGGTCCGCCTCCAGCATCGCCTCGGCGTCCAGGCGCGCGGCGTGGATGACGTCCTCGTCACGGAGGAGCCTGAGCATCTTCAGCGACGATCTGCGCCCCGACTGGGCCACCCCGAGCACATCACCCTCCCTGCGCTGCTCCAGGTCGACACGGGACAGCTCGAAGCCGTCCAGGGTGGCCGCCACGGCGTCGAGCCGCGCCCTCGCCGGCGTACCGCCCGGGGAGTCGGTCACCAGCAGGCACAGGCCGGGCAGCCCGCCGCGCCCGACCCGCCCGCGAAGCTGGTGGAGCTGGGAGACGCCGAACCGGTCGGCGTCCATGATGACCATGACCGAGGAGTTGGGGACGTCGACGCCGACCTCGATGACCGTGGTCGCCACCAGCACGTCGATCTCCCCCCTGGTGAAGGCCTTCATCACCGCCTCCTTCTCCTCCGGCGGGAGCTTGCCGTGGAGCACCTCCGTGCGGAGGCCGTGCAGCGGCCCCTGCGCGAGCGTCTCGGCCACGTCGAGCACCGCCAGCGGCGGCCTGCGCTCGTCGTCGGCCTTCGACATGTCGCCCTCGTCGCCCTCCAGGTCGCCGATGCGCGGGCACACGACGTAGGCCTGGCGGCCCAGCTCGATCTCCTCGCGCAATCGCGTCCAGGCCCGGTCGAGGAAGTGCGGCTTCTCCGCGGCGGGGACCACGTGCGTGGTGATCGGGGCACGGCCCGAGGGCAGCTGGGAGAGCGTGGAGACCGTGAGGTCGCCGAAGACCGTCATGGCGACGGTGCGGGGGATGGGCGTGGCGGTCATGACGAGCACGTGCGGGCGGCCGCCCCCGGCCTTCTCGCGGAGCGCGTCACGCTGCTCGACGCCGAACCGGTGCTGCTCGTCGACCACGACCAGGCCGAGGTCGGCGAACTGGACACGCTCCTGCAGGACCGCGTGGGTGCCGACGACGATGCCCGCCGCGCCCGAGGCCGCGTCGAGCATCGCCGAGCGGCGGGCCGCGGCGCCCAGCGAGCCGGTCAGCAGGGCGACCGCGGTGCCGCCGAACATGCCGCCGGTGGCCAGGTCTCCAAGCATGGCCGAGATCGACCGGTGGTGCTGCTGGGCGAGCACCTCGGTGGGGGCGAGCAGCACGGCCTGTCCCCCGGCGTCGACCACCTGGAGCATCGCCCGCAGCGCGACGATGGTCTTGCCCGCGCCGACCTCGCCCTGGAGCAGCCGGTGCATGGGGTGGGGCAGCGCCAGGTCCGCCGCGATCTCCTCGCCCACGTCGCGCTGCCCCTCGGTGAGCTCGAACGGCAGCCGCCCGTCGAAGTCGGTGAGCAGCCCGCCGGAGGTCGCCGGCCTGGGCGTGGCGGGCCAGGAGGCCGCGGCCATCCGGCGCTGCAGCAGCACCGCCTGGAGCAGGAACGCCTCGTCGAACCTGAGCCGCTTGCGCGCCCTGGCCACGTCGGCGTGGTCGCGGGGGCGGTGGATCGCCAGCAGCGCGTCGGAGAGGCCGGGGAGCCGGTGGCGGGCGCGCAGCTCCGCGGGGAGCGGGTCGTCGAGCTCGCCCATCGTGTCGAGGACGACGCCCAGCGCCCTGCGGATGGCCCAGGGCGTCACGTCCTTGCCCGCGGGGTAGATCGGCACGAGCGCGGCGGCGAACTCCTCGGCGCCCGTCTCGCTCTCCTCGATCATCTCGAACTCGGGGTGGGAGAGCTGCCACTTGCGTTTCTCGCCCTGGCCGAAGGCGCCGACCTTCCCGGCGAACATGCCGCGCCTGCCCGGCTTCAGCCGCGTCTCGGCGATGTGGGACGTCTTCCCGAAGAACGACAGGTAGATCTTGCTGCCCCGGGCGTCGACGACCTCGACCTCCAGCCAGGTGCCGCCCTTGTTGCGCATCGGCCTGCGCATCGCCCTCGTGACCTCGCCGACCACGGTGACGTGGTCGTCGACCCGCAGGTCGTCGAGGTCGGTCAGCTCGCCCCGCTCGGCGTAGCGCCGCGGGTAGTGCCGCAGCAGGTCGCCGACGGTGCGCAGGTCGAGAACGCTCTCCAGCAGCTTGGCCGTCTTGGGGTCAAGCGCCTTCGCCAGCGGCTCGTCGAAGCTCGTCACCCCCGTTTTCTACCGTGCCCGGGCGACAGATTTCACCAGCCACGGCGTACCCGGCGCCCGGCACCGGCTCACTCCACCCCGATCAGCAGCGGGTAGCCGCCCTGGCCGCCCTCGTACCTGACCACCTCGACGTCCGGCCTGGTCCCGGCCAGATGGTCCTGTACGGCGCGGGCGAGCCCCTCGGGGGCGTCCGCGCCCTCCAGGAGGGTCACCAGCTCGCTGCTGGAGGAGACCATGCGGCGTACGACCTCCAGCGCGGTCGCCGCCAGGTCCGTGCCGATCAGCGCGGCGTCGCCGTCGACGACCCCCAGGACGTCACCGGGGGCGGTCAGGCCCGCGCTCGTCATGACCTCGCGGTCGGCCACCCACACGTGGCCGTGGCGGGTGTGCGCGGCGGCCTCGGTCATGGCGACCACGTCGTCGTCGAAGCGGCGCAGCGGGTCGTGGACGGCCAGCGCCGACAGGCCCTGCACCGAGGCCCTGGTCGGGATGACGCCGACCACCAGGCCCTCCTCCCGCGCGATCTCCGCGGCGGCGGCCGCGACCTCGCGCGTGTCGCTGTCGTTGGGCAGGACCACGACCTCTGACCCGGCCTCGCGGACGGCGGCGAGCACCGCCGCCAGCGGAGGGCTGGAGCCGGGCTCGCGCCGGACGACCACGGCTCCCGCCTCCTCGAACACCGCCGCCAGCGCGGGCCCCGCGGCCACGGCCACCACCCCCCGCCCCCGCGCCACCGGGTGGGTCCTGCCCGAGCCGACCAGGTACGTCACCCTGATCCGGTGAGGGCGGCCCCGCCTCATCGCCGCCTCGATCGCCGCGCCCGCGTCGTCCACGTGGACGTGGACGTTCCACAGGCCGTCCCCGCCCACGACCACCAGCGAGTCGCCGAGCGCGTCGAGCTCCCCGCGCAGCGCGGCGACCTCCTCCTCCCCGGCGTCCAGCAGGTACATGACCTCGTAGCCGGGTCCCTCCCCGCTCTCCCGGGCCTCCCCGGGGGGCTCCGGGACGATCCGGTGTGCCGGGGCGGGGATGTCCACCCGGCCGGTGTAGGAGTCGGTGACGACGGCGGCGAGGCTCTCCAGGATGATCGTCAGGCCCGCCCCGCCCGCGTCGACCACCCCGCCCCGGGCGAGCACGTCGAGCTGCTCCGTGGTGCGGCGGAGCGCGGAGCGCGCCTCCCCCGCCGCCCGCCTCGCGACCGAGGCGAGATCCTCCCGCCCGTCGCGCACCGCCGCGGCCACGGCCGCCAGGACGCTCAGGATCGTGCCCTCGACCGGCCTGGACACCGCGGCGCGGGCGAGCTCGGCGGCTCTGACCAGGCCCCTCCCGAGATCGGCGCCGCGTCCCTCGGCCTCCCTGAGCACCTCGGCGAGGCCGCGCAGCGCCTGGCTGACGATCACTCCCGAGTTGCCCCGGGCGCCGAGCAGCGCCCCCTGCGCGAACGCCCGCCAGGTGGCCTCGGCCCCGGCGTCGTCGGGCAGCCCGTCGAGCGCCTCGGCGGCGGAGAGCATGGTCAGGTGCAGGTTGGTGCCGGTGTCGCCGTCGGGCACGGGGAAGACGTTGAGCGCGTCGATCTCCTCGCGCGCCTTCCCCAGCGTCTCGGCGGCCAGCCGCGACCATCTGCGCACCGCGAGCGGGTCGAGAACCTGCAGCATTCCTGCCCTCCTGCTCCCCGTGCTCCCCGGCTCCTGCTCGCGCCCGCCGGACGTCCTCACCGGCCTCCGGGCACCTCCCGGTCGGCTCCCCGGTTCGCTCACCGGGGAGATCCGCCGTGACGTGTCCCGGAATGCGCTACGGTTGCCTCCGGAGATTATCCCCGTTCGGCCGTTCACGGCGGCTCGCGTTCGCGTGCAGGGCCGGACATCGGATATCCTCGTGTGGCCAGCCGGTCGTCCCGGCGTGCCCGATGACCGCCGCCAGTGCGGCGGATCGAGCCTCTCGACTGATTAAAGGAGCGAACCGTGGCTTCCGTCTGCGACGTTTGCGCTAAGAAGCCGACCTTCGGCAACAACGTCTCCCACTCGCACCGCCGCACCCGCCGCCGCTGGAACCCGAACATCCAGCCCGTGCGCGCAGTGGTGAACGGCACGCCGAAGCGGCTGAACGTGTGCACCTCCTGCATCAAGGCCGGCAAGGTCACCCGCTAGCCAGACCTCCGCGAAGCCCGCCGTCCCGGTCGATGGGGCGGCGGGCTTCGCCGTTCCCGGCGGGCCTTCGTTCCCGGCGGCCCCTCGCCCCGCCCGTTCCCTGAGGGCCCTCGCCCCTCCTTCGTCCCGCCCGTTCCCGAAAAGCCCCCTCCCCCCTTCGTCCCGTCCGGGAAAGGCGGTTCGGGAGGCCGTCCCCTTCGGGGGACCGTCGCGTCCGGGAGGCACGGCCCCGGACGCGCGGCTCAGGAGGCGCGGTTCGAAAGGCGCGGTTCAAGAAGCACGGCTCAGGAGGCGCGCAGGCGCCAGGCGTGGTCCACGGGGCCGATGCCCGCCCCCAGGGGGAAACCGTGCGCGATCGCGCCGGTGACGTACGCCTTCGCCTTCTCCACGGCGGACGGGACGTCCTCGCCGAGGGCGAGGTGGGAGGCGATCGCGGAGGCCAGGGTGCAGCCCGTGCCGTGGGTGTGCCGGTTGTCGTGGCGCTCCGCGGTGAAGCGGAACTCCCGCGTGCCGTCGGTCAGCAGGTCGACCGGGGCCCCCGGCAGGTGGCCGCCCTTGACGAGCGCCCACGCGGGCCCGAGTTCCAGGATGGCGTCCGCGGCCCGGCGCAGGTCGGGCTCGTCCTCGACCTTCACCCCGGTGAGCTGCAGGACCTCCCACAGGTTGGGGGTGACCACCGTGGCGGTGGGCAGCAGGCGCGTCTTCACCGTCTCCACCGCCTCGGGGGCGAGGAGCGCGTCGCCGTGCTTGGAGACCCCGACGGGATCGACCACGACGGGCACGTCCAGCCCCGCCAGGACCTCGGCCACCGTCTCCACCAGCACCGGTGAGGCGAGCATGCCGGTCTTGACCGCCTGGGCCCCGATGTCACCGAGCACCGAGTCGAGCTGGGCCCGTACCGCCTCCGGGGGAAGTTCCCAGTAGCCCTGCACGCCGACCGAGTTCTGCGCGGTCACCGCGGCGATCACACTCATGCCGTGCACGCCGAGGGCGAGCATGGTCTTCAGATCGGCCTGTATACCCGCCCCGCCTCCGGAGTCGGAGCCGGCGACGGTCAGCACGCGAGGGGGGGTCGAAACGGTCATGGCCCCCATCCAACCAGCCCCTCCCCGACCCGCGACGCGCTCCCCCGGCTTCCCGCCGTCCCCGGACGCCGGGTCTCCCGCCCCGCTCCCGTGGGCCGGAACGCTTTCCCTCCCGTCGACCGGAGCGGCCCCGTTCCCACCGGATCGGGACGGCCGCCTGCCCCGTTCCTCCGGATCGGAACGGCTTCGCGGCCGGTCCCCGGCCGGGACCTGACCAGGACCGGAGCGGGGCCCGAGCGGGGCCTTGAGCAGGGCTTGAGCAGGGCCTGAGCAGGGCCTGAGCGGTTCGGCCGGCTCTGTCGTGGTGATGAGGCCCCGGTCAGGCGACGGCGCACTCTCCCTGGTCGCTCTGGCAGCTCCGCGGGATCTCCGCCTCACCGCTCGCGGTGAAGGTGACGACGAGCTCCTCGTCGGCCCCCAGGCCCTCCGGTGACTCGATCAGCAGTTTGTCGCCGACCTGTTCCCAGTCGGCCCCGTTCACCGAGGTGACCTCTCCGCTGACCGGCACGCTCACCTTGAGACGCTCGACGCTCTCGCTCGCGGCGACCACGAGCTCGACGGTGTAGCTCCGCGATCTGTCCCGCACGATGTCCGCGCCGACCGTGATCGCGGCGCCCCCGGCGAGCGGGAAGGCGCTGGAGGTCGTCTCGCTGGGCACGGGATCGGGGCCGGTGCTGCTCAGGGGCTCCCCGGGGGGCGGCGTCCGGTCACCGACGACGAGAGGCTCCTGGGTGAGGCTGGGCGAGGGATCGTCGGCCGGCTCGTCGGAAGGCGACGGCTCGTCGGTGTCCACCGGCGCGCGGGTGGCCTTCCGCGTCGGGGTGGGCCGGGGCGTGGAGGTGCCCCCGCCTCCGCCGCGTGTGGAGGTGCGTTCGGGGGCCGGTGTGGATCTCGCCCTTCCGTCACCCGGCTTGGGCGTCTTGTCGCCGGCCTCCGAGGGCTCGTCCTCCGGCGGCGGTTCCTCAGAGGGCTCCTCCGAGACGGGCTCGTCGCCGGTGTCGGCCTCCGGCACCGGCTGGTTCGACGCCGCCGCGACGCAACCGGCGGGCGGGCAGTCGACGGGGCTCCCGGAGCCGGTGAGCGCCCGGACGCCGATCACGGTCCCGCCGAGCACCACGGCCACGGCGGCGACGATCAGCACCGTCTTCCTGATCCGCCCGCCGGATCGCTCCTCGTCCTCGGGCCATGGGTCGAACGTGGTGGAAGCATCGGACGAGTCGGACAGCTCGGACTTCGAGCTCCATCCCGATCCCAGGAAGCCCGTCCGGGTCTCGGTGGCCACCGACTCCTCGGGACGGAGCCGGCGCCCGATCGGCTCGTCCCTCCAACCTGGTTCCGGAGCGGACTCCGGCTCACGTTTACCCCGGTTCGGGGAAGCCTCGTCCCCGTTTCCACCGTGGCGGCCCATATGGCCCCTTTCTCGAAGGGAATCTCGACCGCCCATCTTCATACCAGTTAGATAAACGTTTGTCGCAATTTTCACAGATGTCGCAGGAAGTGGTAAGGATCACTCCCGGAAGTGGTCCCAGCCTCCGCGGTCGAGCGAAAGGCCCTTGACCTGCACACCTTCCCCCTCGATGACGTGGCCCACCACGTTCCAGCCCTCCGGGAGCCGTACGTGGACCGGGAAGGTCGCGGCGAGCGCGTGGTCGTCGCCGCCGGAGAGCACCCAGTCCAGCGGATCGACGCCGAGCAGCCGGGCGGCCTCCCGCATCGCCGGTGGGGTGGTGAACGCCTCCGGGTCGAGGACGAGCGCGACCCCGGCCGCCTCGGCCACGTGGCCGAGATCCTGGAGCAGGCCGTCGCTCACGTCGAGCATCGCCGTCGCACCGAGCCCGGCGGCCTCCGGGCCGCGCGCGTAGGGAGGGCGCGGGCAGCGGTGGGCGTCGATCAGCTCCACCGGCCCGGCCAGGCCCGCGCGAAGCAGTGCGAGCCCGGCGGCGGCGTGCCCGAGACGGCCCGCGAAGGCGACCACGTCACCGGGGCGGGCTCCCGACCGCGTGACGGGCGGCCGGCCGCCCAGGTCGCCCAGAGCGGTCACGGAGACCACGACGAGGTCGCAGCGGGTGATGTCGCCGCCCACCACGCTGGCGCCGACGAGGTCGCACTCGTCGCGGAAGCCGTCGGTGAGCTCGTCCAGCCAGCCGGTGGTGGCGTCGGCGGGCATCCCGAGACCGACCACGAGGCCGGTGGGGACGGCCCCCATCGCCATGACGTCGGAGAGGTTCTGCGCCGCGGCCTTGCGGCCGATGTCGTAGCCACTGGACCAATCGCGCCGGAAGTGCCTACCCTCAATCAACAGGTCAGTCGTCACGACGACCCGCCCGTCGGGAGCGCTCACCACCGCGGCGTCGTCCCCGGGGCCGAGCAGTACGGCCCCACCTTGCGGCAAACGTCCGGCAATACGTGCAACAACCCCGAATTCGCCGAGATCTCCGACTGTGATGACACACCTCCTGTTCATCACAGGGTACGGTGGCCCTTCGGCA
Source organism: Streptosporangium vulgare (assembly GCF_042428775.1). NCBI lineage: Bacteria > Bacillati > Actinomycetota > Actinomycetes > Streptosporangiales > Streptosporangiaceae > Streptosporangium > Streptosporangium vulgare. The sequence continues at coordinate 153,050 of NZ_JBHMBS010000019.1, read as the reverse complement.
CTGATCCAATCGCCCGGGAGGTCGTTATGGTGCAGGCCTATATCCTCATCCAGACCGAGGTCGGCAAGGCCGCGAACGTGGCTTCGGCGATCTCCGGCATCTCGGGTGTCACGCAGGCCGAGGACGTCACCGGACCGTACGACGTGATCGTGCGCGCCGAGGCCCGCAACGTCGACGAGCTGGGGAAGCTCGTGGTGGCGCAGATCCAGGGTGTGGAGGGGATCACGCGCACGCTGACGTGTCCCATCGTGCACATCTGAGGCCACCCACGAGGCCATACGTGAGCCCGCGTGCGAGTCCGGGGCAGGACTCGCACGCGGGTCCTCGAATCCGCATCCGATCGTCTGGAACGTGACATGCCACTGCGGTTCGCCCGCCTGGCGGGGGGCGCCTGCTCCCTGCTGATCCTGGCGGGATGCGGCGGCGCCGTCCGGGTCGAGCCACCGGTCCCCGAGGGGCCCGCCGCCGCCGCGTGCCGGGTGCTCGCCGAGCGGCTCCCGGGGAAACTCGACGGCGCGGACCGTACGGAGTCCACGCCCGCCTCCCCCTACGTCGCCGTGTGGGGGGAGGCGCGCATCGCCCTGCGCTGCGGGGTGCCGCGACCGGTGACGATGTCACCGACCGACCAGGTGCCCGAGATCGACGGGGTGGCGTGGTACGCCGACCCGGCCAGGCCGACGCTGTTCACCGCGATCGGCAGGGAGGCCTACGTCGAGGTGACGATCGCGCGGGAGCACGTCCCGCAGAACGTGCTGGTCGATCTCGCGGCCCCCATCAAGAGCGCCCTGCCGCAGACCGGCTGAGCGTCCGGGCCGGGAGCACCCCGCCGCAGACCGGCTCGGCGCCCCCCTCGGGAGCGCCCTACCGCAGGCCGGGTGAGCGTCCGAGCGCGAGCTGGATCAGCCGGTCGACCAGCTCGGCGTAGGGCACCCCGGTGGCGGCCCACAGCTGCGGCGCCACCGACATCGCGGTGAAGCCCGGCATGGTGTTGATCTCGTTGACGATCAGCCGTCCGTCGGGGGTGTAGAAGAAGTCGACCCTGGACAGGCCCTCGCAGCCCAGCGCCTCGAAGGCGCGGACGGCCATCGCCCGCAGCTGCTCGACCGTCTCCTGGGGGATGTCGGCGGGCACGGACAGGGACATGTCGCTTCCGATGTACTTGGCCTCGAAGTCGAAGAACTCGTGGTCTCCGTGGACCAGCACCTCGCCGGGCAGGCTCGCCCTGGGCGCCTCGTCGCCCGGCGACTCCAGCACCGCGCACTCGATCTCGCGGCCCGTGACGGCGGCCTCGACCAGCACCTTGGGGTCGTGCTCGCGGGCGAACTCGATGGCCCGCTCCAGCTCCTCCAGGGTGGCGGCCTTGGAGATGCCCTGGCTGGACCCGGCGCGCGCGGGCTTGACGAAGACCGGCCAGCCGAGCTCCTGGACCTCCTTGAGGACCCGGCCGCGGTCGGTCCGCCAGTCGCGGTCGCGGATCGTGACGTACGGGCCGACGGGCAGGCCCGCGGCGGCGAGGACCAGCTTCATGTACGACTTGTCCATGCCGACCGAGCTGGCCAGCACTCCGGAGCCGACGTAGCGGACCCCGGCCATCTCCAGCAGTCCCTGGATCGTGCCGTCCTCGGCGAAGGGGCCGTGCATCACGGGGAAGACGACGTCGACCTGGCCGAGCTCGACGGGGATGCTGCCGGGGTCGTACGCCACCAGCGAACCGCCGCCGGACGCCAGCGCCAGCGTCGCGCCCGCCGCGTCGACGGCGGGCAGTTCACCGCTCTCGATCCCGTACCGTTGCTCCCCCGAGGCGAGCACCCATCGGCCGTCCGTGGCGATCCCGATGGGGACCACCTCGTACTTGGATCTGTCGATGGCCTCCAGCACGCTTCCCGCCCCGAGAATGGAGACGGCGTGCTCGGAATTGCGACCGCCGAAGACGACGGCGACCCTCGGTAGAGGTTCGTGCTGCTCACTCATGATGACCGAATGTACCCCCTGTTAGGGGGCAATCTGGCTGTTAGACGCGCCTATCTACCCGATGCGGGTAGTGAGTCGAGGGCCTTGGTGACGTCCATGATGAGATCCTCGGCGTCCTCCAGCCCGACGGAGAACCTCACCGCCCCCGCGTCGATCCCCGGTTCCTCACCGAGCCGCCGATGGGTGGCCGAGGCCACGTGCGCGGCCTTGGTACGGGTTCCCCCGGCGGAGGTGGCGATCGAGACGAGCTTGAGCGCGTCGGCCAGGGCCACCCCCGCGTCGTAGCCCCCGCGCGGGGTGACCGTCACGCAGGCGCCGTATCTCGTACCCTCGGGACCGGAGTCGAACAGGTGCCTGGCGAGCTGGTGGCCGGGGTGTCCCGGCAGCCCCGGGTAGTCGACCCGGCGTACGGCGGGATGCTTGGCCACGGCGGCGGCGAAGACCATCGCGGTGGAGCACATCCGGCGGACCCGCAGCGGCAGGGTCTCCAGCCCCCGGCGCAGCAGGAACGCGTCGTCGGGAGAGAGGGTGCCCCCGGTGTCGATCCTGACCTCGCGCAGCTGGGCGATCAGGTCGGGGCGGCCGACCGCCACGCCCCCGGCGCAGTCGTCGTGGCCGCCGAGGTACTTGGTCGCGGAGTGGACCACCAGGTCGGCGCCGTGTTCGAGGGGACGGCACACGATCGGGGTGGCGAAGGTGGAGTCGACCACCAGGAGCGCCCCCGCGGTGCGGGCGATCCGGTAGAGGCCCCGGATGTCGGAGACGGCCATGGTGGGGTTGGACAGCGTCTCCGCATAGATGATCTTCGTGTTGGGTTTGATCGCCGCCTGCACCCTGGACAGCTCGCCGTAGCCGACGAAGTCCGCGCCGACCCCGAACCTGGCCAGCACGTTCGTGATCAGCGAGTGGGTCCCGCCGTACAACGGCGTGGGAGCCACGATGTGCGCGCCCGCGCGCAGGAACGTCATCAGGACGGCGTTGACGGCGGCCATCCCCGAGGCGAACGCCTGCCCCGCCACGTCCTCGGGCGCCGCCGCGCCCTCCAGGGAGGCCACCGCCGCGGCGAAGGCGGCGGTGGTGGGGTTGTCGATCCGGCCGTACGCGTAGCCGGAGCTCTTCTCGTCGAACACCTCGGCATACTCGGCGGAGTCAGCGAAGCCCCACGCGGAACTGCGCCACACGGGGAGGCCGAGAGGTGGCTGCCGGGGCGTCTCGGGAGCGGGCAGGTGCACCGACCGGGTGTTCTCGCCCTTGCGCCTGCGCATCCGTCTGTTCATCGACCACGCTGTCCGTTCACAGGCCGTACCGTTCCGCCTTGGGAGTCCGCGACATCAGGAGCACCCCGGCCTCGCTGGGGGGCATCGCGTCGTGGACGACGGCCACCACCACCTCGGTGATCGGCATCTCCACGTCGTGCTTTCTGGCCAGTTCGAGCACCGACTCGCAGGATTTGACCCCCTCGGCGGTCTGTTTCGTCGCGGCGATGACCTCGTCCAGCGTCATACCTCGCCCAAGATTCTCCCCGAAAGTACGGTTCCGCGACAATGGGGACACACAGGTCGCCACCAGATCGCCCATACCCGCGAGGCCCGCGAAGGTGTGCGGGTCGGCGCCGAGCGCCGCGCCCAGCCGGGAGATCTCGGCGAGCCCGCGCGTCATCAGCATCGCCCCGACGTTGTCGCCGAGCCCCATCCCGGCCGAGATGCCGACCGCCAGGGCGATCACGTTCTTCACGGCCCCGCCGAGCTCGACCCCGATGACGTCGGGGTTGGTGTACGGGCGGAACCAGGGCGGCAGGTAGCAGGCCGCCTGCAGGCGCTCCATCGCCCGCTCGTCCGCGCAGGCGACCACGGTGGCGGCCGGCTGGCCCCGGACGATCTCACCGGCCAGGTTCGGGCCCGACACCACCGCGACCCGCTCCTGGGGCACCTCGGCGACCTCGCAGATCACCTCGCTCATCCGCTTGGTGGTGCCCAGCTCGATGCCCTTCATCAGGCTGACCAGCACCGCGTCGGGCGGCAGGTGCGGCTTCCAGCGGGTCAGGTTCTCCCTCAGGGTCTGGGAGGGCACGGCGAGCACCACGAAGTCGGCGCCGTCGAGGGCCTCGGCGGGGTCGGTGGTGGCGCGCAGCGTCTCGGGCAGCACCGCGCCCGGCAGGTAGTCGGGGTTCTCGTGCCGCCGGTCGATCGCCTCGACGATCTCCGGCTTGCGTCCCCACAGCGTCGTCCGGGTGCCCGCCCCGGCGAGGATCATGCCGAAGGTCGTCCCCCACGAACCCGTGCCGAACACGGCCGCCTTGGTCATCGGTTCTCCTCGGGCCTGGGAACCCCCGCCTCCGGGCGGGGAAGGGAACGCGGCGCGGTGCCGCGTCCGGCGGTGGCGGCGACCGGACCACCGCGGGGGTGAGCGGCGACGTCCTCTCCGCCTGGCCGGCGGAGGGGCGGGACGCCTGTGGAACTGCTGTGGAACCTCAAGGGATTTCTCCTGGCGGGCGACCGGCGGTGAATCAGGAACTCTCACGGGCGACCGTGGGAATCCCCTCCCTTCGGGGAGGGGAGGATGTCAACACCGTACGCCGAAGTCAGTTGTCGGACGGTCGCTTGAACGGCGTCTCGGGGGCCTTCTCCCCGCGGATCTCGGCCAGCTGGGCCGTGATGGCCGCCATGATGTCGGCGGTCGCCTCGCGCAGGACGTCGGCGGAGACGGGCTCTCCCTCGTGCCCCGCGTACTTCGACAGGTCGACCGGCGGCCCCGTCTGCACGTGGAAGGTCTTGCGCGGCAGCAGGCGGGGCCTCCTGGCTCCGTACGGCAGGATCTCCTGGGCTCCCCAGTGGGCGACGGGGATCACCGTCGCGCCGGTGGCCAGCGCGAGCCTCGCCGCGCCGGTCTTGCCCTCCATCGGCCAGAAGTCCGGGTCGCGGGTGCAGGTGCCCTCCGGGTAGAACATCACGCACGCCCCGGCGGCGAGCCTTCGCCGCGACTCCTCCAGCGAGCGCGCCGCGTCGGTGCTTCCCCGGTAGACCGGGATGGCCTGCAGCGCCCTCACCAGGGAGCCGACCAGCGGCACCGAGAAGAGACCCGACTTGGCGAGGATCACCGGCCAGCGGCCGTGGTTGTACAGGAAGTGCGCGACGAGAATCGGGTCCAGCCACGACAGGTGGTTGGTCACCATGATGATCCCGCCCGACCTGGGGAGACGGTCGCTGTGACGCCAGTCCTTCTTGACCAGGAGCCACGAGATCGGCTTGACGATCGCGACGGCGAAGGCCACCCAGAATCGCGAAGGCCATCCGGGGCGTCTCATGGGCTCCTCCATATGAGCGGGATGCGCCCCAAGTCTCCCGGTTGGCTCCCAGGGATGTCGAGGCGCGATGCTTAAGGCTATGTCTGCTTCGGAGAGCCCCGGCTGGACCCTCGTCGTCCCGGTCAAGACGCTGGTCGCCGCCAAGACCAGGCTGTCGGCCGCGGCGGGCCCGCACCGGGCCGCGCTGGCCGTGGCGATCGCCTGCGACACCGTCGAGGCGGCGCTGAGCTGCGCGCTCGTCGCGCGGGTGGTCGTGGTGACGGGCGACCCGGTGGCCGCGAAGGCGCTCGGCGAGGTCGGCGCGCACGTGGTCGGCGACCCGGAGGAGGGGCTGAACGCCGCCCTGCGGCACGGCGCCCGCGAGGCGGTGCGGCTGGCGCCCGAGGCACCCGTCGGCGCCCTCCAGGCCGACCTCCCCGCCCTCCGCCCGGCGGAACTGGCCCGCGTGCTGGCCGCCGCCGCGGAGTTCGGCCAGATGTTCCTGCCCGACGCCGCCGAGATCGGCACGACCTTCTACGGCGTACGGCCGGGAGTGCCGTTCACGCCGGGGTTCGGCGGCGAGTCGCGGGACCGGCACCTGCGGCGCGGCGCCAAGGAGCTCTGCGTGGAGGGGGTGGAGTCGGTCCGCCGCGACGTGGACACCCCGGACGACCTGCGCCTGGCACTGACCCTCGGCGTCGGCCCCCGCACGCTGGCGATGGCGAGAAGGATCTCGGCGTCGAGCCCGGACAGGGCGGACCTGGACGAGGTGGACCCGGGCGGGGCGGGCCTGGGCGGGGCGGGCCTGGGCGGGGGGCGAGTTCCGGAGGATCGGGACGGCGCCCGGGGGGCGGACCGCGAACGAGGCGGGGACGGCGCTCGGGGGACGGATCCCGAATGAGGCGGGCGCCGCGGGCGGGGGACGGGCGCCCGGACGGGAGTTAGGCTGGGCGGGTGCAGGCGACGGTGCGCATCTTCGACCCGGCGACCCGGTCGGGGTCGGTCTTCCTGGACGACGGGACCGAGATCCCGTTCGAGGCGGCGGCGTTCGACGCGGGGCCGCTGCGGCTGCTCAGGTCCGGCCAGCGGGTCAACATCGTCATGGACGGCGACGACGTCACCTACGTCACCCTCTCGACCTTCCCCGTTCCCGGATAGACGGCCTTCCCCGTTCGCCGGTTCCCCGCTAGACGGCCTCGCCCGTTCCCAGAGAAGTCCCTTCGGAGGTCCTCGCCGGGCCAGGGCGCCGGGAAAGCCGGACGCCCGGCCTCCCGTGGCGGGAGTCCGGGCGCCTGTGCCCGAGGCCTACTTCTTCTTGGACGCCTTCTTGCCGCCGGTGTTGACGAGTTCCTTGAAGTCGGAGCCCGGCCGGAACTTCGGCCCCCAGCTCTCGGCGACGCGAATCTCGGCCCCCGTCGAAGGGTTGCGGGCGGTGCGGGCCGGCTTGTGCACCATCTCGAAAGCACCGAACCCCGTGATCGAGACCTTGTCGCCACTCGCGACGGCGGTCTGGATGGCGTCGAGCACCGCGTTCACGGCCTCGGTGGCCGTCTTCTTGTCGCCCACCCGATCCGCGATGGCGTCGACGAGTTCCTTTTTGTTCATAAGGTTGCTCCCCCTGCTTACCGATGTCCGGGAGTGGGTCACGAGGCAGAAAACCCGTCTCACCCGATTTGTCACGGCGAGGGGTCTCATCACAGATCTCTCATCAACGATCACGATGAGAAACCCCTTGCCCGCTTGAAATTAGGGGACGGAGCCGTATGACTCAATCACCTTCCGCAATGTTTCCAGTGCTTGGCGTATCTGAAACCACGACATCAATACTGAGAAGGAACAAATCAAGACGCCCGGCGGCGTGTTCGAGGTCGCGTTTGGCCAAATCGCAGATGGCCAGAAGACGCCGGGCGAGACGTTTTCTCTCCTCGGCGGGGACGGGCAGAGACCGGACGTGGCGGTGCGCCTCGCGCAACCGCCACGCCAGCTCGTGTTCTGAACTCGTCAGACGGTCGTCGGCAGCCATGGCTGCCGACCATTCTCGTATGCCCCTATGGCGTCGGCGTTGCGCAGGGTCAGCCCGATGTCGTCCAGGCCCTCCATGAGCCGCCAGCGCGTGTAGTCGTCGATCTCGAACCCGACGACCTCGGCACCCCAGCGGACCTGGCGTTCTTCCAGGTCGACGGTGATCTCCAGGGTGGGGTCCGCCTCCACCGCGGCCTGCAGGGCGTCGACGATCTCGCCCGGCAGGACGACCGGGAGCAGACCCATCTTGGTGGAGTTATTACGGAAGATATCCCCGAAGCGGGCCGCGATCACGACGCGGAAACCGTACTGCTGCAGGGCCCAGACCGCGTGCTCGCGGGAGGAGCCGGTGCCGAAGTCAGGTCCGGCGAGCAGGATCGTGGCGCCCTCGTGGGCGGGGTTGTTCAGCACGAAGCCGGGGTCCTCGCGCCAGGCCGAGAACAGGCCCTTCTCGAAACCGGTCCGGCTGACCTGCTTGAGCCAGACGGCGGGGATGATCTGGTCGGTGTCGACGTTGCTGCGGCGCAGCGGCACGGCCCGGCCGGTGTGGGTGACGAACGCTTCCATCGCGAGGACTCCTTACAGGTCGGCGGGCGCGGTGAGTTTGCCGGTGACGGCGGTCGCGGCGGCGACCTGCGGGGACACGAGGTGCGTACGGCCGCCCTTGCCCTGGCGTCCCTCGAAGTTGCGGTTGGAGGTCGAGGCGCTGCGCTCGCCGGGGGCGAGGGTGTCGGGGTTCATGCCCAGGCACATGGAACAGCCGGCCTCACGCCATTCGGCGCCCGCCTCCTTGAAGACCTCGTGCAGCCCCTCCTGCTCGGCCTGGAGCTTGACCAGCATCGAGCCGGGCACGATCAGCGTCCGCGTGACGACCCGGCGCCCGCGCAGCACGTCGGCCGCGGCGCGCAGGTCCTCCAGGCGCCCGTTGGTGCAGGAGCCCACGAAGACCGTGTCGACCTGGACCTCGCGGAGCGGGGTGCCCGCCGTCAGGCCCATGTACTCCAGGGCGCGGGCGGCGGCGGCCGGGTCGTCGGTGTCCTCGGGACGCGGCACGGACGTCCCCAGCGGGGCACCCTGGCCGGGGTTGGTGCCCCAGGTGACGAACGGGGTCAGCGTCGTGGCGTCGATCTCCACGACGGTGTCGAAGGCGGCGTCCTCGTCGGTCACCAGCGACTTCCAGTACGCGACCGCGGCGTCCCAGTCGGCGCCGGACGGCGCGTGGGGACGGCCCTTGAGGTACTCGAAGGTGGTCTCGTCCGGAGCGATCATGCCCGCGCGGGCGCCCGCCTCGATGGACATGTTGCAGACGGTCATCCGGCCCTCCATGGAGAGCTTGCGGATGGCCTCGCCGCGGTACTCGACGATGTATCCCTGGCCGCCGCCGGTGCCGATCTTGGCGATGATCGCCAGGATCAGGTCCTTGGCCGTGACGCCGGGCGGCAGCTCGCCGGAGACCTCGATGGCCATCGTCTTGGGCCGGTAGGCGGGCAGCGTCTGGGTGGCCAGCACGTGCTCGACCTCGGAGGTGCCGATGCCGAACGCGATGCCGCCGAAGGCGCCGTGGGTGGAGGTGTGAGAATCACCACACACGATCGTCATGCCGGGCTGGGTCAGGCCGAACTGCGGGCCGATGATGTGGACCACGCCCTGCCCCGCGTCGCCCATCGGATGGAGCCGGACACCGAACTCCGCGCAGTTCTTGCGCAGCGTCTCGACCTGCACCCGCGACACCGGGTCGTCGATGGGCCCGCGTACGGTCGGGACGTTGTGGTCCTCGGTGGCGATGGTGAGCTCGGGGCGCCGGATGGGGCGGTTGGCCAGGCGCAGGCCGTCGAACGCCTGCGGGCTCGTGACCTCGTGAATGAGGTGCAGGTCGATGTAGAGCAGGTCGGGTTCTCCTTCGGCACGTCGCACGACGTGCTGCTCCCATACCTTCTCCGCGAGCGTGCGGCCCATGTCGCCTCCTTGCGATCGGCTGTCCCACTCCCACTTGCTTTCTCATATGTCGAGACGGCAGTATCGGTGTATGGACAACTCTAGCGGAGTCGGCGTACTCGACAAGGCCGTCCTCGTGCTCAATGCCCTCGAAGCGGGACCGGCGTCCCTCGCACAGCTCGTTCAGGCCACCGGCCTGGCACGGCCCACGGCCCACCGGCTGGCCGTCGCGCTGGAGCATCACCGGATCGTCTCCCGTGACACACAGGGCCGGTTCGTGCTGGGTCCGCGCCTGTCCGAGTTGTCCACGGCCGCCGGCGAGGACCGGCTACTGGCCGTCGCCTCTCCGGTCCTCACCCAGCTCAGGGACCTGACCGGGGAAAGCGCGCAACTTTACCGTCGCCAGGGTGACGAGCGGGTCTGCGTGGCCGCCGCCGAGCGCGCCAGCGGGTTGCGCGACACCGTGCCGGTCGGCTCGGCGCTGCCGATGATCGCCGGTTCCGCGGCGCAGATCCTGCTCGCCTGGGAGGAGCCCGACCGCCTGCACCGGGGCCTGCGCGGGGCCAAGTTCACCGCGGCCACGCTGGCGAGCGTGCGGCGCAGGGGCTGGGCGCACAGCGTCGGCGAGCGCGAGCAGGGTGTGGCCAGCGTCTCGGCGCCGATCAGGGGCGCGGGCGGCAAGGTGGTCGCCGCGGTGTCGGTCTCCGGCCCGATCGAGCGCCTGACCCGCACCCCCGGCCGCCTGCACGCCGCCCCCGTGGTCACCGCCGCCGAGCGGATCACCGAAACCATGCGCCGCGCCAACTGAGGACCGGCCGAGGACCGGCCGGGGCCGAACTGGGCCGACCGAGGAGTGATCAAGGGTCGGCGGAGGGCCGATGGAGGTCCGCTGGAGGGCCCGCTGACGGCGGGCGGACCCGCCACGGCGGCCGGATCGCCTGACCGGAGGGCCGCGGCGGCTGACACCGGCCGACCAGAGGACGATATGAGGAGGCGAGCACCCCTGCGGCCCCCTAGGCTGGGAAGGTGACAGATCGCATCGAGGCAGCCGCGGCTGAACTGCGTCCCCTGCTCCAAAACTTCATCCTCTGGGCGCGTGAGAACGCACCCGGCAGCGATTCCAACCTGGTCGGCTCTGTCGCACTCTGGCACCGCCTGATCGCCTCCGACGACGTCGGCCGGTGGAAGCAGTCCGACCTGCGCACGGTGCTCCTCGATCGGATGCCACAGGTCGTCGAGGACCCCGACGCGGCGGCCGACGGCATGGTGCCCGCGATCCGCGCCTACCTGACCTTCCTGTCGGAGTCCGACCGCCTGGCCAAGGGCTCCGCCTCGCTGGGCGACCTGCTCGCCGAGCTCGACCGCCTCGAGGACGACTTCGTCGACGCCATGGAGGACCTCGTCGTCGAGGAGGACGAGGACGACGAGGAGTACGACGAGGAGTCCGAGGGGCTCGGCGACTTCGAGCCGTTCGCCGACGAGCTCTCCGAGCTGCCGACGATCCGGCTCCGCCCCGACAGCGAGCTCGCCGCGGCCACCCGCGAGACGACCCTGATCGCCAAGGCCCGCGACCTCGCGGTCTGGGTCGGGACCGAGCGCCGGGTGGGCGAGACGAGCCTGCTCGACGACGCCGAGATCGTCGAGGCCCTCGCGGTCCTGAAGCTTCCGGTCCCCGAGAAGGGCGGCGCGTCGCTGGCCGACTCCGTCCCCGCCCTCTGGAACATCTGGAACCTCGCGATCGACCTCGACTTCCTCCAGCCCGAGGGGGAGGACACGGTCAGCGTCGACGCCGACACCGCGGAGTGGCCCTTCGAGGAGGACGACGACGCCCTCGACGCGTGGATGGCGGGCCTGCACTCCATCGACTACGGCGACCCCGAGCTGGAGGACGAGGAGGCGACGATCGCCCTGTCCGGGCTGACCAGGGCGCTGCTGCTCCGGGTGCTGCTCGCGACGGGCTCGAAGCCGCTGGCCGAGCTCCGCACCGAGCTGGCCGAGGCCGCCGCCGAGTACGACGACCTGGGCGCCGAGGCCTGGACCGCCGCCACCGCGCAGTACGGCGACCCGCTCAACCCCGTGCTCGACTGGCTGGCCGGATACGGCATGGTCGAGGTGGAGCACGACCAGGTGCGGCTGACGCCGCTCGGCATGGAGGGCGTGGTCCACCTCGTGGACGACGCCGACATCGAGCTGGACGCCCGGCCCGCCATCGACGCGATGACGGCCCTCGACCTGCTCTCCTTCGGCGCCGAGCTGCCCGAGGAGGAGGCGGACGCCGAGTTCGCGGCCTGGATGGAGCTGCGCGCCCCCGAGCAGGCCGCCAGGGACCTGCTGGAGGCCGCCGCCGAGGACGACGCCGACGCGCTGATCCGGGTCCAGGCGGCCAGCATGGTCGGCTCGCTCGGCGACGTGGCCGTGCCCGCGTGGCGGGAGGCCCTCGACGAGCCCTCCCTGCGCCCGTACGCGGCCACCCACCTGGCCCAGCTGGGCGTCGAGGACGCCCCCACGCCCACCCAGGCCGACACCCACTGGCTCATCCTCGACATGCTGACCATCTCCGCCGGTCTCGGCCGCCCGGAGTTCGTCAGCAGCCTCGACGACATCGGCAACGTGCCGAATCTGGTCAGCCTGCTCGAAGTGATCTGGAAGGTGCCGCACCCGCACCTCGAGGAGCTGCTGGAGGCGATCGGCAAGGCCCACCCCGACAAGCAGGTGGGCAAGGCCGCCAAGCGGGCGCTGTTCAAGGCCCGCTCGGGGCAGAACTAGCCGCCCCCGCCTCCGCGCTCCCCCTCCGCGGCCGGGTGAACCCCGGCCGCGGACCCGACGGGCGACCGGTCGCCCGTACGCCCTCGGTGAGCCCGGAGACGGAGGCCGGCCGCGACTCCGCACCACCCCGGCGGGCGCGGGGGCAGACGCGCTCATCACCCCCGGCAGGCGGCGGGGCGGGCGCGCTCGTCACCGTCCCGGCGGGCGGTGGGGTCAGACGCGCTCGTCCTGCCAGTCGGGCAGCGGCCGGTAGATCGCGATTCCCGCGCTCTCCAGTTCGTCGCGGAGCGCGAAGTAGCGCTCGCCGAACGGGTCGACACCGTTGAGCGGCATGAGCCCCCGGCGGATGGCCAGGTCGTGCGGGGCGAGGGCGGCGGCCCGCGCGAGGTGGCGCTCGGCGGCGGCCCCGCGCCCCGCGCGAAAGAGCCACGCCGCCAGCCGCGCGTGCAGCCGGGCCAGCCGCTCGTCGCCGGTGGGGGCGCGCAGCTCCCGGGAAGTCGTCCCGGCGTCGCCGTCGATCACCCACCTGCGCAGGGCCGCGACGGCCCGCTCGGAGGACAGGCCGTTCATCGACCGGAAGGTGTCGGTGGCGGTCATGGTGTCCTGGGGACGGGCGATCCGGCCCTCCTCGTCGACCCAGACGACGGTCGGCACGTTGATCACGTTGTAGAGCTCGGCGATCCGGCCGTCGGCGTCGACCACCGCCGGGTGGGTGACCTCGCCGAGCCATTCGCGGGCGGCCTCGGGGTCGCGGTCGAGGGAGACGCTGACCACGTTGAAGCCGTACCCGCCGAGTTCGGTGTGCAGGGCCTCCCAGGCGGGCAGGTCGTAGCGGCAGCCGCACCACGAGGCCCAGAAGACCAGCGCGACCTTGGTGCCGCGCAGCGCGGTCAGCGGCCCGAACTCCGGCGCCCGGCCGAGGGGGAGGTCGGCGGGCTCGCCGACGGCGATCACGCCCTCGTCCAGGTCGGCCACCACCTGCCTGCCGAGCAACCCGGCGAACGCGACCAGGTCGACGCCCTCCGCGGTCTCGGCCGCGGCGGCGCGGAAGGCGGGGACGCACGCGTCGCCGCGGCACCAGCCGTGCGGCTTGCGCTCCCAGCCGAGGACGGTCTCCCCGTGCGGCAGCACGGCTCCGGCGATCGGCTTCTCGTGTCCGTCGGCCAGCAGGGTGATCATTCCACCTCCATTAGATAGTCGCACTCTCCAATTATTGGAGAGTGCGACTATCTAGTCAAGGGCGCTCCAGAGGAAGCCATCTGGTCAAGGACGCTCCGCAGGAAAAAGAGGCCCCGCGGAAGTCCCGTAGAAAAAACCGGGAACGCGAAAAACCCCTGGAAGCAATTGCTTCCAGGGGTTCGCGATGTAGCCCCGACCGGATTCGAACCGGCGCTACCGCCTTGAGAGGGCGGCGTCCTAGGCCACTAGACGACGGAGCCTTGCGAGAGACAGTGGTAGTCCCGACCGGATTCGAACCGGCGCTACCGCCTTGAGAGGGCGGCGTCCTGGGCCACTAGACGACGGGACCCTACACACTGTCATCAGATTCGGAGGGGACCGAATCTGCGGCATCTTCCTGAGAAGATGCAGCTGGGGTACCAGGACTCGAACCTAGAACAACTGAACCAGAATCAGCCGTGTTGCCAATTACACCATACCCCACCGCGCTGGACCCCCTTGCGGGACTCGCTGGCGACTCCGAAAGAATAGCCCAGGTTGGGGGTCAAGACCAAAACGATTGCCGGCGGCCGAATCGCGGTATCACCCGGCCGCCGCCACGAAGGTCCCCTGTGTAACGCTGCTCGAGAGATCCGGCCGCATGTGAGGAGTTCCCACCTTGACCGACAACCCGTTCTTCACCCCCAGCGAGCTGCCCTACGGGCTTCCGCCGTTCGCCCTGGTCAGGGAGGAGCACTACCTTCCGGCCTTCGAGCGCGGCATGGCCGACCAGCTCCGTGAGGTGCGGGAGATCACCGAGAATCCGGAGCCCGCGACGTTCGCCAACACGATCGAGGCCCTGGAGCGCTCGGGGCGGATCCTCCACCGGACCGTGACCGTTTTCTTCAGCGTCTCGGCCTCCGACGCGACCGACGGCATCCGGGAGATCGAGACGGAGGTCTCCCCCAGGCTGACCCAGCACGCCGACTCCATCCGCCTCGACCGCTCCCTGTACGCCCGGATCAAACAGGTGGCCACCGACGACGCCGAGGAGGCGTGGCTGCTGGAGAAGTACCGCGTCGACTTCGTCAGGGCCGGGGCCGACCTGTCCGAGACCGACCAGGAGCGTCTCAGGGAGCTCAACGAGGAGCTGAGCAGGCTCGCCACGACCTTCTCCCAGAACCTGCTGACGGCCTCCACCGACTCCGCACTGGTCGTCGAGGACATCAGGCTGCTGGACGGGCTCTCCGAGAGCACGATCAAGGCGATCGAGAAGGACGGCTCGTACGTCCTGACGCTGTTCAACCACACCAACCAGCCCGCCCTGGCGGAGCTGACCGACAGGGAGACCCGCAGGAGGCTGTACGAGCTGTCCACGGGCCGGGCTCCGGAGAACTTCGAGCTGGCGGCCAGGATGGCGACGCTCCGCGCCGAGCGGGCGGCGCTGCTCGGCTACCCCAGCCACGCCGCCTACTCCGTCGCCGACCAGACGGCCAAGACCACCGACGCCGTCGAGGAGATGCTCGGCAAGCTGGTGGGCCCGGCGGTGGCCAACGCCCGCCGGGAGGCCGAGGCGCTGAGCGAGCAGGCCGGTTTCCCCATCGAGCCCTGGGACTGGTCCTTCTACGCGGAGCGGGTGCGCAAGGCCCGCTACGACTTCGACGGCGCCGACCTGCGCCCGTACTTCGAGCTGGACCGGGTGCTGCGCGACGGGGTCTTCCACGCGGCGGGCGAGCTGTACGGGGTCGTCTTCTCCGAGCGGGACGACCTGGCCGGGTACCACCCGGACGTGCGGGTCTTCGAGGTGTTCGACGCCGACGGCTCGCCGCTCGGACTGTTCCTGTTCGACCCGTACGCCCGGCCCACCAAGCGCGGCGGGGCCTGGATGAACAACCTGGTCGACCAGTCGCACCTGTTCGACGAGCGGCCCGTGGTGATGAACAACCTCAACATCACCAAGCCCGCCGAGGGGCCGACGCTGCTCACGTTCGACGAGGTCAACACCGCCTTCCACGAGTTCGGCCACGCCCTGCACGGCCTGTTCTCCGACGTGCGCTTCCCCCGGGTCTCCGGCACGGCGGTGCCGCGCGACTTCGTGGAGTACCCCTCGCAGGTCAACGAGATGTGGGCCACCTGGCCGTCGATCCTCGCCAACTTCGCCAGGCACCACGAGACCGGCGAGCCCGTGCCCGCGGAGCTCCTGGAGAAGATGAGGGCCGCCGAGAAGTTCAACCAGGGCTTCAGCACCGTCGAGTACCTCGCGGCGGCGCTGCTCGACTGGTCCTGGCACAAGCTGGCGGCGGGCGAGCCCGTCAGGAACGCCGCGGACGCCGAGGCGTTCGAGAACGCGGCCCTGGAGCGCGCGGGGATCGCCTTCGACCTGGTCCGGCCCCGCTACCGGACCAACTACTTCGCGCACATCTTCTTCAGCGGGGTGGGCGGCTACAGCGCCGGCTACTACTCCTACATCTGGAGCGAGGTGCTCGACGCCGAGAGCGTCGACTGGTTCAAGGAGAACGGCGGCCTCGGGCGCGGGAACGGCGACCACTTCCGCTCCACCCTGCTGTCGGTGGGCGGCTCGCGGGACGTGATGGACGCCTTCCGCGACTTCCGCGGGCGCGACCCGCGCATCGAGCCCCTGCTGAAGCGCCGCGGCCTGCTCACCTAACCCCCCCGGCACCCCCGGCCGGGCCCAGCCCCCCTGTCCGCGTGGTCCTTCGTCCATCGCCGGGGTGCGGGAAACCGCACCCCGGCGAGGGGCGCGGAGCCAGTGCGCGCGACGCGCCGGGCGGGCATCGTAAAAGTCATGAAACGACCACGGAACAGGATCAGTGCCGCGCTCGTCGCCGGTCTGGCGGGAGCCCTGTTACTGGGAGCCGCCGGCCCGGCCGCGGCCGGGCGGGAAGCGTACGACACGCGAGAAGCGGCCTCGGCCCCGCTGACCAGGGGGACGACGGTCCGTACCGACGCCGGGTGGGTGAGGGGCACGGAGGCCGGCGGCCACCGGCTCTTCCAGGGCATCCCGTACGCCGCGCCGCCGGTCGGGGAGCTGCGCTGGCGGTCGCCGCGGGCCGTCACCCCGTGGCCGGGGGTGCGCGACGCCACCGCGCCCGGCAGCCGGTGCGCGCAGACCGCCGACGACTGGGGGCTGCCGGCTAGCGAGGCGGAGGACTGCCTCTACCTCAACGTGACGGCGCCCGCGCGGAGCGGCGGGAACCGTCTCAAGCCGGTCGTGGTGTGGCTGCACGGCGGGGGCCTGACGAGGGGCGCGGGCAGCGACTACGACGCCCGCAGGCTGGCCGGGCGGGGCGACGTCGTGGTGGTCACGGTCAACTACCGGCTGGGGATCTTCGGGTTCTTCGGCCATCCCGGGCTGGAGGACTCCGGGGCCTTCGGGATCGAGGACCAGCAGGCGGCCCTGCGCTGGGTGCGGCGCAACGCGGCGGCGTTCGGCGGCGACCCGCGCAACGTCACCCTGGCCGGCGAGTCCGCGGGGTCGCACTCGGTGTGCGCGCAGCTCACCTCCCCCTCGGCGGCAGGGCTGTTCCACCGGGCGATCGCCCAGAGCAGCCCGTGCGGGGCGGGGAGCTTCGAGGGCACCCCGCTGACGCCGGTCCTGAAGGTGCCCCTGTGGCTGCCCAAGGCCTCCTACGAGGGCTACGGGCAGTATTTGGCCGCCGGGCTGGGGTGCGCCGACCCGGGGACCGCGCCCGCCTGCCTGCGGGGCAAGCCGGTGGCCGACCTGCTCGCCGCACCCGTCCTCCCGCTGCCGGGGTACGGCAACGCGGTGCTGCCCGAGGACCCGGCGAAGGTGCTCCAGGAGGGCCGCTTCCACCGGGTGCCGGTGCTGACGGGCATCACCCGGGACGAGGGCACCTTGTTCGCTCCGGCCCTCTCCGAGGAGCCGATGACGGCCGCGGACTACGAACTCAAGGTCAACACCGAGTTCGGCGCCGCGGGTCCCGAGGTCCTGGCCCGGTATCCGGTGGGCACCCACGACGGCCCGCCCCTCCAGGCGCTGGCGGCCATCATGAGCGACCTGGACTGGGCCTGGCAGGCGCGCGACACCGACCTGCTGCTCGCCCGGCACGTGCCGACCTACTCCTACGAGTTCACCGACCGTACGGCGCCCCCGCTCTTCCCGCTGTCGGAAGGGGTCAGGCCGCTCGCCGCGCACGGCTCCGAGTTGTCGTTCCTGTTCGGGGTCGGCTGGGAGTCCGCTCCGCTCACCCCCGCGCAGCGGCGGCTCGGGGACACGATGATCGACTACTGGTCGGGGTTCGCCGCCACCGGCGACCCGAACCGGCCGGGCCTGCCCGCCTGGAAGCGCGTGCGCCCCGCCGACGGCACGCCGTACGTGCAGGAGCTGTCCCCTGGACGGGACGGCATCAAGCCCTTCGACCGCGCCTCGGCCCACAACCTCGCCTTCTGGGACGAGCTCGCCGGGCGGGGGACGCGAGCCGGATAGGACGCGAAGGCCGGACGGGGCCCGGAGACCGGGCCCTGTCGGCGAGGTCGGTCAGGCCTGGAGCTTCGCGAGGGCGGCGCGGAGGCGCTCGATGGAGCGCTCGCGGCCGAGGACCTCGATCGACTCGAACAGCGGCAGGCCCACGGTCCGGCCGGTGACGGCCACCCGCACGGGGGCCTGGGCCTTGCCGAGCTTGAGACCCTGCTCGGCGCCGACCTCCTCCAGGGCGGTCTTCAGCGACTCAGGGTCCATGTCGACCGTCTCCAGGCGGGCGAGATAGCCGGTGAGGATCTCCACGGCGGAGTTCTTCATCGCCTTGTCCCACGACGCCTGGTCGAAGACGGGCTCGTCCAGGAAGAGGAAGTCGACGTTCGCCGTGATCTCGGACAGGACCGCGATGCGGGTCTGGGCGAGCTCGGCGACCTTGGCGAAGGTCGCGCGGTCCCAGCCGGGCTCCAGCCACGGCTCGCAGCGGGCGGCGAACTCCTCCAGGGGCAGCGCCCGGATGTACTCGCCGTTGAACGCGCGGAGCTTCTTCTCGTCGAAGAACGCCGGGGAGGGGTTGACGTCCGCCAGTTTGAACAGCGGCACCATCTCCGACCAGGGCATGATCTCCCGGTCGTCGCCGGGGCCCCAGCCGAGCAGCATCAGGTAGTTGACCATCGCCTCGGCCAGGTAGCCCTCCTCGCGGTAGGACTCCAGGGCGACCTTGTCGCGGCGCTTGGACAGCTTCTGGCGCTTCTCGTTGACGATCACCGGCACGTGTGCCCAGGTGGGCGGGGTGACGCCGAGCGCCTCCCAGAGCAGCTGCTGCTTGGGCGTGTTGGAAAGGTGCTCCTCGGCCCGGACCACGTGGCTGATCCGCATCTCGATGTCGTCGACGACGTTGGCCAGCACGAACAGCGGGGAGCCGTCGCCGCGCGCGACGACGAAGTCCTCCATCGCGTTGTCGGGGAACTCGACGGTGCCGCGGACCAGGTCCTGGACCACGGTGACGCCCTCGTCGGGCGTGCGGAAGCGGACCGCGCCCTCGGTCAGGCCCCGGTCGCGGCAGAAGCCGTCGTAGCCCTGGTGCTCGGAGCCGGTGCGCGCCTTCACGTCGTCGCGCGTGCACGTGCAGTAGTAGGCCCGGCCGTCGGCGACGAGGCCGGCCACGGCCTCGCGGTGCTGCTTCTCGTACGACGACTGGAAGTAGGGGCCCTCGAAGACCGGGCTGTCCTCGTTGATGCCGATCCAGGCGAGCGCCGAGATGATGCCCTCGGTCCATTCGGGCCGGTTGCGCGCGGCGTCGGTGTCCTCGACGCGCAACACGAACCTCCCGCCGGCCTGCTCGGCGAGGGCCCAGTTGAACAGCGCGGAGCGGGCGCCGCCGACATGGAACATGCCGGTCGGCGAGGGGGCGAAACGAACCCTAATCACGGGAGACCACCCGGTTGCTGAGAGTGCCGATTCCTTCGATGAAGACGCTGACCTCGTCGCCGACGTTGAGCGGCCCGACCCCCTCGGGGGTCCCGGTGAGGATGACGTCACCGGGGATCAGGGTCATGACCGCGCTCACGTGGGCGATCAGCGCGGGGATGTCGTACATGAGCTTGGAGGTGCGCGAGTTCTGCTTGATCTCGCCGTTCACCGACGTGACGATGCCGACGTCGCCCGGGTCGAGCTCGGTCTGGATCCAGGGGCCGAGCGGGCAGAAGGTGTCGAAGCCCTTGGCCCGGGTGAACTGGACGTCCTTCTTCTGCAGGTCCCGCGCCGTGACGTCGTTGGCGCAGGTGTAGCCGAAGATGACCTCGTGCGCCCGCTCGCGGGGCACCTCACGGCAGAGCCTGCCGATCACCACCGCCAGCTCTCCCTCGTAGTCGACCCGCTGGGAGAGCGTCGTCGGGTAGGCGATCGCCTCGCCCGAGCCGATCACCGAGGTCGACGGCTTGAGGAAGACCAGCGGCTCGTCGGGGACCTCGCCGCCCATCTCGTGGGCGTGGTCGGCGTAGTTCTTGCCGATCGCGACGACCTTGCTGGGCAGCATGGGCGCGACCAGCCTGACCTGGGAGAGCGAGTATCGCTCGCCGGTGAACTGGATCGGCCCGAACGGGTGACCGGAGATCCCGGAGATGAACTCCTCCCCCGGGCCTCCCTCGACCACCCCGAACCCGACACCGTCTCCTGTGGAGAACCTCGCTATACGCACACGACAAGGCTAGTCGCGCTCAGGGTCCCGCCGGACCGTGCCCGTGTCTCCCCGTCCCACCACCCAGGAAGCCTGCACCATATGTGACTAGAAATGTCTACAAATCCGATTTTATCGATAGCGCCATGTTTGCTCCAAGAAAAGCTATGTCCTGATTTATAAGCATATGGGGGGTATGACCGCCTGAGAGGCATCGGGGAGGCCGGAAGGCCTTTCTGTGGGGGAAGGAACGGACGTGACTGAAGCCAGCACGGTGAACAGGCCCAAGGGCGACGAGGCCACGGTGCCCAGGGCACGCACCGACAGTCCCGGAGCCCAGGGTGGCCTGGTCACCCCCAAGGGGACCACCACCATCGACAGCGGGGTCGTATCGAAGATCGCGGGCCTCGCGGCCAGGGAGATCCCTGGCGTGTACAACATGGGCGCGGGCACGGCACGCGCTCTCGGCGCGGTACGCGGCATGGTGGGCGTCGACAAGAGCGCCAACCAAGGAGTCTCGGTCGAGGTGGGCGAGCGGCAGGCCGCCGCCGATCTCGAAGTGGTCGTCGAGTACGGGATCGCCATCCCCGACCTCGCCGCCGCCATACGCCGCAACGTGATCATGGCGGTCGAGCGCATGACCGGACTTGAGGTCACCGAGGTCAACATCAAGGTCTCCGACGTCCACATGCCCGGCCAGGACAAGGACAGGCAGGAAGAGCCGTCCGAGTCGGAGCCCCGCGTCCAGTGAACGGCCCGGCAGGCGGTGCGGCGGGTCCGGACCGCGAGCCCAGGGATCCGGCCCGCGAGACCACGACTCCTCCGGCGTCGCCGGATCCGGGCCGCGGGGCATCCGCGCGGCACGGGGAGCCCGGCGGCGAGACGGCCGGGCCTCCACGGCGGGGAGAGACCGGCGGCGGGGCGACCACGCCTCCGCGGGGCGGGGGGCCCGGTCACGAGACGGCCACACCCGCACGCGGACCGGGGGAACCCGCCAGGCCCCCCGTTCCGACACCGGCGACGGCCATCCCCGCGCACCGGCCGAACGATCCGTCCCGCAGGCCGGCCGCCGTACCCCGGCAGAAGGCCGCGCCCGCGCGCGAGCCGGAGGATCCCGCCCGGAGAGCGGCGGGCCAGAGCCAGGAGGCAGCGGGCGGCCGGGGAGCCGGTGCGACGGCGAGGCCACCGGGCGAGTCCGGGGACCCGGCCCGTGGGGCGGCCACCGCGACCCGGCCGGCGCCGGATCCCGCACGGGAGGCGGCCGTCGTCACCCGCGAACCGGAGGACCCGACCCGCAGGGTGTCCGGCCTCGCGCACAGGATCGCCGATGCCGTACGGCGCTGCCCCGACGTCGTGGATCTGTCGGGCGGGCCGTTCGGGACCGTGGCGACCTACCTGCCCGGCGAGCGGCTGGCCGGTGTCGCGCTGCGCGAGGACGAGGTGGAGGTCTCGATCGTCGTCAGGATGGGGCGCCCGTTGCCGGAGATCGCCGACGGGGTGCGAGCGGCGGTCGCTCCGATGGTGGGCGACCGGCCGGTAAACGTCCATATCGGAGGTTTGAGATGAGTAATTTCCCAGTGTGGTCCGTAGTCGGCACGATCGTCGGCGTCCTTCTGGGCTTCGCGGCGGCCTTCGGCGGCCTCGGCGCGTTCCTGCTGGTGCTCGTACTGGGCGCCGTCGGATTCCTCATCGGCCGCTTCGCGGAGACCGGAGAGGTCGACCTGTCCCGGCTGGCGGCGAGACGTCGATGAACACACCTGTCGAGCACCGTCCCGCGTCCTCCGGGACGTCCGCGGATCCGGACCCCCCTGCCTCGCGGCAGGAGGGCTCCGCCCTCGCGGAGAGCGGGCGGTCCACGCGATCCGCCGTTCCCGCCCAGCCGTCACGGCAGGCCGTACCGGCCGAACAGCGCGGCAGGACCGACATATCCCGCCGGGTGGTGTCGCGTATCGCGGCCCGCGCGGCCGGAGAGGTGGCACGGGTACGGGAGGTCGGCGAGCGGAAGGCGTTGTCCTTTCGCGGCGGCACCCGCGCCACCCTCGACGGCGGGCTCACGACGCTCCAGCTGGACGTGACGGTGGAGTACCCGGCCCCGATCCGAGAGGTGGCCGAGGAGGTGAGGCACCACGTCGCCCAACGGGTGATGGCCCTCACCGGCAAGGACGTCGGCTACATCGACGTCCTCGTCACCAACGTGACCCCCGCCCACGGCGATCACGGCGATCACGGGATCTCGCGGGCCGAGGGCGCCACGACGGCCGGAGGAGACCCGGCGGGCGGCGCCGGCCGGACCGGCGCCGGGACCTCGGACCGGATCCCGGACCGGGCCACGGAGCCCGCCGGCGATCCCGCCGACAACCCCACCGAGGACATCGTCCCGCTACGTGAGGAGCGATGATGGCCAGGCAGGTACCCGATCCGGCGGAGCCGGTCCCCAGAGGGGAACCGACCGGTGAGACGACGCCCACACCCCGTCCGGAGACGGCGGAACCGGCGGCACCTCCGGCGTACGGCACGACGGAACCGGCCACACCACCGGCGTACGACGTGGCGGAACCCGCCGCACCACCGGCGTACGGCACGACGGAACCCGCCGTGACGTCGGCGTACGGCACGACGGAGCCTTCCCCGGAGCCGATATACGGCACGGTGGCGAAGGACGCCTCCGCGGATCGCGCGGCGATCAGGGCGTTCCGTCCCCGCCGGGTGCTTCCGTCGGTCATCACGGCCGTCCTGATGACCCTGATCGGCCTCCTCCTCGCGCTGGAGGTCATCTCCGCGCTGCTGGGCCGCCCGCTCCGCCTGGTGCCGTACGACCGGATCCTGTCCTGGGCGACGTCGACGCCGTGGAACGACCCCCGGGTGATGGCGGGTGCGGGCCTGGCCGGCCTGCTGGGCCTGCTGCTGGTGTTGCTCGCGATCGTTCCGGGACGGCCCACGCTCATCCCGGTGAGGACCGGGGACAAGGACCTCGCCATCGGCATGCAGCGCCGGGGCTTCACCCGGTCGCTCGCCCACGCGGCCGAGCAGGTGCAGGGGATCGAGCACGCCCGGGTGCGCCTGCGGGGGAAGGCCGTGCACGTCGCGGCCGACAGCGGCATGCGGGACACCCGCGGGCTGGCCGACGCCGTACGGGAGGCCGTGAACCTGCGGATCACCGCGCTCTCCCCCGTCTGGAAGTACCCCGTCCGCGTGTACCTGCGAGAGAAGTGAGCACCATGGACGACAAGACCGCCCGGGGCAACCGGCTGGGGTTGCTCATCGTGGGACTGGTGCTGATGATCCTCAGCGCCCTGACGATCGCACGCGGCGCGGGGGCGTTCCCGCAGGCACCGGCGCGCAGCCCTCTCGTGGACGGCTCGGTACGCCAGCCGTTCGCCACCTACGACCCGTGGCTGTGGTGGGTGATCGCGGCGGCGGGCATCGTGCTCGCGTTGTTCGGCCTGCGCTGGCTGCTGACCCAGGCACGTCGCGGGAGGCTGGGCGGCATGCGCCTGGACAGCGGCCCCGACGGGGTCACCGAGGTCGACACGGGCAGCGTCACCGACGCGGCGGCCGCCGAGGCGGGCACGCACCCCGCGATCATCAACGCCACCGCCGACATGATCGGCACGAGCGCGCACCCGGCCGTACGGATGAAGGTGGTGGTCGCCGAGGACGCGCCGATGAGCGCGGTCCGCGAGCAGCTGTGCGGGGTGGTCATCCCGCACATGCGCCAGGCCCTGGAGGCCGAGCGCGTGCCCGCCGTCGCCCGGGTGAGCCTGGAGAACGCGCCACGCCGCCCGAGGACCGTCGCCTGACCCGCGTGACGGAGCGCCGATCATAGGGTGATCAGGGAAACCAACGCTTCGAGGAGACGATGTGCCTTCGGTCGTGAAGATAAACGCGCTGACGGTGTCCGGGGAGATGCGCGAGGAGCTGGAACGCCGTTTCTCCAGCCGGGCGGGGATCGTCGAGTCCGCGGACGGGTTCGAGTGGTTCGAGCTGCTCCGCCCCGTGGACGGCACCGACCGGTACCTGGTCTACACCCGCTGGCGTTCCGAGGAGGACTTCAAGCGCTGGACCGAGAGCCAGGCGTTCCAGCGGGGCCACGCCCAGGCCGCCGCCGAGGCCGGCCAGGGCCACGGGCACGGCCAGGAACAGGGACAGGGCCCGGCCCAGGGGCAGGGGCACGGCCACGGGCAGGGGCCCGCCGCCACCGGGGCCGAGCTGTGGTCCTTCGAGGTCGTCCAGAGCACCGGTCCCGCACCGGGAGCCTGACCGGCGGCGAGAGGCCGAACTCCCGGCGGGAAGCCTTCATCGGTCCAGGGACCGGGGCTACCGGCGGGAGCCTCAGGCGTTCCAGAGAACCTGGCTCCCGGCCGGAGACCCTCAAGGGGACTCGGCCACCGGCGGGAAGTCCTCAGCGCTCAGGAGACCGGGCTACCGGCGGCGGGGAGCCTCGAGCGTGCCAGGAGGTCCGGCTCCTGCCTGGAAGCTCTCAGCGGTCCAGGGGGTTGGCGGCGATGCGCTCGGCGGCCCCCGCACGGACGAACCGTCCGGCCAGGCTGTCCGGCTTGCGTGTGGCCTGGTCGACGAAGCACGCGGTGAACTCCGGGCCGATCCCAAGCCGGGGGTAGCGCCGCAGCACCTCGGCGCGGAGCTCCGCCGGGAAGTCCTCCGGCCGCCGCCCGGAGATGTCGAGCGCGGTGGACAGTTCGAGCAGATACCCCTCCGGGTCCTCCTCGGGATCGACCTTTTCCCACATGTGGTGCACGACGATCTCCGACGCGCGCACGCGGCGCTCGACGGGCCACCCGGCCCCGGCGGCGAAGACCCACGCGACGTGGCCGCCCGCCTCCTCGAACGGCACGGTGTGGCTGTCGAACTCCTTGACCAGGCCGAAGTCGTGCATCATCGACGCGACGTACAGCAACTCGTCGTCGAAGGCGACACCGTTCATCGCTCCGTAGGCCGCCGCGAACAGGTAGGCGCGGACGGAGTGATTGAGCAGGGCGGGCGAGCAGTAGGCGGTCGCCACCTCCAGCGCGCCTCGGGCGGCCGGGGTGTCGGGGATGACGATGTCGGCGAATCTCATGCCGTCCAGCCTGCCGAAACGCGGCGGCGTCCGCGAGTGGCAGGAGAGACATCGATCGACGAAATCGCGCCACGGGCGGGAGGGGCGAGTGCTCCCCGGCGTACGGGAGGAACACGGGACGGTGAGAGCGGCGGGAACGCCGTGCGCCCTGTGACCTCTGGAGCCTCCGGGACCCCTGAGCTCCCCGCGAAAGCTGTGAACGCTGTGAGGAAACTGGGAGGCCCGCATCTAGTTGCTAACGATGTTTCAGAAGGGACCACCCCAGCTTGACCGGTTTGGTGGGATTCGGACAGCATGATCCGCCCCCCCTCGTTCGGCCCGGAAGGAACTGGCGTGCGCCGCCGCACAAAAGCACTCTCTCTCTGCATCATCCTCTTGATGACCTGCGGCGTCACCGTCGGTACCGCGGAGGCGAGGGAGGCGAAACGCACCGCCGAGTGCCAGGGCGACTGGCTGCCCGCCACGCCGACGGCGACGGACATCATGAACGGCGAGGTCGACTTCCTCGACCTCGCCCCGGTGAAGGTCGGCAAGGACGTCAACTGGCGCACCGACCCCTACCGGAACCGCTCGTGGAGCATGGTCTTCCACTCGCTGCGCTGGATGGGCCGTCTCGTCGCCGACTACGAGACGAACGGCAACGAGGCGTACCTGGCGCGGGCCGTCGAGATCGCCAAGGACTGGGTGGCCGACAACCCCCGCGGTGGCGCGAAGACCAGCCCGTACGCCTGGCAGGAGCACCCGATCGCGCTGCGCGCTCCCGCGCTGGTCTGCCTCAGCAAGCACGTCAGCGGCTCGTGGCTCTCCGGCAGCCTGGCCGAGCACGCGAAGATGCTCTCCGACCCGAGGTTGTACGAGAAGGGCCACAACCACGGCATCGACCAGGACATCGCGCTGCTCGGCATCGGCTGCCGCTACGGCCGCGACCAGTGGTCCAGCCTCGCGATCAGGCGGCTCACCGAGACCGTGAAGCTCGACGTCGACTCCCAGGGGGTGCTGCGCGAGCAGGCCCCGCGCTACGCGCTCTACGTCCACGACCGCCTGAAGGTCGCGATGGACAACATCAGGGCGTGCAAGCGCCAGGTGCCCGGCGACATCTCCCGGCGCTGGGAGTCGCTGGAGGACTTCATCGCCCACTCCACCCAGCCCGACGGGTTCATGGTCCCGATCGGCGACGGCGGCGCGGACGTGCGGCCGGTCGGCTACAGCCACCCGAAGCAGACCGTACGGGTGTTCGGCGGCGGCTACGTCTACGGGCGCACCGCCTGGGACAAGCCCGAGTCGGCGTTCTACTCCATCCGCTTCGGGCCCGGCATGAAGTACCACGGCCACGAGGACCACCTGGGCGTGACCTACTACGCCCAGGGCCGGGACGTCCTGGTCGACGCCGGCTTCGACTCGTACGAGAACAGCGGCTACCGCAACTGGACGATCTCCCCCGAGGCGCACAACACGTCGATGGTGGCCGGGGCGAGGTTCCGCGGCAAGACCGCCACCGCGCTCGGCAAATCCTCGATCGGCCAGGACCGGCAGAGCTACCGGCTGACCGACAGGGCGTACGGCGTGCCCAGGACCCGCTCGGTGCTCGTCAACCACCGCCAGGACGTGATGGCCGTGCTGGACACGGTCCCCAAGGGCTCGAAGGTCCGCAACGTCTGGCACTTCTCCCGTGACCTGTCCACCGTCTCCAGCGGCGGCGGCCAGGTCGTGGTGAAGGACAAGACGGGCTGGAAGGCGACGCTCGTCCAGGTCTCGATGCCGTCCTGCCGGCCGGTCGCCGGGCTGAAGGTGGTCCGCGGCCAGAAGGACCCGTACCAGGGCTGGGTCTCCTCCGCCTACCTGCAGAGACACCCCGCCCCCGCGGTCGTCTCCCCCGCCTCGGGCGACCCGGTGCTGACCGTGGTGGTGCCCGGCAGCGGGAAGCCGTCGCTCTCCTGCTCCGGCGGCAAGGTCAGCCTGGAGACCTCCGAGGGCCAGGTGAGCTTCCGCGTCAGCGGCGCCGACCTCTCCTGACGGGCCTCGTCAGCCGGCTCTCGCCGACGGCGCTCTCCGGCCGTTTCCCGGTGCTTTCTGGCCGGGAAACGGCCGGTGAGCCCGACGACACGGGCCGGGGCAGGTGGGTCAGGCTGTGTGGCCCGCGCGCAGCAGACCGTAGGTGACGGCCTGCTCCAGCGCCTGCCAGGAGGCCTCGATGATGTTCTCGTCGACACCGACCGTGGACCACTCCCCGGCCGCGTCGCTGGAGGTGATCAGCACGCGCGTGACGGCGTCGGTGCCGTGCGTACCCTCCAGGATGCGCACCTTGAAGTCGATCAGCTCGACCGCCGCCAGCTCGGGGTAGAGCCGCTCCAGCCCCAGCCGTACGGCCCGGTCGAGGGCGTTGACCGGGCCGTTGCCCTCACCGGTGGCGACGATCCGCTCCCCCTTGGCGTGCAGCTTCACGGTGGCCTCGCTGACGACCTCGCCGCCCCGGGCCTGCTCGACGATCACCCTCCAGGACTCGACCTGGAAGTGACGCCTGCGCTCGCCCGCGACGGTGTCGCGGAGCAGCAGCTCGAAGGAGGCGTCGGCGGCCTCGAAGGTGTAGCCCTTCGACTCCAGCTCCTTGACCCGGTTCACCAGCTCCCGCGAGGTGTCGGAGGCCAGCTCGTAGCCCAGCTCGCGGCCCTTGAGCTCCACCGAGGCGCGTCCGGCCATGTCGGAGACGAGCATGCGCATGTCGTTGCCGACCTCGGCGGGGTCGATGTGCTGGTAGAGGTTGGGATCGACCTTGATCGCGCTGGCGTGGAGCCCGGCCTTGTGCGCGAAGGCGGAGACGCCCACGTAAGGGGCGTGGGAGTTGGGGGTGACGTTGGTGACCTCGGTGATCGCGTGGGCGATCCTGGTCATGTCGGCCAGCGCCTCCGTCGGCACGAGGTCGAATCCCCGCTTGAGCTGCAGGTTGGCCACCACGGTGAACAGGTTGGCGTTGCCCGAGCGCTCGCCGTAGCCGTTGGCGCAACCCTGCACGTGGGTGGCGCCGGCCTTCACCGCGGCCAGGGAGTTGGCGACCGCGCAGCCGGTGTCGTCGTGGCAGTGGATGCCGATCCTGGCCGAGGTCCCGACGGCCGCGTGCACGACCTCGGCAAGCTCGTCGGGGAGCATGCCCCCGTTGGTGTCGCACAGCGCGATGACCGAGGCTCCCGCCTCGGCGGCGGTGCGCAGCACCTCCAGCGCGTAGTCCGGGTTGGACCTGTAGCCGTCGAAGAAGTGCTCGGCGTCGAGGAAGACCCTCTGTCCCTCCGCACGAAGGTGGGAGACCGTGTCGCGGATCATCGCGAGGTTCTCCTGGAGGGTCGTGCGGAGGGCCAGCTCCACGTGCCGGTCGTGACTCTTGGCGACAAGGGTCACGACCGGCGCGCCGGATTCGCGCAGCGCGGCCACCAACGGGTCGTCGGCCGCCTTCACACCTGCCCGGCGGGTCGCGCCGAACGCGGCGAGCTGCGCGTGCTTCAGGTCGAGCTCTGTTTGAGCGCGCCTGAAGAATTCCGTGTCCTTGGGATTGGCGCCGGGCCAGCCTCCCTCGATGAAGCCGACGCCCAGGCTGTCCAGATGACGCGCGACGGTCAGCTTGTCGGCCACCGTGAGGTTGAGCCCCTCCTGCTGGGCACCGTCACGGAGAGTCGTGTCGTACACGTGGAAGCGATCGTCGGCCATGTCGTTCTCCTTCGCGGGTTCGATGATTCGCCGCGCGCTCATCCGGCTTCTGGAAACAAAAATGACCCCTCACGGACGTGAGAGGTCTGCGCGCTGGCGGTGTCCCTTTTCAGCCAGCGCGCCTGCCGATAATGAGCAGACCGTAGAACATGATGCTTCGGAGTCTGCCATACGCCGACACCATCTGACACATCGATCTCAGGATCCGAGACCCTCGACGTGTCGGCACGGCCCGGCCACCGGCCCGGGAAGCGGCCCGGGAAGCGGCCCGGGGGCCTGTCCGGACAGGGCCCGGACAGGCCCCTGGGCGGGTCTTCGGGCACGGACCAGAACGAGCCGCGCACGAGCGGTACACGGCCCGGGCAGGACCTGAACGGCGCCCGCACAGGCCACAGACGTGACCCGAACCGAGCCCGGACAGGCCCCCGACAGGACCTGAACGGCGCCCGTACGGGCCACAGACAGGACCCGAACCGAGCCCGCACAGAGCCCGGAGGTGCCCGGACGTGCCCGGACACGCTCCGGAATCGCCCCCGCCGCCCTCCCGCACGGGCGAGAATGGGCCCTATGAAGGCGACTTATCTCGACCCAACCGTGGGGCAGTATCTGCTCGCGCACACCACCCAGCCCGACGACGTCCTCGACGCGCTCGCCCTCGAGACCCGCGAGCTGACCGGCAACAGCGCGTCGATGCAGATCTCCCCCGACCAGGGGCGCTTCCTCACCATGATCGCCCAGCTCGGCGGCGCCAGGAACGCGGTGGAGGTGGGTACCTTCACCGGATACTCCTCCATCTGCCTCGCCCGCGGGCTCGCCCCCGGCGGCGGGCTCACCTGCTTCGACGTGAGCGAGGAGTGGACGGCGATCGCCCGGAGTTACTGGGACAAGGCACGGGTCGCCGACCGCATCGAGCTGAGGATCGGCCCCGCGGCCGAGCGGCTGCGCGAGCTTCCCGAACACCCGGCCATCGACCTGGCGTTCATCGACGCCGACAAGGTCAACTATCCCGTCTACTACGAGATCCTCATGTCCCGCCTGGCCCCCGGCGGGGTGATCCTCGTCGACAACACCCTGTGGAGCGGCCACGTCGCCGACCCCAGCAGGGACGACGAGACCGTCAGGCACATCCGCGAGTTCAACGACATGGTCAGCGCCGACGAGCGGGTCACCTCGATCATGCTCCCCATCGCCGACGGCCTCACCATGATTCGAAAGCACTGACGAGAACTTTCCCGAATCGCGGACACGGAGAAATCTTTACGATTACTTTGGGTGACGTGGAAAACGCGTTGCGCTCACCCGCGCGGAGGGAAGGATGACCTCATGGCCAAGACCCTGGACCGTCGCGAGGCGAAGCCCATGTCCACCAACCACCAGGAGCTCGAACGGCACTACCAGAAGACCTGCGATCAGTGGCCCGACCGCAAGGTCGAGCTCATCAACGGCCGGATCGTGGTGAGGGAGTTGCCCACGCTCAACCACGCCAAGGTCATCCTGCAGTTGCTGATCCAGCTCATCCCGTTCGCCACGGCGCAGGGCTGGCACCCCGTATACGACGTCAAGCTCTTCCTGGGGGTTCAGAAAGACCACTATCGGCCCGATCTCCTCGTCGTGCCGAAATTTCCCCGCATGTGGGACGACGAGAACGTCTACGCCGAGGAAACGCTGCTCGTCGTGGAGGTGGTCTCCCCCAGCAGCCGCGACGACGACCATGTCACCAAGCCCGAGAACTGCGCGATCGCGGGTGTCCCGCTCTATCTGGTGATCGACGCCACCCAGAATCTCGCCCGGCTGCTCAGTCATCCCGGAGAGCGTGGATACCAGCAGCAACACCAGGTGATCCTCGGAGAGCCACTTGAGCTCCCCGCGCCCTGGGACCTCACGATCGACACCGGCAAGCTGGTCGAAGGTTAGATCCGCCCGGCAGGAGGCCCGCCCGGGTGGGCGGCCGGGTCTTCTCCGCGCGGGACCGGTGCCCCCTTCGGCCGACCGGCCCCCGCGGACCTCGCCGCGGGCCCCCGTACGGGGGCTGGTGGACACCTCGGCCGACCGGCCCCGCAGGCTCCCCCGTACGGGACCGGTGGACACCTCGGCCGACCGGTCCCCTGCGGATCTTCCTCGTACGGGACTAGCAGATCTTGTGAACCCAGCTGTGCGGGTCGGGACGGGACCCGTACTGGATGCCCACGAGTTCCTCGCGGATCTTCGAGGTGACGGGGCCCTGGGTGCCGTCGCCGATCGTCCAGGCGCGGTCGGCGCCCTTGACCGAGCCGACCGGGGTGACCACCGCGGCGGTGCCACAGGCGAAGACCTCGGTGAGCTCGCCCGTCTCGCAGCCCCGCTGCCACTCCTCGACCGACAGGCGCCCCTCCTCGGTGTGGAGGCCGAGATCGGAGGCGAAGGAGAGGATCGAGTCGCGGGTGATGCCGGGCAGGAGCGTTCCGGTGAGCGCGGGGGTGAGCAGGCGGTCACCGTAGACGAAGAACAGGTTCATCCCGCCCATCTCCTCGACGTAGCGGTGCTCGCCCGCGTCGAGCCAGACCACCTGGTCACAGCCCTGCTCGACGGCCTGGCGCTGGGCCACGAAGGCCGCCGCGTAGTTGCCGCCGCACTTGGCGAAGCCGGTGCCGCCGGGGGCCGCGCGGGTGTACTCGGTGGAGAGCCAGACCGTGACGGCCTTTCCCCCGCCGAAGTAGGCCGCCGCCGGGGAGGCGATGACCATGTACTTGTAGGTCCTGGACGGGTAGTTGACACCGAGCGCCGGCTGCGTCGCGATCATGAAGGGGCGCAGGTAGAGGCTGTGTCCCGGCGTGGTCGGGACCCACTCCCGGTCGGTCTGGACGAGCAGCTCCAGCGACTCGACGAACGTCTCCTCGGGCAGCTCGGGCATCGCCATCCGCGCCGCGGAGGTGTTGAAGCGCGCGGCGTTCGCCTCCGGCCGGAAGGTCACGATCGAGCCGTTCTCCTGGCGGTAGGCCTTGAGCCCCTCGAAGAGCTCCTGCGCGTAGTGGAAGACCGACGTCGCGGGGTCGAGGCTGAGCGGGCCGTACGGCACGAGCTTGGCGTCGTGCCAGCCCTGCCCCTCGGTGTAGTCGATCGAGATCATGTGGTCGGTGAAGACCTGACCGAACCCCGGGCTCGCCAGTACCTGCTCGCGCTCTGCCGCGGTGCGAGCGTGGTCGGAGAGCTGCACGTCGAAGCTGAGCTTCTGAGCGGTGGTCATCGCACGGATCCTTCTCTTGGTGTCTGGCTTACCCTTGGGTCCATTCTGCGTCGGACCGGGTAACGGGAAACTACTCCATCCATGCCGAAAACCGGCACTGCTGGAGAAACAAAAACGCGCCTGGCGGCTCAGGTGAGCCGCCGGGCGCGTCGGGGTCGAGGAGGGCGGCTTCCTCAGCCGGCTACTCGGGCGGTGATGTCGTCGCCGATCTCACGGGTGGTCCGGCCGACTCGGCCGGCCGGCCGCTCGACCAGGTCGTCGGCGACGGCCTGCTCGACCCTGGCGGCCTCGGCGGCCAGGCCCAGGTGGTCGAGGAGCATGGCGACCGACAGGATCGTGGCGGTCGGGTCGGCCTTGCCCTGGCCCGCGATGTCGGGGGCGCTGCCGTGGACCGGCTCGAACATGCTCGGCGCGGTGCGGTCGGGGTTGACGTTGCCGCTGGCCGCCAGGCCGATGCCACCGGCGATCGCCGCGCCGATGTCGGTGAGGATGTCGCCGAAGAGGTTGTCGGTGACGATCACGTCGAAGCGCTCGGGCTGGCTGACGAAGAACATCGAGGCCGCGTCGACGTGACAGTAGTCGGTCTGGACGTCGGGGTACTCCAGGCCGACGCGGTCGAAGGTGCGGGCCCAGAGGTCACCGGCGTAGGTGAGCACGTTGGTCTTGTGGACCAGCGTCAGCTTCCTGCGGGGGCGGCCCTGCGCCTTGTCGAAGGCGTAGCGCACGACGCGCTCGACGCCGTAGGCGGTGTTCAGCGACTCCTGGGTGGCGATCTCCTGCGGCGTGCCCCGGCGCATGACGCCACCCGCCCCGGCGTACGGGCCCTCGGTGCCCTCACGGACGACGATCATGTCGATGTCCTCGGGGCGGGCCTTGCCCAGCGGCGTCTCGACGCCGGGGAAGAGCTTGACCGGCCGGAGGTTCACGTAGTGGTCGAGCTGGAAGCGGAGCTTGAGCAGCAGGTCGCGCTCCAGGACGCCCGGGGGCACGCTGGGGTCGCCGACCGCGCCGAGCAGGATCGCGTCGTATCCGCGCAGCTCTTCGAGGACCGTGTCGGGCAGGGTCTCGCCGGTCTCGTGGTAGCGCTTGGCGCCGAGGTCGTAGGTGGTGGTCTCCACCTTCGTGCCGACCGCTTCGAGGACCTTCAGTCCCTCGGTGACGACCTCGACTCCGATTCCGTCCCCGGGGATGACCGCCAGGCGAATGTTACGCGAATCCATGCAGGCACCTTACCGGTCCGTCTCGGTGATCGAACACCGGTCTCATTCCCCGGACGCATCCGCCCGGCGAGCCGCCTGATCACTTTGTCCTTCTTTGCTAGGTATTGACCGTTTCGTGAGGTTTGGTTATGGTCCTCCCATTCACATCACTGCCTAATCCGTACGGGCCCTCCCCTTACCGGGCCCGTACGGAGCCGGGGAACCACTCTTTACGGGATCTACCTGACCCCGGGAACCCCGCTCCTCCCCCGGAGCGCCGTTCCCGGCCGTCATCAGGTGGATTCCTTGGGGCGAATCAGCGCGTTCTCGCGCCGTAGGGCGGCCTCCACGCCCGAGTCCGACAGCTCACCCGGCCGGCCTTATGGAAGGAACCATCCTGTCCGGCACAGTTCTCCCCCGCGTCCTGTCCATCTCCGCATCCATGATCGTCGCCGGCGCCGCGGTGTGCGCGACCTCACCCGCCGCCCTGGCCGCCTCTCCTCCCCCCGCCCCCGGGCCCGCCGCACTCAACGCCCCCGCGCTGAAAGAGGCCCTGAAGGCCGTGGCCGTCAAGCCCGCCTGGCAGAAAGCCGTGAAGTGGGCCATGTCCAAGCGTGGAACGCCCTACGTCTGGGGCGGCACCGGCCACGGCGGATTTGATTGCTCCGGCCTGATGCTCCGCGCCTACGGCGCCGCCGGGATCAAGCTCCCCCGCGTCACCAACGACCAGTACGCCGCCTTCTCCAAGAAGATCGCCTGGAAGGATCTCAAGCCCGGTGACCTGGTCTTCTTCAGCGGCCTCGGCCACGTAGGCATGATCACAAAGCCCGGTTACATGGTTCACGCCCCGCGGACCGGCGACGTGGTCAAGGAGGAGAAACTCGACTCCTGGCGCCGCGACTCCTTCGCAGGCGCGGTGCGCCCCGACCCGCAGGGGGTTCAGCTGGCCAGGCGGGTCGAGCTCGCGACCGAGACCGGCGGATGAGACACGCCGGCGGATCACCGCCGGGAGGCCGTGGAGACCCCGGCGGCGAGAACGGGTTCAGCGGGTGGGGGCACCACCGTTGTCCCTGCGGTCCAGAGCGGTCTGGAGCGCGTCGGTGGCCTCGTTCTCGGTCTCGTCGGGACGGTTCCAGGGATACATGTCGTACATGGCGAATCTCGTCTCGGTCGCATGCCAGCAAGGAAGATGGTCGAGACTCCGGTCGGGACTCCGACCAGGCCTGATGTCGCGGGTCCGGATCACGGACCGGCGGCGGGGGCTTGGAGCCGGCACGCGCCACGACACCGCGGCGAGTCGCCGGCCTGCCCCTGTCAGGCCTCGCCGCGGCAGGTAGGAATTACGAGAACCTGGCGCATTTCATCCAGGCTACCTGGCCGCGGAAACACCGTCTCGTCCGGTGTACACACTTCTCACATGCTGAGACGAGATGTGGCCGCCGCCCCGGTCTCCGGCCCCCCCCCCGCCCCCGGGGCCGCCGGCCACATGAGCCGTTCCGGCTAGTCGGCCAGGTCGACCGATCGGCCGCTGTCGGCGCCGATCTCCGAGCCGATCTGGTCGATCACCTCGGCCGGGATGGCGGTGTCGACGGTGAGCGCGATGAGCGCCTTGCCGCCCTTGACGTCACGGGCCACCTGCATCGAGGCGATGTTGATCGAGTGGTCGCCGAGGATGCGGCCGACCACGCCGACGATGCCGGGCCGGTCGGTGTAGGTGAAGAACGACAGGTGGTCGGTCGGCTCGATCTCCATCTGGTAGCCGTTGACCTCGACGATCTTCGTGATCTGCCTCGGCCCGGACAGGGTGCCCGAGACCGAGACCGCGCGGCCGTCGGCGAGGACGCCGCGGACCGTCACGACGTTGCGCCAGTCGGGGCTCTCGGAGCTGGTGATCAGCTCGACCGACACGCCGCGGTCCTTGGCCAGCAGCGGGGCGTTGACGTAGGTGACCGAGTCCTCGACCACGTCGGTGAAGACGCCCTTGAGCGCGGCCAGCTCCAGCACGCGGACGTCGTGGGAGGCGATCTCGCCGCGCACCTCGACGTCGAGCTTGGTGGCGACCTCGCCCGCGAGGGCGGTGAACACCCGGCCGAGCTTCTCGGCGAGCGGCAGGCCCGGCTTGACGTCCTCGGCGACGGCGCCGCCCTGGACGTTGACCGCGTCCGGCACGAACTCCCCGGCGAGCGCGAGCTTCACGCTGCGCGCGACCTGGGTGCCGGCCTTCTCCTGGGCCTCGTGGGTGGAGGCGCCCAGGTGCGGGGTGACGACGACCTGGTCGAGCTCGAAGAGCGGGCTGTCGGTGACCGGCTCCTTCGGGAACACGTCGATGCCGGCGCCGGCGACGCGGCCCTCCTTGATCGCGGAGTAGAGGGCGTTCTCGTCGATGATGCCGCCGCGGGCGACGTTGATGAGGCGGACGTTCGGCTTGACCGTGTGGAGCTCCCTGTCACCGATGAGACCGATGGTCTCCTTGGACTTGGGCAGGTGCACGGTGATGAAGTCGGCCTCGCTCAGGGCCTCCTCCAGCGAGACCAGCCGGACGCCCATCTGCGCGGCGCGGGCCGGCTGCAGGTAGGGGTCGTAGGCGATCAGCTCGACACCGAACGGCTGGAGGCGCTGCGCGACCAGCTGACCGATCTTGCCGAGGCCGAGGATCGCGACGACCTTCTCGTCGAGCTCCACACCGGTGTACTTCGAGCGCTTCCACTCGCCGCCCTTGAGCGCGGAGTGCGCCTGGGCGACGTTGCGGGCGGAGGCGAGGATGAGGGCGACGGTGTGCTCGGCGGCGCTGGTGATGTTGGAGGTCGGCGCGTTGACGACCATGACGCCGGCCTTGGTGGCGGCCTCCACGTCGACGTTGTCCAGGCCGACACCGGCTCGGGCGACGACGCGGAGCCGGGGGGCGTTGGCGATCGCCTCGGCGTCGACCTGCGTGGCGCTGCGCACGATGAGCGCGTCCACGTCGGCGAGGGCGGGCAGGAACTGGGCACGGTCGGCGCCGTCGGTGTGGCGGACTTCGAAGTCCGCGCCCAGAACCGCGAGACCGGCCTCGGAAAGTTCCTCAGCGACCAGTACGACGGGCTTGTTCACAGGCTGGATCCTTACTAGACGGTGAGGGGTGCACGGACCTCACGTAGTCTATCGGCGCTTGTGAACGCGTTCACGAGTGTCCCGCGATCCGAGACGCCCCCATGACGCCGGAGACCCTCCCAAGAGACTTCTGTGACGCGAGGGAGCTTCGCGACACAGGAGACGGTTACCCGTCTTGACAGATCTCATGCGCCTAAAATTCAAGTTGGTATTGATCCCAGGAAAACTTCGCGATTACCCTGATAAGCCGTGGTCCACTACCTATCGTTCCTCATATGAGCATCGGGAACCCCGCTCTCGGCAACGTGCTCGCGCAGCACGGCGATCCGCACCGGCTGCTTGCGGCGCTGGCCGAATGGGGACTCCTGGTCGCCGTGCGACCCGACCGCTCCGTCGTGCTCGGCACGACCCAGGCCGGTGATCGTGTCCTGCTCGGATACACCTCCGCGGACACCTACGCGCGGCACCGTGGCAGCCACTCGCTGTCGGCGTGCGACGCCGACACCATCCTCGACATCCAGCGCGTCACCGGCGTGCGGGAGATCGTGATCGACGCGGCGGGCCCGGCGGCCGCGGCCGTGCCGATCGAGGATCTCCAGCGCTACCTGCTCTCGACGCGCAGTGGCCCCACGCCCGCGTTGTCGAGCGCGGCGCCGACGGCGTACGCGACCGGGGCGATGGCCACGGTCTCGCGTCCCGCGCCCGCGCGCCCGCCGAGGACGCCGGTGCCCGCCGCGCCCTCCCAGCCGTGGATCCCGGCGCCCCGGCCGCACCTGTCGGGCCCGATGCAGATGGTGGACCCGGGATACCGCCGGTGCGACCACCCGATCCTGCCCGCGCTGCGCGCCGCGATCTCGCAGCTGCTCATGGACTACCCGCTCGTCCACCACGTGTGGATCTCCGAGGCGAGCACCTCCTCGGGCGCGCCGGGGATCATGCTGCACGTGAAGGTGCACATGTCGGCGGCCGAGGACGTGGTCAGGGACATCCATCGCGGGGTGCGCGCCCGGCTGCCGCAGCTCGCCGCGAGCGAGGCGCCGATCCTGATGGCCAGGGTCGCCGACGCGCGCAGCGAGCAGCGGATGGTCGAACTGGGCGCCCACGTGGTCTGCGCCGACGTCACCGACTGAGCGCCCAGGCGGAGGACGGGCCGGGGCGGACCGGCGCGCTCCCTCCGTGAACGTCTCTCCGGCCTCGCGTGTGCGCACGCGGGGCGGGTCCGGCATCCCGCCGGGCCCGGGCATGCCGATGGGGATGCCCGCGATCCGGCCTGATCGCCGCCGCCCGGATCTCGCGTACGCGCGCCGATACCCGGCCGTCGCCCAGGAGTGCGGGCGACGGCCGGGTACGGCCCAACGGCCGGTCAGGCCGGGCGGCGCGTGAGCACCGTCCCCGTACGCACGGCCCGGCCCCGGCGATCGAGCGGACGACCCGGTCCTGCCGGTCCTGCCCACCGGAGCTCACCGGGCCGTCACGTTCCGAGCGGTAGAGCCGTCATGGACCTGGCCGATGTCGAGCGGCCAGGTCGCCCCTGTCGACGCCTCGAACTCGGTACGCGACGGTGCCCTGGCTCAGTGGGGCCGGACGTTCCTGCCGGGTCGCCGTGGATACCGAGTATGCATACGCAGTATCCGTCAGGCAAGAGATCTGCATATTCTGGACAGGTTCCGCCCCTGGGGCCGATACTCGGAGGATGAGCTCGACGCATCCCCCGGCCCGCGCCTCCGACGGGGACCGCGATCGCGCGATCAGCGAGCTACGTGACCGTGCCGTCGAGGGACGCCTGTCGCACGACACCTTCCTCGGCCGCGTCGACATGGCCCTGCGTGCGCGCAACCAGGGCGAGCTCGACAACCTGGTCGCCGACCTGCCG
This sequence comes from Streptosporangium vulgare, assembly GCF_042428775.1. Lineage (NCBI taxonomy): Bacteria > Bacillati > Actinomycetota > Actinomycetes > Streptosporangiales > Streptosporangiaceae > Streptosporangium > Streptosporangium vulgare. Next base: position 115,122 of record NZ_JBHMBS010000019.1, on the reverse strand, counting down.
CAACGCGGCCGGTTCCGCCGCATGGTCACCGAGGCCGTCGCCTCCGCCTCCGACTTCACCAAGCGCGTGGAATCGGCCTGGCGACGTCCCAGGCTGCCCCGCCTCGCGCTGCCGGGCGACGGCAGGACCCGCTACGTGGTGGGCCGCGGCTCCGCCTGCGACCTGGTCCTCGCCGACCTCACCGTCTCCCGGGTCCACGCCGAGCTGCGCCGCGACGAGGAGGGCTGGGTCCTGGTCGACCTCGGCTCGCTGAACGGCACCCGGCTGAACGACTGGCGCCTGGTCGGCCCGGCCAAGGTCCGGCCGGGCGACGTCGTCTCCTTCGGCGACTGCGGCTTCCTGATGATCACGCCCCAGATGCTTTAACGGCCGATCGCGCCTCGGACGCTCTGACCGCACGCCTCGGATGCCCTGACCGGCCGCGCCCAGGCCGCCCCTGGTCGCGCGCATCCCCGGACCGTGCCGCGACCTCCTCGGGCCGTGCCGCGACCTCCTCGGCCGAACTCCGGCCGACACCGCGCTCCGGCCAGCTTCGGAGCGCGCCACGATCACCTCGGGCCGTGGCGCGGGCTCCGGGGGAACCGCCTCAGCTCTCCTGGGCCTCGACGGCGTCGGCCGGGGTCTTGGCGGCGGCGTCCTGGGCCTCCTTGATCTTCGCGGCCGTCAGGCTGTAGCGCATCGTCAGCAGGATGCTGACCGCCATCAGGATCGCGGGCAGCAGCGTCGTGCCGTACAGCACCGCCGTGGTCGCCGACTCGGGCTGCGCGACGGGGGTGGAGGGGTCGGACTCGGCGAAACCGGTCGCGGCCAGCAGCCAGCCGAGCACGAGCGCGCCGAACGCGAAGACCACGGTCTCCGCGGCCGTCCAGAGCCCGGTGAACACCCCGGCCCGGCGCTTGCCGGTGACCAGGGCGTCGTGGACGATCACGTCGGAGAGCATCGAGAACTGCAGCAACTGGAGCCCCGCGTAGCCGATGCCGACGAGGAGCACGCACGCGTGCGCGTACGCCGAACCGAGCGAGCCGGAGAAGGCCATCCCCACGGCACCCGCCATGAACAGCGCCGACGACAGGATCATCGCGCCGCGCTTGTCGTAGCGCTTGGACAGCCAGACCCAGAGCGGCATGGTGATCAGCAACGGGCCGACGATGCCCACGAAGAGCGTGGTGGTCGCCGCCGGGTCGCCCAGCGTGTAGGTGGCGTAGTAAGGAGCACCGGCCAGCATGACACCGGCCGAGAACATCTGGGCGCAGCTCAGGCCGAGCAGCACCATGAACGTCTTGTTCGAGCGGGCCGCGGTGAACTGGGCGGCGATCGACGGCTCCGCCTCGGCCCGCCCGATCACCGGGGCGCGGGCCGTGCCGAAGAAGGCGGCGAGCATCGACAGCAGCAGCACGGCGCCGATGAGCAGCCCCATGGTCCGGTGACCGGAGACGTCGGTGCCCGCGATCGCGGGCGCGCCGGCCCCGGCGAGCAGGATGCCCAGGCCGACGAAGACCATCTTCCACTGCAGGAGCGAGGAGCGCTCGTGGTAGTCGTCGGTCATCTCCGCCGGCATCGCCTTGTACGGGACCTCGTAGAAGGCGTAGGCCGTCGCGGTGAGGAAGTAGAAGAAGGCGACGTACAGGGCGGCGGAGACACCGGTGAGCGGGGGGCCCGCGAAGGTGAGGGCGAACGTCACCGGCAGGGTGACCGCGCCCAGGAGCATCCAGGGGCGGCGGGCGCCGAAGCGGGAGACCGTCCGGTCGGAACGCTGGCCCACCCAGGGGTTGATGAACATGTCCCAGAGCTTGGGCAGGAAGACCACGACGCCGGCGATCCAGGCGGGAACCGCGAGCACGTTCGTCATGTAGAACAGCAGCAGCAGTCCGGGGACCGTGGAGAAGGTGGCGGTGCAGATCGAGCCGACACCGTAGCCGACGCGCACGCCGCGCGACACGGTGACGACGGCGGGGGGAGGCGCCGGGGAGACCATGCCACATTCAATCGCAGCGAGTGGGCGCCCGGTAGATCCCGGGACGGGGCGGCCCGCGAAAGGCGAGAATATTTCGGCTCCCCCCCGGCCGGTGACTCCGGGCGGCCGGGCCGCCGTCCGCCCCGCGCGATCCCGCGGCACACCCCCCATCCATGCGGCATATGTCCAGCTCAAGCCGCTTATAGAGGGAAATATCCGTATTAAGGGGTGCGGGACGCGAGTCCGCGCACCACCGACCCCCGACGCCTCTGCGACCACTCTGGTTTACCTGGGGCCCACAGTTAATGTCCGTAATTTGCTGACAAGACCGATCCGTCCCCGACAGAATGCGGAGTCCATCCAGCGCCTAACCAACTGGAGGAACCCACATGCGCAGACCGCTAGGGGCACTTCTCTGCCTCGGGAGCCTGGCGGCCCTCAGCACGCCGATCGCCACGGCTCACGCCGCGGCCGCTCCCCAGGCCGAGTGCCGCGTGTACGCCGCCAAGCCGTACGTCACCTCCGCCGGACGGATCCAGGCCTCCGCGGCACGGCTGGGCTGCGACGACACCGCCCTGGTCCGTATCCGCATCAAGCGCGCCGTGGCCGGGACCGACCCGATCGTCAAGAGCGCGTCCCGCAAGGGAGTCAACGGGCGGGTGACGGTGAGGCTGCGTTGCACCCCCGGCGTCTACTACGCCGTCGTCACCGACTACCAGGGCAACAGCGGCCGTTCCAAGCCCGTCAGGCTCAGCAGCTGCTCCCCCACCGGCACCCCCACCCCCACCCCCACGCCGACCCCGACCGGCACCACCAAGCCGACCCCGGCGCCGACCCCCTCGGCCAGCACCACCCCCACCACGGCTCCCAGCCCCGCGCCGGGATCCTCCCTGTCCGAGGAAGTGGTGCGCCTGACCAACGTCGAGCGGCAGAAGAACGGCTGCGGCGCGCTCGTCTCCGACCCGCAGCTGCGCTCGGCCGCACAGGGCCACTCGGACGACATGGCGGCCAAGAACTACTTCAGCCACACCTCGCAGGACGGTCGCGACATGACCGCCCGGATCAAGGCGAGCGGGTTCAGCCCGATGCGGGCCTGGGCCGAGAACATCGCGATGGGCCAGCGCACCCCGGCCGAGGTGGTCACCGCCTGGATGAACAGCGCCGGCCACCGGGCCAACATCGTGAACTGCGCCTACACCCACCTCGGGGTGGGCGTGGCCAACAGCTCCCGAGGCATCTACTGGACCCAGAACTTCGCCAAGCACTAGGCACACCGGGCCACCGGGCGACCCCCGGCGGAGAACCGGCGGAAGACCGGAGAACGGCCCGTGCCCCCCGCGACGTGAACACGTCGCGGGGGGCACGGGCCGTCGGTCTCTCCCGGCGCGGTCACCTGACCGCGCCGGATCGAACACCGTTACTTGAGATCGAACACCGTTACTTGAGCCAGCTCATCATCGGGCGGAGCTTGGCACCGGTCTTCTCGATCGGGTGCTCGGCGAGCTCGTCGCGGTAGGCGGTGAACTTCTTCTGGCCGCCGTCGAACTCGTCCACCAGCTCCTTGGCGAACTCGCCCGACTGGATCTCGGCGAGGATGCGCTGCATCTCCTTCTTCGTCTCCGGCGTCACGATGCGCGGGCCGCGGGAGTAGCCGCCGTACTCGGCGGTGTCGGAGACCGACCAGTACATCTTCGAGATGCCGCCCTCGTACATGAGGTCGACGATCAGCTTCATCTCGTGCAGGCACTCGAAGTAGGCGACCTCGGGCTGGTAGCCCGCCTCGATCAGCGTCTCGAAGCCGACCTTGATCAGCTCGGACACGCCGCCGCACAGCACGGCCTGCTCACCGAACAGGTCGGTCTCGGTCTCCTCCTTGAAGGTCGTCTTCAGCGCCCCGGCGCGGGTGCCGCCGATGCCCTTGGCGTACGACAGCGCGAGGTCCAGGGCGCTTCCGCTGGCGTCCTTCTCCACCGCGACGAGACACGGCACGCCGCGGCCCGCCGTGTACTGGCGGCGCACGAGGTGACCGGGACCCTTGGGGGCGACCATGGCCACGTCCACGCCCTCGGGCGCCTCGATGAGGCCGTAGCGGATGTTGAGGCCGTGCCCGAAGAAGAGCGCGTCGCCCTCGACCAGGTTCGGGGCCACGTGGTCGGCGTACAGGTGGCGCTGGATGTGGTCCGGCGCGAGGATCATGGTCAGGTCGGCCTCTTCGACGGCCTCCGAGGGCGTGAGCACGCGCAGGCCGTCGGCCTCCGCCTTCTCCCGGCTCTTGGAACCCTCGGGCAGGCCCACCCGGACGTCCACGCCGGAGTCGCGCAGCGAGAGCGCGTGGGCGTGGCCCTGGCTGCCGTATCCCAGAACGGCGACGTGCCGGCCCTGGATGATCGACAGGTCGGCCTGGTCGTCGTAGAAGATCTCAGTCACTTGCTTAACCTTTCGGGTTTCTCGTACGCGTTACGCGGTCCGGTCCAGGGCCCGGAGAGAACGGTCGGTGATGGAACGGGCGCCGCGGCCGATGGCCACCATGCCCGACTGGACAAGCTCCTTGATGCCGAACGGCTCCAGGACCTTGATGAATGCCTGCAGCTTGTCGGGTGTGCCGGTGACCTCGATGGTCACCGCGTCCGAGGAGACGTCGACGCAGCGCGCCCGGAACAGGTTGACCAGCTCCAGCACGCTGGAACGGTTCTCCGCGTCGGCCCGTACCTTGATCAGGGTGAGCTCGCGCTGCACCGACTGCGCCGGGTCGAGCTCCACGATCTTCAGCACGTTGACGAGCTTGTTGAGCTGCTTGGTGACCTGCTCCAGCGGGAGGTCGGCGACGTTGACCACGATGGTCATCCGGGAGATGTCCGCGTGCTCGGTCGGCCCGACCGCCAGCGAGTCGATGTTGAACCCCCTGCGGCTGAACAGCGACGAGACGCGCGCGAGCACGCCCGGCTTGTTCTCCACCAGCACGGAGAGCGTGTGCCTGCTCATGCCTAGTCCTCGCTGTCCCAGACGGGCGCCATGTCGCGCGCGAACTTGATCTCGTCGTTGCTGGTCCCGGCCGCGACCATCGGCCACACCATGGCGTCCTGGTGCACCACGAAGTCGACGACCACCGGCACGTCGTTGATCTCCATGGCCTTCTTGATCGTCGCGTCCACGTCCTCCGGACGCTCGCACCGCAGCCCCACACAACCGTACGCCTCGGCGAGCTTGACGAAGTCGGGAATCCGGCGGACCGTCTGCAGGTCGGTGTTGGAGTAACGCTGGTTGTAGAACAGCGTCTGCCACTGCCTGACCATGCCCAGGTTACCGTTGTTGATGATCGCGACCTTGATCGGCACGCCCTCGATCGTGCAGGTGGCGAGCTCCTGGTTGGTCATCTGGAAGCAGCCGTCGCCGTCGATGGCCCACACCGTGGTGTCGGGGCGGCCCATCTTGGCCCCCATCGCCGCCGGGAGGGAGAAGCCCATCGTGCCCGCGCCGCCGGAGTTGATGAACGTGCCGGGGTTCTCGTAGCCGATGAACTGCGCGGCCCACATCTGGTGCTGGCCGACGCCCGCGGTGTAGATCGCGTCCGGGCCGACGAGCGCGCCCAGCCGCTCCATGACGTACTGCGGGGCGAGGGAGCCGTCCTCGAACTCGGTGTAGCCGAGCGGGTAGGTCGCCTTGTAGGCGTTGAGCGCCGTCCACCAGTCGGCGTAGTCGCCCTTGTGCTCCTCGTTGCGCACCACGCTGATCAGGTCGGAGATGACCTCCTTGCAGTCGCCCACGATCGGGACGTCCGCGTGCCGGTTCTTGGAGATCTCCGCCGGGTCGATGTCCGCGTGGACGACCTTCGCGTGCGGCGCGAAGGTGGACAGCTGGCCGGTGACGCGGTCGTCGAAGCGGACGCCGAGCCCGATGATCAGGTCGGACCTCTGCAGCGCGCCGACCGCCGACACCGAGCCGTGCATGCCGGGCATGCCCATGTGCTGCGGGTGGCTGTCGGGGAAGGTGCCCCTCGCCATCAGGGTGGTGACCACCGGGATGCCGGTCAGCTCGGCGAACTCCAGCAGCTGCGCCGACGCCCCCGCGCGGTGCACGCCGCCGCCCACGTAGAGGACGGGCCGCCTGGCCTCGGCGATCAGCTTCGCCGCCTCGCGGATCTGCTTGGAGTGCGGCCGGGTCACCGGGCGGTAGCCGGGCAGCTGCATGACGACCGGCCACTGGAACGTCGTCTTCGCCTGGAGCGCGTCCTTGGCGATGTCGACCAGCACCGGTCCCGGCCGCCCGGTCGAGGCGATGTGGAACGCCTCGACGATCGTCCTGGGGATGTCGTCCGGGTTGGTGATCAGGAAGTTGTGCTTCGTGATCGGCATGGTGATACCGGAGATGTCGGCTTCCTGGAAGGCGTCCGTGCCGATGGCGTTGCTCGCCACCTGGCCGGTGATCGCGACCATCGGGACCGAGTCCATGTACGCGTCGGCGATCGGGGTGACCAGGTTGGTCGCGCCGGGACCGCTGGTGGCCATGCAGACCCCGACCTTGCCGGTGGCCTGCGCGTAGCCCTGCGCCGCATGCCCCGCGCCCTGCTCGTGCCGTACGAGCACGTGCCGGACCTTGGTCGAGTCGTAGAGCGGATCGTAGGCGGGGAGAATCGCGCCGCCCGGGATCCCGAACACAGTGTCGACCCCGACGTGCTCCAGCGCCCTCACGAGGGCCTGGGCTCCTGTCATCTGTTCGGTCATCGGCTCGTTCCTTGTGGCTGAGCATGCTTGATGGCATAAAAAATGCCCCATTCCGCCTGGTCGGCGGAGCTGGGGCGGCGCGCGGGTCGGAGGTACTCGGCTTCAGCGACCAGCGCGCCGGCGAAGTACTACGAGAATCCCACGGTGAAGCTGCATGGCTCCACCATGGCCGAAGGAACACCCCCGCGTCAAATTCATGGGACACATATCTCAGAGTCCGAGATGCGCGGTCACGCGGGGGTGCCGAGGCTGGAGAGGCTGGTGCGCATCAGCGAGTCGACGCCGCGCGCGGCCATCGGACGCGCCACCAGGAATCCCTGGCCCCGGGTGCAGCCCATCTCCCGCAGGAGCTCCAGCTGCTCGGGCCGCTCGATGCCCTCGGCGACCACGATCAGCCCCAGGTCGTGACCGAGCCGCACGATCGTGCGGGTCAGCAGGGTCAGCGTCTCGTCACGGCCGAGCCCGGACACGAAGGAGGGGTCGATCTTGATCATGTCGACCGGGAGCTGCCGCAGGAACGCCAGCGAGGCGTACCCGGTGCCGAAGTCGTCGATGGCGAGCCGGACCCCGAGGGCGCGCAGCTCGGAGAGCCGGGTGACGGTCTCCTCCGCGTCCTCGACCAGCATCTCCTCGATGACCTCCAGGGTGAGCGCGCTGGGCGGCAGCCCGCTCTCGACCAGGGCCGCCTCGACGGTCTCCACGAAGCGCGGCGCCATGATCTGCCGGGCCGACAGGTTGAGCGAGAGCCCGATCTCCCAGGCGGAGGCGCGCCAGGCGGCCACCTCCCGGCAGGACTCGCGCAGGATCCACTCGCTCAGCGGGACGATCAGGCCGGTGTCCTCGGCCGGGCCGAGGAACTGCTCCGGCGGGACGAACTCCCCGCCCCGGCACCAGCGCACCAGCGCCTCGACGGCGGTGACGCGCGAGGTGGCCAGGTCGACCACCGGCTGGTACTCGATCGCGAACTGGTTCTCCAGCAGGGCTCTCTGCAGGTCGGCGGCGAGCTCCAGGCGCCGTACCACGTCGGCGTGCATGTGCGCGGCGAACACCTCGACCCGGCGCCCGCCCAGCTCCTTCGCCCTCGCCATCGCCACGTCGGCGTTGCGGATCAGGTCGGCGGAGGAGACGTCGTCGGCGGCGAAGGCCACCCCCACGCTCGCGGTCAGCGCGATGTCGCGGTCGGCGACCCGGAACGGCTCGGACGAGACCGTGCGGACCAGCCGCTCGGCCAGGTCGACCGCCGTCTGGGCGTCGACCGGCGCCTCCAGCAGCACCGCGAACTCGTCGCCGCCCCAGCGCGCCAGGGTGTCGTCGGCCCGTACGGTGGCGCGCAGCCTGCGGGCCGCCTGGCCGAGCAGGTAGTCGCCGCTGGCGTGGCCCACCGAGTCGTTCACCGCGGTGAAGCCGTCGAGGTCCAGGAAGACCACCGCGACGTTGCTCGCGCCCGGACGGGCCAGCACCTCCCGGGTGCGCTCCTCGAAGTAGGCCCGGTTGGGCAGGCCGGTGATGCCGTCGTGGAAGGTGAGGTGGGCGACCTGGCTGCGCAGGGCCTCCTGGTCGCTGATGTCGCGGGTGGTGACGAGCAGCAGGTCCTCGCCGCGCACGTGCCGGGTGGCCACCGACTCGGCCGGCCGCCAGGTCCCGTCGGAGGCCCGGACCCGGCAGGCGACCATGCACGCGCCCGGCCCCTCCTCGGCCTCCTCCTCCAGGCTCATCGCGCCCAGCGCCGCCTGGATTCCCGGCACGTCCTCGGGGTGGATGTAGTCGAAGATCCTCCCGCCGACCAGGTCGTCGGGGCGGTAGCCGTACGTGATCTCGACGCCCTCGCCGATCTGCCGCACCACGCCGTCGTAGTCGCACAGCAGGACCACGTCCCCGGCGCTCTCGGCGAGGTCGTGCAGCTGCCGCTCGCCGAGGTGGAGCAGGCTCCGCAGCCGCCCGGTCTCCAGCAGCGTCACGAACAGGCGTACCAGCAGGACGGCGACGATCGACGCGCACACCGAGGCCAGCACCGCCGGAGGGCCCTGCACCCCGCCGCTGATCACGCGCAGGAGCACCACGACGGTGGCCACCGCGACGAGGAACAGCGGCACGGCCGCGATCAGCGACGACGTGCTCTCGCGGACGGCCGGCTCGTCGTCCTCGGGCTCGGGCGGCCGGGTCGCGGGGCCGCTCCACGGGACCGCGGCGAGCACGAGGAACGCGGCGGGGGCGAGCCACACCCAGGTCAGGGACGGCGTGTCGCCGCTCACCCGGGCCAGCGCGGTGATCGTCTCGGAGGTCGCGACGGCGCCGAGCACGGCCAGCGCGGCCAGGCCGACCGGCCAGGCCGACCGGCGGATCGGCACCACCGCGGGGCCCACGACGCAGGCGAGGATCAGGCAGAACAGGGGCGAGGCGAAGCTGACCGCGGCGTCGCCCGCGTCGCCGCCGTCACCGTAGACCGGGCCCACCAGCGACACCCAGAGGATCACCATGACGGCGGCGGCGCACACGTAGGAGTCGGCGAGGTCGCGCAGCAGGGCGTGCCCGCGCGCGGGCCTCGCCGCCGACAGCGCGGCACCGACAGCGATCATGGCCGTACCGGCCAGGAGCACCAGGTCGGCGAAGGTCACCACGAAGGGCGCGCCGTCGGCGATCGGCCGTACCCCCACCCCGGCCAGCCAGGTGACCGAGCCCCCGGCCAGCCAGCGCCAGGCCAACGCCCTGCGCCGGTCGATCACCCTGGAGGCGGCGGCGAACAGCGAGCCCGCGGCGGCCGCGGCGGTGACGACGCCCGCCACCGCCTCGACGACCACGGCGGGAGCACCGGTGACCAGAGCGGCCACGAGCCCCACCACGCCTACGGCGGCGGCGGTCAGCGGTACCCGGGGGTCACGCCAGCGGATCAATGTCGTCTGCCCATCAGTGTCGTTTGGTGTGTCTCGTCGATGTGTTTCGCTTTCGCAGCATCCCTTGCTCGCCGCACTCGCGCTGCCCGCGCGAGCACGTCGTCCTTCGTCCTCGGCGCTCGCACCGGCACAGGGCCAGTGTGTGCCGTCCGGTCCGCGCGAGGGGCGACAACGCCGTAGTCGTCACCGATCTGATAACCGCGCGAGCCACGGAGATCACTTACTACCGACGGTACGCACCGCAGGTCACGAGGTAGCCACGGTCCGGATTCCTTTGCCGGTCAGTAGGAACCCGTGATCACGTTTTTGAGCGGCTCGCCCGCGAGGTAGCGCAGCAGCTGGGAGCGGAGCAGCTTCAGCGTGCGGCGTACCGAGGCCGGATTGCTGCCCGCGACGTGCGGGGTGATGAAGGCCCCCGGCGCAGTCCACAGCGGGTGGTCCTCCGGCAGGGGCTCGGGGGCGGTGACGTCGAGCGCGGCGAGGATCCGGCCGCCCCGCAGCTCGGCGACGAGCGCGTCCGTGTCGACCACCGGGCCCCTGGCCGCGTTCACCAGGAGGGCGCCGTCCTTCATCGCGGCGAGGAAACCGGCGTCCACCATGCCGGTGGTCTCGGGCGTCGAGGGGACGAGCAGCACCACCACGTCCGCCTCGGGCAGCAGGGCGGGCAGCTCGTCCAGGCCGTGCACACCGGGCCTGGCGGTCCTCGCCACCCGGACGACGTCGACCTCGAAACCGTCGAGCCGCCGCTCCAGCGCCTCGCCGATCGAGCCGTAGCCGACGACCAGGACCGTGGAGTCGGCCAGTACCCCGGTGTGGTGGTAGGTCCACTCGCCCCGGAGCTGCGCGCGGACGAACCCGGGGAACTCCCGGAGCACGGAGATCATCGCTCCCACCACCCACTCGGCGGTGCCCGCGTCGTGCACCCCCCTGGCGTTGCACAACGTCACCCCCTCCGGCAGGTGCGGCCGGTAGGCGTCGACCCCCGCCGTGACGGTCTGCAGCAGCCGCAGGCCGGTCATCCGGGAGAGCAGCCCGGGAAGGTCCGCCACCGGCATCAGCGGCGGGATCCAGACCTCGGCCTCCCCGGCACCCTCGGGCACCGGCTCCGTGCCGTCGTAGACGACGCACTCCACTTCCGGAAGGTCGCACAGGACATCGGCCGCGGCTTTGGAAGGGACCCAGATCTTCATGGACGCATTATCCAGCCGTCCACCGGTGACAACGCCCCGGGAGCGCGCCCCGCCCGGCCGCGGGGCGGACACCCGCGGCCGGGTACGCGCGCCGGGGGAAGCCGGGGGAAATCGGGGGAAATCGGGGGAAACGGCGCGGTCGGGTACGCGCGTCGGGAGAGACGGGCGCGGTCGGGTACCCGCGCCGGGGGAAGCGGGCGCGGTCAGATGCGCGCGTCGGGAGAGAGCGGGTGCGGGCCCGCTCGGCCCGCGTCCCGGGTGTCTACTCGTCGGACTCGGGAACGCACTTCAGGTCGAGCTCGGGACGGTAGACCGTGGTCTTCTTGACCCGCTTGATCTCCTTGCCGTCCTGCTTGAAGACGCGCCAGACGTCGATCGTGAAGCCGTTCTGGCCGACCATCGCGATGCAGTCGGGACCGCTGTCGGTCTCGCTCTTGAACGGGGTGATGTCGTATCTCTCGGACGAGATCGACTCGATCTCGTAGCGCTTGGTGCTCCAGAAGCCGACGGTGACCCCGCTGTCGTTGAAGGAGGTCTTCACCAGCACCCCGTACGGCGAGTCGTTCTTCCAGCGGAAGTCGGGCTCGGGCCAGGAGACCGTGGACTCGCGCCCGGCCGGGTAGCGGGAGATGTAGAACTCGTGCGCCACGTGCTGGACGTCCTCCAGACCGCCGAAGAACACCGCGTTGTACATGGTGGTGACGAACTGGGAGATGCCGCCGCCGACCGAGTCGACCAGCCTGCCGCCCTGGATCATGGGGGCGGGGACGAAGCCGCGGGCCGTGTCGCGCTGACCGACGACGCCGTTCAGCGAGAAGGTCTCGCCCGGCTTCACCAGGTAGCCGTCGAGGAGCTTGGCGATCGTCCTGATGTTGGTGACCCGGGACGGGCAGCACTCGTAGGGCGTGGTGAACTGGCTGATCCGCTCCTTGATGCCGAGCTTGCGCGCCTCGGCGTCGGACATCCGCGGCTTGACGGTGGTCAGGAGCACCGGGATCGTCCGGTCGCCGCCTTCGGTGATCATCTTGGCCACGTCCGAGGCGAGCCGCTCGTCGTCGACGCCCTTCCCCCTGCGGCCGGGCACCAGCTTCGGCTTTCCCCCGACGATCTGGAACGTGGGGTCGCGCGGTGCCAGCACCGGGTCGACGAGCTCTCCCTCCACGGAGGCCACGGCGCTCCTGGCGTCGAACTCCGGCCGCATGCCGCCCGCGCCGTCCGGCTTGAAGGACAGGTGGGCGGCGAGGGTCTCCACCGGCAGCTGGACCCGCTTGCCGGCGAAGGTCAGGGTGACCGGCCCGGACAGGGCCCGGGCCGCGTCGGCCGCGGCCTTCTTCACCGTCGCCTCCGTGGCCATCGGTTTGATCACCGAGACCGGGAGGCGGACCTCCTTCGACGGGCCGAGGAAGGCGCTCGTGATCGCGGCGACCGCGACCTCCCGCTCCAGCTCCCTGCCGTCGCGGGGCTTCACGACGACGGGCTCGACGCCCTCGAACGTGACCGAGCCCTCGCGGACCTTGAGGTCGATCTTCTTGGCCAGGCTCGCGACCGCGGTCCGCATGCCCTCGGCGTCGGCGGAGACCTTGGGCTCCAGCTTGGTGGTGCCGGTGAGGGCCCGCCAGACCTGGGCGGGGCTGGGGAAGCCGCTGGGCGCCTGATTGATGGTGGCGACCACGTCGAACTCCAGCCCCGCCTTGACGGGGTCGAAGTCGTAGCGCTTGCCCGCGGCCAGGAGGGTCATCTCGCCGGAGGAGTCGCCCGTCAGGCGGTCCCTGAGCTTGTCGGCCGCCTCGGTCGCGGTCAGGCCGCCGATGTCGATGCCCCGCACCGTGGTGCCCGGCAGCATCCTGCCGGACATGATGACCGCGGGCACCGCGTAGGCGAGCCCGACGACGAACAGCACGGCGAAGAGGATCAGGAAGAATTTGCGGGTCCTGCGGCGGGGCGGGGGCGGCTCCTCGTAGCGGAGCGCGTCGGGCTGCGGGAACCCTCCGTCGCCACCGGGGACGAGCGTCGGCTCGTCACGCTGGAAGGGGCGCTCCGGGGGGAGGGCCATCTGCCAGGGCTGCGGGGGCCGGGGGGCGGGCGGGAGTGTCGTCCCGCGGGGCTGCGCGGAGGGGCCTCCGGGACCGGGAGGGCCGCCGAGGCCGGGAGATCCTCCGGCTCCGGTGGGGCCGAAGATGTCGGGCGAGACGCCCGGCGGAAGGTTGGAACCGCCCTGGGGACCGCCCTGGGAGTGACCGATCTGGGGGTGGGCGCCCTGGAGGTGACCGGCCGGGGAGCGGCCGGCCTGCGCGCCGGGGGGGAGTCGCGGGCCGCGGGCGCCCGGCGGGACGGGGCCCGAGGGAAGTGGCACTGCCTCGAAGGGATCCGGCGGCGGGTTCACAGGCGCTCCGGCGTTCCGCACGGCCTCCGTATCCTCCTGCTTCGCAGCTTCCACCTCCGGCAACCTTAAACCACATTGGTCAACCGCCGTCCCAAAAGGAATAACAAATCAGCCTGTCCAGCGGTAACGGTGTTCCGGCCTTCCCGCGGTGCCGTACTTCGGGCGGAGCTCCGCCTGACCCGCGGCGCACAGGTGTTCCAGGTACCGGCGGGCGCTGACCCTGGAGAGACCGGTGATGGTCGCCGCCTCGGCCGCCGACAGGTCGCCGCCGCTCTCCCTGAGCGCCGCGGCGACCAGGGAACAGGTGGTCCCGGACAGCCCCTTGGGCAGCGGCGGGGGAACCTGCCTGACCGCGCCGAAGAGCCGGTCGATCTCGTCCTGCCGGGCCTCGTCCCCGAGGGTGGCGAGCTGCCTGCGGGTCTCGGCGTACTGTTCGAGGCGCTCGGCCAGGGCGCGGGCGGTGAAGGGCTTGATCAGGTAGTTGACCGCGCCGCCGCGCATCGCCGCCCGGACCGTGGCCACGTCCCGCGCGGCGGTGATCACCAGGATGTCCACCGGGTGCACGGCCTCCCTGAGCTTCACCAGGACGTCGAGTCCTGACATGTCCGGCAGGTAGATGTCGAGCAGTACCAGGTCGGGCCTGCGCGTCGCGGCCGACTCGATCGCGGCGCCCCCGGTGTGGACGACGTCGGCGACCGTGAAGCCGGGCATCCTGGCGACGTAGCCACCGTGGATCCTCGCCACCATGAAGTCGTCGTCCACGACGAGGACACGGATCTCCCCCGCGTGCCCGTTCCCGGTCACCTCGGCACCTTCCGTTCCGCGGATCCCCGGGCGGGGGGCGGCTCGGGTTCACCGGGTCCGCCGGTGCGGGACGAGGGGGGCTGCCCGTTGGGAGAGAAGGAGGGCTCCTCGCCGGCGAGGAGCGCGGCCTCCCCGGCGGGCGGTACCGACGGCTCACCGGTGGGCAGGAGCGCGGTGAAGACGGCTCCGCCCGCGTTGTGCACCCGCACCCAGCCACCCCGGCGCGCACACGCCTGACGGGTGAGGGCCAGGCCCAGGCCGCGTGGCCCGGCGTGGGCCGCCTTGGTGGTGAAACCCTCCCTGAACACCTCGTGGACCAGGCCCGGGGTGATCCCCGGCCCGGAGTCGCCGACCCGGACGCGCAGGCCGTCCGCCTCGGTACGGACCGAGACCTCCACCGTTCCCCCCGTCTCCTGCAGCGCGTCGAGGGCGTTGGCGACCAGGTTGCCGACGACCAGGACCGCGTCGTGCGGGTCGCCGAGCATGCCCGCCTCCACCCGGGAGTCGTCGGACAGCACCAGGGTCGCGCCCCGCTCGGCCGCCTCGGCCGACTTGGCCAGCAGCAGCGCGGCCAGCGTCGGGTCGGCGACCTTCTCCCTGATGCCCGAGGCGTGCCTGCTGTAGGCCTCGGTGGTCTGGGTGATGTAGCTGACGGCCGTCTCGTGCTCGCCGAGTTCCAGCAGGCCGACCACGGTGTGCATCCGGTTGGCGAACTCGTGGGCCTGCGCGCGCAGCGCGCCGGTCGTCGTGCTGGCCTGGTCGAGCTCGCGCGCCAGCCGTACCAGCTCGGTGCGGTCCCGCAGGGTGACCACCCAGCCGCTCTGCCGCTCCCGTACCGCCACCGGGGTCCGGTTGAGCACCAGCACCCGGTCGCGGTGGAGCACCACCCGGTCGTCGCCGGGGTCCACGCCGTCCAGCACGTCCCGCATCCGGTCGGACAGGGGCATCTCGCGCAGGCTCCGGCCGACGTCGTGTTGGGAGAGGCCGAGCAGGTCGCGTGCCGCGTCGTTGACCAGCGTCACCCGTCCCTGCAGGTCGAGGGCGAGCACCCCCTCCTTCACGCCGTGCAGTACGCCCTCGCGCTGTTCGAGCAGGGCCGCGATCTCGGCGGGTTCCAGGCCGAACGTCTGGCGGCGCACCCGCCGGGCGATCAGCGCGGCGGCGGCCGACCCGGCGACGAGGACCGCGAGGACCGTCCACAGCAGCGGCGGGAGCGCCTCGCCGAGCTGGTCGGCGACGGTCCCCTCCAGGATCCCGACCGAGGCCAGGCCGATGACCTGCCCCGAGGCGTCGAAGATCGGGGCCTTGCCGCGTACCGAGCGGCCGAGGGTGCCCGTCTGGACGCCGGTCCAGTGCCGTCCGTTCGTCATCACCTCTGAGCCGTCGGTGGACAGCCTCTTGCCGATCAGGGCCGCGTTGGGGTGGGCGTAGCGGATCTGGTCGCGATTCGCGATCACCACGTAGTCGGCGCCGGTGGCCGCCTGCACCCCGAGCGCGATCGGCTGCAGGCTCAGCTCGGGCCGGGGACCGCCGAACGCCTCGCGCACCTGGGGAAGCCCCGCCACCGACTCGGCGATCGCCAGCGCGCGCTGCTGGTACTGGCGGTCGAGCAGGACGCGGGTGTGCTCCATCCAGACGCCCGCCGTGCCGCCGACCGCGAGGAACACGATCACGGTCTGCAACACGAAAAGCTGGGTACCGAGCGAGGCGTTGAGTAAGCGTCGCACGAGTCAACTCCCTGGTCAGGGCCTCGATGAAAGCAGTTCGAGATAACGGCGAGGTCGCGAGGAGGTGTGACCAATATGACCGATACGACGGCAACCACGCAAAGGATCGACAGAGGGACCTCCTGCGGTCACCATCCTCACCACGCTTTCTTCTCGTTTGTTTGGAGCTGACCATGCGTCTTCGGAGACTGGCCGCCCTCGCGGTGCTGTCCCTCGCCGCCCTCACCGCCTGCGGTTCCGGCGGCGGCTCAGGTACGAGCGCGCTGAGAATCATGGCGCCGGCCTCGCCGGGAGGCGGCTGGGACCAGACCTCCCGCGTCGCCGGGGAGGCGCTCAAGTCCGCCGAGCCGTCCCGCAAGGTCGAGGTCTACAACGTGCCCGGCGCGGGCGGCACCATCGGCCTGGCCCAGCTCGCGGGTGAGAAGGGCAACGGCAACCTGTTGATGACCATGGGCCTGGTCATGGTCGGCGCGGTCGAGCAGAACAAGTCGAAGGTCACCCTGGCCGACACCACGCCGATCGCGAAGCTCACCGAGGAGTACGAGATCGTCGTGGTCCCCGCGGGGTCGCCGTACCAGACGCTGGGCGACCTGGTGACGGCGTGGAAGGCGGACCCGACGAAGATCGCCATCGCGGGCGGCTCCGCCGGGGGCACCGACCACATCGTGGCGGGCCTGATGGCCAAGGCCGCGGGCATCGACCCCAAGCAGGTCAACTACATCGCCCACTCCGGCGGCGGCGAGGCGCTCAACGCGCTGCTCGGCGAGAAGGTCGCGATGGGGATCTCCGGCATCGGCGAGTTCGCCGAGCACGTGAAGTCCGGAAAGCTGCGCGCCCTCGGCGTCAGCTCTCCCGAGCGGCTCGGCAACGTGGACGCCCCCACCATCAAGGAGGCGGGCCTGGACGTGGAGCTGGCCAACTGGCGGGGGTTCGTCGCGCCCGGCGGGCTCGACGACGCGGCGAAGAAGGCGCTCACCGACCTGGTCACCAAGATGCACGACTCCCCGGCGTGGAAGGACGCGGTGATCAAGAACGGCTGGACCGACGTCTTCCAGACCGGGCAGCCGTTCGCCGACTTCCTCGCGACGGAGCAGACCAAGGTCAAGGCCGTCATCGCGGAGATGGGCCTCGTCTCCTGATGCCGCCCGCAGAAGACCTGTCCGGTCCCACCGGCACCGGCGCCAGCGGTGCCGATGCCGGTGCCGGTGCCGGTGGCGCCGGTGACCACGGCACCGGATCCGAACCCGCCGCCGTCGCCCGCGTGGGCGACGGCGGCACCGGCCGTGCCCCCGGCGCCCCCGGCGCCCCCGGCGCCCCCGGCACCCCCAACGTTCCCGGTGCGCCCGGCACACCCGGCACACCCGGCACACCCGGCGACCCCGATACACCCGGCGACCCCGACGCGCCCGCGTCCCCGGCCTCCGGTCCCCTGCCGGGCTCCGGGAACGACGCGGATCCCGGAAACGACTCCGGGAACGGCACGGACACGCGCCCCGGCACGGCGCCCGAGGGCGAGACCGGGTGGTCGTGGCGGCGGCCGGAGCTGGGGCTCGCGGTGCTGGTCCTCGCGCTGGGCGCCTTCGTGATCGTCGGCACCGCCGACGTGACCGCCGCGGGCTCCGCCCTGGGTCTCGGGCCCCGGTTCTTCCCGGCCCTGGTCGGGGGGGCGATGCTGCTGGTCGGGCTGTTCTACGTGATCGACGTGCTCAGGGGAGGCCACGGCGACCCCGAGGACGCCGAGGACATCGACTCCGGCGCGCGGGCCGACTGGCGGACGGTCGCGCTGGTCAGCGTGATCTTCCTCGCCTTCGCCGGGCTGCTCGACCTGCTCGGCTGGGTCATCGCGGGCGCGCTGCTCTTCTTCGGCCTGTCCGTGACGCTCGGGGCGGCCCACCGGCTGCGCGCGGGCGTCATCGCGATCCTGCTGTCCACCCTCACCTACCTGGTGTTCGTCAGGGGCCTCGGCGTGACGCTGCCGGCCGGGCTGCTGTCCGGGGTGATCTGAGTGGAGTCCTTCCAGCTGTTGATGGACGGCTTCGCGACCGCCCTCACCCCGGTCAACCTGCTCTACGCGCTGGTGGGGGTCACGCTGGGCACGCTGGTGGGCGTGCTGCCCGGCATCGGCCCGGCCATGACCGTGGCGCTGCTGCTGCCGATCACGTTCACCGTCCCCCCGGCGAGCGCGTTCATCATGTTCGCGGGCATCTACTACGGCGGCATGTACGGCGGGTCGACCACCTCGATCCTGCTCAACACGCCCGGCGAGAGCTCCTCGATGATCACCGCCCTCGAGGGCAACAAGATGGCCAAACGCGGCCGGGCGGCCCAGGCGCTGGCGACGGCGGCGATCGGCTCGTTCGTCGCGGGCACCATCGCCACCGGGCTGCTGGTCGTCGCGGCGCCCCTGGTGGTGGACTTCGCGATCTCCTTCGGCCCCGAGGACTACTTCGCGCTGGCCGTCCTGGCCTTCACCGCGGTGTCGTCGGTGCTGTCCCGCTCCGTCGTACGAGGGCTCGCCTCGCTCGGCCTCGGCCTGGTCATCGGGCTCGTCGGCATCGACCAGCAGACCGGGCAGGCCAGGCTCACCCTGGGCATCCCGCAGCTGCTCGACGGCATCGACGTGGTGATCGTCGCGGTCGGGCTGTTCGCCCTGGGCGAGGTGCTCTACGTCGCCTCGCGGCTGCGGCACGGCCGGCCCGAGGTGGTCCCGGTCGGCCGGGCGTTCCTCGGCCGCTCCGACTGGTCGCGTTCCTGGCGGCCGTGGCTGCGCGGCACCGCGCTCGGTTTCCCGTTCGGCGCGCTGCCCGGCGGCGGCGCGGAGATCCCCACGTTCCTGTCGTACTCGATCGAGAAGCGCCTGGCGCGCGGGATCGCCCGCGAGGAGTACGGCAAGGGCGCCATCGAGGGGGTCGCCGGTCCCGAGGCCGCCAACAACGCCTCGGCGGCGGGCACGCTCGTCCCGCTGCTCACGCTGGGCCTGCCCACCTCGGCGACGGCCGCGATCCTGCTGGCGGCCTTCCAGCAGTACGGGCTGCAGCCGGGCCCGCAGCTGTTCGACCACAACCCGGCGCTGGTCTGGGGCATGATCGCCTCGCTGTTCGTGGGCAACACCATGCTGCTGGTGCTCAACCTGCCGCTGGCCCCGCTGTGGGCCCGGGTGCTGCGGATCCCCCGGCCCTACCTCTACTCGGGGATCGTGCTGTTCGCGGCGCTCGGCGTCTACGCGCTGAACTCCTCCTGGGTGGAGCTGGTCATCCTCTACATCCTGGGCCTGCTCGGTTTCGCGATGCGGCGCTTCGGCCTGCCGGTGGCCCCGGCGGTGATCGGCCTGATCCTGGGCCCGATGGCCGAGATCCAGCTCCGCCGGGCCCTGGCCATCGGCGCGGGCGACGTGACGGTGCTGGTCAAGAGCCCGATCGCGGCGACACTGCTGGTCGTCTCGCTCCTGGCGCTGTGCACGCCCCTCATCAGGAAGGTGGCCGCCCGCCGCGGCGCCTGACCGGGACCGGCCGCACCCGGATGCGGCCGGTGCATCCGACCGCGACCAGGTGCATCCGGGTGCGGCCGGGTACATCCGGGTGCGGAACTCGCGGGCACGGACCGAGGTCCGTGCCCGTTTCCGTTTCCTCACGGGTCCTCGCGCGGGCGTACGTCTCACGGGGTGAACGCGGCCAGCAGGTCGTCCAGCCCCGCCTTGACGCGCTCGACCGTCACCCCGCGATCGCGCAGGCGGTGGGCGAGCAGTGGCGCGGCCAGCGGGGCGAGAAGGGCGTCGGCGAGGACGTAGGCGTCGGCGCCTGGCCTGGCCTGGGTGACGAGCATCGACAGGTGCGCGTGATAGGCCTCGTAGGCGCCGCCGAAGCGGGCGAACGGTGCCGCCGTCTCGGCCATCACCAGCAGGTCCAGCTGTTCCACGGTCCTGTCGGCGAGGGCGTGCAGGAAGCCGCGGATGCGGGCGGGCGCGTCGGCGCCGGGTCCCAGGGGCGGCGGCCCCTCGATGAAGGCCTCCTGGAACTCGCGTTCCCGCTCGTCGATGAGCGCGTACGCCAGCCCCGAGCGATCGCCGAACCGGCGGTACAGCGTGCCGACGCCGACCCCCGCGGCGGCGGCCACCTCCGCCATCGACAGCCCCTCGACGCCGTGAGCGGCGACGATGTCGGCGGCGGCGGCGAGGATCTTCAGGCGGTTGCGCGCAGCGTCGACCCGCTCGCGGCGCGGGTTCACGACGACGTCCACGATCACAGGTTACTGGAGGCTTGTAACCGGAACCAGTTCCGCTTTATGGTTAAGCGGAATTGATTCCGCTTAAGGAGCACACCATGACACGCAAGGTCGCGCTCGTCACCGGGGGAAGCCGTGGGATCGGCGCCGCCATCGCCGTACGCCTGGCCGCCGAGGGAGCCGACGTGGTGATCACGTACGCGCGCTCGGCGGAGCGGGCGGCGGCGGTCGTCAAGGAGATCGAGGCCGCCGGCGCCCGCGGGCTGGCCGTGGCGGCGGAGGCCGCCGACGCCGGCATGCTGGTCGCGGCGGTCGAGCGGACGGTCGCCGAGTTCGGGCGGATCGACATCGTGGTCGGCAACGCGGGCATCGCCTCGTTCGGCCCGCTGGAGGAGGTGACGCTCGCCGAGGTCGACAGGGTCCTCGCGATCCACTCCCGCGCCTCGTTCGTGCTGGCCCAGGCGGCCGCCCGGCACATGGGCGAAGGCGGCCGGATCATCTGCGTAGGCAGCAGTCTCGCCGAGCGCGTGCCGTACCCGGGATGGACGCTCTACGCGATGAGCAAGTCCGCGCTCGTCGGCCTGACCAAGGGGCTCGCCAGGGATCTGGGGCCGCGGGGCATCACGGCCAACCTCGTCCAGCCCGGCTCGACCGACACCGAGATGAACCCGGCGGACGGCCCCGGGGCGGAGGAGGAGCGGCGCTTCACCGCCCTGGGCCGCTACGGCGATCCCGCCGACATCGCCGCCACCGTCGCGCACCTGGCGGGAGAGGGTGGCCGGAACATCACCGGCACCACCGTCACCGTCGACGCGGGAACCACGGCCTGATCGCCATGGCCTGGGTTCTGCTTGTCGCGGCGGCCGCCCTGGAGATCGTCTGGGCCACCGCGCTCGAACGTTCGGATGGGTTCACCCGGTTCTGGCCCGCGTTCGTCGGGGTGACGGCGGCGGTCGTGAGCTTCGTCATGCTCACCTTCGCGCTCAGGACGCTGAGCATGGGCACCGCGTACGCGGTCTGGGTCGGGCTCGGCACGCTCGGGGTCGCCGCCGTGGGCATCGCCGCCCTGGGTGAGAGCGCGTCCCCCGCCCGGCTCGCCTGCCTGGCGCTCATCCTGGCCGGCGTCGTCGGCCTCAAGCTCCTGGACGGGTGACGCGACTCCGGGCCTTCGGCCGGGCTTCACGACGGGTGGTACGACACCGGGACCCCATGACAGGGAACCGAGGAACCGGGAAACCGGGAAACCGGGAAACCGGGAAACGCGGCACCGGGGCCTCATCGCGGGGGCGCGACTCCGGAGCCGCGCGACAGGGGACGCGACGCCGGGGCTTCGTGACGGGAAACGCGACACCGAGGTCTCGCGACGGGGACCAAGGTCCCGCGACGGGGGACGGCCGCCCGGCCGTGGGGAGCCGGGCGGCCGGGCTCATCCCGGGACGGGGGTCACTCCCGCAGGGTGTCGACGGCCGGGCCGTCGAACCTCTGGCCGTCCTCCCTGGCCAGGTAGGTGCACGAAACCCATCCCGTGGTGCCGGAGGGCAGCCCCGAGGCCGACCTGGCGCCCAGCCGGAACCTGCACCAGCCATCCGTCGAGCTGAGGATCTGCCCGTAATCGCCGTAGTAGAGGTAGCCGATGACCGTCGATCCTCCGGCACTCGACCGCAGGCGCACCCCGTCGGCGACGACGACCGCGTCCACACCGGGGGCCGCCGACAGGGCGGCGGCGCCGCTCACCGGAGTCGCCTGAGCGGGAACGGCGGCGAAGGCCATTCCCGCGACGGCCGTCAATGTCACGGCGGCGAATGTGAGAAGCCTTTTCATGAACGCTCTTCCGATCGTGAGGTCAGGTCATGTCGGAGTGAAAGGTGTGACTGCAGTGATTACTGTGCAAGCCGCCAAGAATCCCGTCAATACCTATTAAATTTAGAAATATGGATTACCACATGAAAAAGGCCATTCCAATCACCGGAATCCATCCGACCGAAACAAGGCCGTCGCCGGGGCGGCCAACGTCGCGCACATCGTCCACGTGGCCGCCTACATGCCGGACGTCGGGGAAGGCATGTTCCCGACACACAAAGTCCCCGTGCCGGAATCCCTGACCGGCCTGTGGCCCGCGGAGAATCCCGACCTCAACCCGCCCGCCGCCTTCCATGACGGCGACGCGACGAATCCGGAGACCGGCGAAGCGATTTCCCGTCCGGCTCCGCAGACCGTGCGCGCCGACTTCGAGGTGGTGACACGGACCGGCCGGCGCACGACGCCGAACAGCTGCCGAGGTTATCGCGATTCACCCGTAGAATTTCGCGATACTGTCCGCGCTGAGAGAACTGTCCTCCTACGACCCGACCGTACGGGATTTCTACACCGCCGATCCGAGGAGTTCGACGAGGCCGTTCACAAAACGCTCGGCGACGAACAGGAATCAGGCTCGACGCCTTCCGACCCGGATGCCGGGGCGGACGAGCTCCGGGCGCCGGAAGGGCACTTCCCGCTCCCGTCCGGAAAAGCCGCCGTACGCCTGGACACCCGGGTACCCGGGGCACCCGGACAGCGCCATGGCGCCCGATCCCACGCGTCGCAAGCGGGGCACAAGTGGCCCACAAGTGATCATTCCTAGATTCCTCTCCATGACCGGGGGCCTGAAGACGGGGACCCGGTGACCGGCTCTCGACACCGAGGCCGGAAGACCAACGGGGGTCGCGGCGACGCGGCCGAGAGGAGTGATCATGTCGAAGATCACGATCGACGACCTGCCCTTCGAGGGCGCCGAACTGGCCGAGGCCGAGCTGGGCCAGGTGTCCGGCGGCAGGTGGTCGGTCAGCGCCTGGAAGAAGGACCTGCCGTGCGAGTGGTGGCAGTACTAGTCCACCACTGGTCCGCCGGCCCACTGGTCCGTGCGCACGACCACTCCACCTCGTACGAACGGCGGGCTCCCACGGCCTCGCGCCGCCGTACGCGGCTGACGACCTGCCCTTCCAGGGCGCCGAGCCGACGGGGGCCGAACCGGCCCAGGTGCCCGGCGGCACGCACGGGTGGATGCCGACCAGCGGCCCCGGAACTGTGCGCGGGTCCGCCTGAACAGACGGACCCACCGGCACCGGGAGCCCGGCGGTGAAACGGGCCGGGCCTTCGGCGGACGGCACATCGGTTGAACACGGCACGGCGGAACGGGAGACCCGTTCCGCCGTGCCTTCGAGACGGGACCGGGCAGTGATTCTGATCATCAGCAGGCGAGGGGACGGGGCGGTCGAGAGGGTCATGACCGCGCTCCGGCGGCGCGGCGCTCGCCTGGTGGGACCGGACGGCGACCCGGGTACCACGGCCACCACGGCCACCACATCCACCACCGCCGCGGACGGCGCCGGAACGCCGGTGCTGTGGTGGGACACCGGCGACTTCCCCGGCCGCAGCCGGATCACCGCCTCGTTCTCCGGCGGGAAGCGACGGCTGCTGCTCGACACCGGCACGGGGACGATCGACCTGTCCCGCGTCACCGCGGTCTGGCGCAGCCGGCCGAGCGCGCCCTCCGCGGCCGGCACCGTGACAGAGCCGAGTCACCGCGCGCACGTCGGCCGGCAGGCGGAGTTCATGCTGGACGGGGTGTGGAGCCTCCTGCCCGCGCGCTGGCTGCCCGGACGCCGGGCGGACGAGCTCCGCGCGCACAACAAGATCTTCCATATGGCACGGGCGATCGAGCTGGGCTTCTCCGTGCCCGACACGGTGTACACCAACGACCCCGCGGAGCTGGCGGGCGCGTACGAGTCGGCGGGGCGGCTGGTCGCCAAGCAGATCACCGCCGAACCGTTCCAGGTCGACGGTGCCGAGCACCGCGCGTTCACGACCGTCGTCACCCGCCGCCACCTGACCTCCCGGCACCGGGTGCAGCACGAGCCGGTGATCCTGCAGCCCTACGTCCCCAAGGCGGTCGAGCTGCGGGTGATCGTCGTGGGAGAGCGGGTGTTCGCCGCGGAGATCGACGCGTCGGCCTCCCGGGCGGCCAGGGACGACTGGCGGCACTACGACAACGACCGCGTCAGGTACGGCGTGCACGAGCTGCCCGCCGAGGTGGCGTCGCGCTGTGCCCGGCTGGTCGCCGACGTCGGCCTGACCTACGCGGCACTGGACTTCATCGTCACCCCCGGCGGCGAGTACGTCTTCCTGGAGCTGAACTCCAACGGCGCGTGGGGGTTCGTCGAACTGTGGACCGGGTTGCCCGTCAGCGACGCGATCGCGGGCTGGCTCATGGACGGAGGAACAGCGTGACCGATTTCGCGAAGGCCCTGCAGTCGGGAGCCTCCCTGCTCCGTACGCTGCCCCGCCGGAACTCGGGTGTGGCCGACGCCCATCGCGCGGTCGGCGAGTGGGCGGCACGGTATCCGGAGGTCCGGGCACAGCTCGTCGTCGACCGGCGTCCCGGAACCCCCGTGGTCGACTACGACCTGCTCCTCGACCACCCCGACGGCGGCACGGTCGCGCTGACCGCCCCTCCCGAGGACGGGGTGCCCTGGCTGATCGACCACTCGACGCACTGGGCGGCCGGACACCTGGTCAGCGTCAACGAGGTCGACGTGACGATCCCCCAGGCGCTGACCATGCTGCGCTCGCTCTCCCGGCGGGACGCTTCGCCGTACCAGGAGATCGTCGACCAGTGCCTGCTCGTCGAGGCCGCCGGGGACGCCGGGGACGGGGACGCGGCCGGGACCGCGCCGCTCACCGCCGCCGACCTCCAGGCCACGGCCGACGAGTTCCGCAGGGGCCGCGGGCTGCACGACCGCGCGTCGACCCTGGCCTGGATGACCGAGGCCGGCATGTCGGGCGAGCGGTTCGAGGCGTACATCACCGAGATCGCCCGCCGCCGCCGGTTCCGCCGGGACAAGGAGACGGAACTCGCCCCGGGCCACCTCGCCGCGAACCCCGGCGACTTCGCCCGGGTCAGGGCCGTGTGGGCCACCGGCGACGAGAAGGTGACCGCCGCCACCCCGACCGATCTGCTCGCCACCCTCGCCTCGCTCGGGGAGACGGTGACCTCGCCTGGGGAGACGGCGGTGACCTCGTACGGGGAGGCGATGGTGACCTCGCTCAGGGAGACGGCGGTCACCTCGCTCAGGGAGACAGCCGTGACCTTCGCGACCCGCTGGGAGGCGGAGCTGCCGGAGGCACTGCGCGGCGCCGAGCCCGGCCGGGTCGTCGGCCCGGTGGAGCTGCCCGACGGCGGCTTCCTGACCGGTGCCGTCCTGTCCAGGAGCCCGGCCGCCGGCGACGCCGAGACACTGGCCGCCGCCGGACGCGCCGCGTTCACCGGCTGGCTCGCGGAGCGCCGCGCCGCGGCCACGGTCGAGTGGCACTGGTCATGATCGATCCGGACAGCACCCAGGCCGTCCCCGCGTCCGGACGGCACAGGGTCAGGCACTGGGAGGACGCCGAGGGGTACCGCACCCGGCCCCCCTACGCGCCTCCCGCCGCCGCCCAGCCCACGGCGGCCACTCCCGCCCCCTGCCCGCCACCTCCGACGGCCGGTTCCCATCCCCACCCACAGCCCCCGGCGGCCGCCTCCGATGCCCGTCCGCAACCCGCACCATCCGCTCCCGGTGCCCGTCCGCAACCCGCACCGCCTGCTTCCGGTGCCCGTCCGCGGCCCGCGCCGTCCGGTTCTCCCGCCGAGAGCGGCCGGGGACGGCTCGTCTACCGGGAGGAGGCGATGCGCCGGCACGTCGAGGCCCGCGCCGCCACCCGGATGCCGCTGGTGATCAGCGGCCCGTCGTTCCTGCTGCTGTGGATCGCGGTGGCCGTCGTCCTGACGGCCGGTGCCGCGCTCGTCGTCCTCGCGCTGGGAGCGGGCGGATGAGGCGTCGCGTACCGGTCCTGATGCAGAACACCTCCACCGAGTGCGGCGCGGCGTGCCTGGCCATGGTGCTCTGCCACCACGGCCACCGCACCACGCTGCACCAGGTGTCCGAACGGCTCCAGGTCGGCAGGGACGGGCTGAGCGCCAAGGCCATCGTGGAGGGCGCCCGCGAGCACGGCCTGAAGGCACGCGCCTTCTCCCTCGCGCCCGAGGACCTGGCGCGCGTGCCGCTCCCCGCGGTCGCGCACTGGGAGTTCAACCACTTCGTGGTGGTCGAGCGCTGGTCACCCGACCGGGTGGACGTCGTCGACCCCGGCCGGGGCCGCCGCCGCCTGACACCGGAGGAGTTCGGCGCCGGGTTCACCGGCGTGCTGCTGGTCTTCGAACCCGGCGAGGGGTTCCACCGCGGCACGTCCTCGATGGCGAGCGCCTGGCGCCGCGAGTTCGTCCGTACCCTGTTCCGGCGCCGCCGCGGCCTGCTCGCGCAGGTCATCGCGGCCTCGCTGCTGCTGCAACTGCTGGGGCTGGCCCTGCCCCTCCTCTCCCAGCTGCTGATCGACAGGGTCATCCCGTCGCGGGGAGCGGACCTGCTGCCCCTGCTGGGCGGGGCCGTGCTGCTGGCCGGGGTGGCCCAGTTCGTGATCGGCTACCTGCGGGCGGCGCTGCTGGTGGCCGTACGGGCCCGGGCCGACCAGGAGCTCACCGAGGGGGTGATCGGCCACCTGGTGACGCTGCCGTACCGGTACTTCGCGCAACGCGGCAAGGGGGACCTGCTCACCCGGGCCGCCAGCGTCTCCACGCTGCGCGACATCCTCACCGGCCAGATCGTGGCGGCACTCCTCGACGGCCCGCTGGCCGTCGGCTACCTCGTGCTCGTGTACGTCTGGGACCCCGTCTTCGGGGTGGCGCTGACCGGGGTGGTCGTGGCCCAGGGGCTCCTGGTCCTGGCCACCACCCGCCGGATCAACCTCCTCACCCAGCAGGAACTCACCGCCTTCTCCGCGTCGCAGAGCAGCCTCATCCAGGCGATCACCGGCATCGAGACGCTGAAGGCGTCCGGCTCCGAGAACCGGGCGGTGGAGCAGTGGTCGGCCCACTTCACCCAGCAGCTCAACGCCGATGTGCGCAGCGGCCTCACCCAGGGCCTGGTGGAGGCCGCGCTGTCCGCGATCCGGGTGGTCGCCCCGCTCGGCCTGCTGTGGCTCGGCACCTGGCGGGTCCTCGACGGGGAGCTGACCGTGGGCGCGCTCATCGCGCTCAACGCCATCGCGCTCGGCGCGCTGATCCCGCTGGGCTCGCTGATGACCGGCCTGCAGAGCCTGCAGCAGGCGGGCGCGCACTTCGACCGCCTCTCCGACATCCTCGCCTCGGAACCCGAGCCCAGCGACGGCATCGAGGTGCTGCGCCTGCGCGGCGCGGTGGAGCTGCGCGGTGTGAGCTTCCGGCACGACCCCCGTGGCCCGTGGGTGGTGCGGGACGTCTCGGTCTCCATCCGTCCGGGGCAGAAGGTCGCCCTGGTGGGTGCCTCGGGGTCGGGCAAGAGCACGCTGGCCAGGCTGCTGCTCACCCTGCACACCCCGGTGGAGGGCGAGATCCGCTACGACGGCGTTCCGGCCTCCGAGCTCAACCTGCGCACCCTGCGCCGCCAGTTCGGCGTGGTCGGCCAGGAGTCCACCCTGTTCAGCGGCTCGATCCGGGAGAACATCGCCCTGAACTCCCCCGACGCGCCCCTGGAGCGGGTGGCCGCCGCGGCCCAGGTGGCGGCGCTGCACGAGGAGATCATGGCCATGCCGATGGGGTACGAGACGATGCTGACCGACGGCGGCGGTCTCTCCGGCGGCCAGCGCCAGCGGCTCTCCCTGGCCCGCGCCCTCCTGCCGCGGCCGAAGATCCTGCTGCTCGACGAGGCCACCAGCAACCTGGACAGCGCCACCGAGGCGACCATCGAGTCCAACCTGTTCTGGCTCACCCAGACCCGGATCGTGATCGCCCACCGGCTGAGCACGATCCGGGACGCCGACCTGATCCTGGTGGTCGACTCCGGCCGCGTCGTCGAACGCGGCACCCACGACGAGCTGATGGCCGTCGGCGGCAAGTACGCCGAACTCGTCGCCGCCCAGGCCACCCCCGCCTGACCCCGTTTCCCATAAGGCGCGAAATCACCACAAATTACCCCAATTTTTGAGGTAACGCAGCCTAATGGTCCGTGCTTACCAACCTGTGGTTAAGTGCCCAACCACCCGGCATTCACGAAAAGGCCAGAAGAATCGCGGATCGCGTCATCCGAGCGGACATCCAGGGCGTCCCCTATGCACCCTCTGTCCCAGGAGTACCAATGGCGAATCAGTACGGCCCACAGGATCCGCACCAGCGACCGTACGGGCAGCCACCACCCCCGCAGAACGGTTACTCCCAGCAGTATCAGCAGCCCTACGGCCAGCCCTACCCGCCACCCGGTCACGGATACGAGCAGCCCTACGGCCAGCCTTATCCGCCGCCCGGCCAGGGATACGGATACGGATACGGCGAGCCACCGCGCAAGCCTGGCAAGGGGGCCGCGTTCTGGCTGCTCGTCGCCTGCGCGCCCATCCTGCTGCTGTTCGGATGCGTCGCGGCCGTCGTCAGCGCCGGCGACGACACCACGGTGACGACGCGAAAAGACCGGCCGACCGCCGCCCAGTCGGCTCCTGTCGCGGAAACCGAAGCGGAAACCGAGAAGGCGCCGACCCAGGAGCCAGAATCCAAACCTTCGACGGCGACCGTAGGTGGCACGATCACACTGAGAGGCATCGAATCCGATCTCCAGGTCGCCGTAACCCTCGAAAAGGTCGTCGAGAACGCGACACCGAAAGTCGACTTCTTCAAGCCGAAAGACGGCAGTCGCTTCTTCGCGGTTCAACTGACCCTCAAAAACACCGGGCAGCAGGCTTACAGCGACAGCCCGTCCAACGGCGCCATGTTGATCGACACCGAGGGCCAGCAATACCGATCGACGTTCGGCGACGTACAGGAGGGCGTCTCGTTCGCCGGGTCCGTCACGATGAGCAGCGGCGACAGCCGCAAGGGGGTCATCGTCTTCGAGGTCCCCAAGACCACGAAAATCGAAAAGCTTCAGTTCGCGTTGAACAGCGGATTTGCCGATCACACGGGCGAGTGGCTGACCAAATAAAAGCATGTCAGCGAGGCGCCGATCCTGCGGAAAGCTCCGCCCGACAGGATCGGCGCGTTCACCGAGGCGCTGTCGGCAGGGGGAACGGTTTGTCCGCGGTTCTCGCCATCGGCCCGGAGGGGGCCCGTGATTGCGGTCCGGACTCCCGATAGGTCATCATGGCGGGCATGACCTACAGGAAGGGCGGCCACCGCCCCAGCCGGTGAACCCCGGCACCTGGAAGCTGGGCGACGATCCCCTCGGCGATCACCCCACCTTCCTCGCTCACGCACTCGCGATGTCCCTGCGGTACGGCCCCGGCCCGTGGCCCGAGGACGCTTACCGGCTCCCCGATGACCAGCCTCGCCCCACCGGCGACGAGCCGTTCATCACCAGCGTCGTCATGGACGGCATCCAGAGCCATCACTTCGGCGTCAAGCCGGACGACGACGCCGTCATCGAGATCGCCGACCTGCTCGGCAGGCTCGTCACCGACGATCCCGCCCACGACGACCTCCTGCGGCTGCACGATCGGCTCGGCACCGTGTCAGCGCTCGGTATCGCCGACGGTCTCGTCGACCAGATACGGCGACGACGGCTCCCCAGGGACCGGATCGGCGCGGTCGGACGGCATCTGGCCGAGTACGGCACCCGCCGTGACGCCGTCAAGATCGGCCTTGTGCTGCTCGGCGCCTGCGGGGACGAGCGGGACCGGGAGCTGCTGCTCCTGCTCGGCACGCTGGAAGAGCTCACCCTGTACGCGGTGGTCGCCCTGCAGCGCACCCAGCCCGACCGCCGGCGTGCCACCTACGAACTGGCCCGCCGGGTGCGGGACTGGGGGCGCGTCCACGCGGTGGAACGACTCAAGGGGTGCGACGATCCGCAGATCAAGGACTGGCTGCTCCGCGAGGGTTTCCGCAACGGGATCATGAACGAGTACCTGGCCCACCTCGCGGCCACGACCGGCGACCTGTACTCGGCCCTGCTGGAACCGGACGTCGACGACGCCCTGCTCGACGGCGCTGCGGACATCCTGGCCGCCCTGGCGCTGGGCGGCCCGGCCGAGGACATGGGCGACTACGCCGACGCCGTACCGGCCATGCATCGCCTCGCCGACCTTCTCGTCGGCGGGCGGGCCACGCTCGGCAGGCTGGACGCCGCACTGAGAATCCTGGCCTTCCTGCGCGAGCCCGGCGACGATTCGCCCTGGCCCTCGGACATGATCGCGCGACTCCGCCACCGCTACGAGGAACTCGTCGCTCAACCTCGGTGGAACGACCTCGTCCTGGAGTGCCTGGCCGATCCGCACCATGCCGATTTCAGCCACGCGATGTGGGCCGCCGACAAACTCAACCTGCCGGTGGTCCCGCAGATCATCGCCCGCCTGAAGATCGACCCGTTGGACGAGTTCGCCTGGCGGCACGCCATCGGGCTCGCCACCGCCGAGGAGGCCGGACAGCTCGTCCACCTGGCCGGACGACTCCTTCCCCTGACCGATCTGGCTGACATTGCCGATGGGCCGGGGGATCACCTCGGCCTCGGCGAGGAGTACAGGCCGGATCGAGCGCTGGAGTCCGTCGTGAGCGGGCTGGAGTCCTTCCCCGGCATCGGGCTGGCACTGATCGAGGTGGCACTGCGCAACCGGGTCACCAGGATCCGGCGCGCGGCCCTGACCGCGCTGACCACCTGGCCGGCCTCAGCCGTACCGGACGAGGCGAGAAACCTGGTGAGGCGGGCGGCATCGGTGGAACCGCACGAGGAGACCAGGACCGAGATGATCGATTTCCTCCGACGTCACCCCTGACCAGCTGTTCCCATGACATGCGAAGGCCCCGGACGTAGCCTGAGGTCGTCGAGACCATTACGGAAACGTGCGGGGCCTGCTCATGCGTGATGACGGTGCGAACACCCCCGCCGAAGAGCGAATCGGGCGGCGGATCGCCCAGGCCCGCAAGCTACGCGGCCTGACGCAGCAGCAGCTCGCCGATCGCGTGCCCTGCTCCAAGAGCCTGATCGCCCAGGTCGAACGAGGGCACAAACCGGCCACGCAGGCTCTCGTCACCGCCGTGGCCCGAACTCTGCGGATCGGGCTCGGCGAGCTGACAGGCCAGCCGTACCTCGATCCCGAGGCGCGCGAGAACCAGGCTCACCAGTGCGTTCCCGAGATGCGGCGCGCGCTCCTCGCGTGGGATCTGCCCGACGAGGACATCTCGCCGCCGTCGATGGAGCGGCTTCGGGCGGACGTTCGTCGCGCGTCCGCGCTGGGCAGGCAGGCCCGGTACACCCAGCTTGGAGAGATGCTTCCGGGTCTCCTGGAGGAGTTGACGCGAGCCGCGCACGTCAGCGAGGGCGCGCGGCGCGACGAGCTCTTCGGGCTGCTGTCCGAGGCGTACACCGGGGTGACGGCGATCGCCTACACGCTGGGCTACTTCGACCTGCGAAGCTCCGCCATGGATCGGGTGGCGTGGGCGGCCCGGGCGTCTCAGGACCCGCTGCGCGTCGCCCGCACGCAGTGGCAGCGTTCGACCCTGTTCCTGGCGACGGCCACCTATGACAAGGGCCTGATGCTTCTTAAGCGGGTTCGGCGAAACATCGGTGAGGACCTCGGCCGCCTGGCTCCCGCCGAGCTGAGCGTGTACGGCGCCACTCACCTCCGGTCCGCGATCTTCGCCGCCCGCGCGGCGGACCGGCAGACCGCGTTCGACCACATCGAGCACGCGCGCGAGGCCGCCCGCGTGCTGGGCGGGGACGCGAACCACTACGGTCTCGAATTCGGGCCCTCCAACGTGATCATGCATGAGGTCGCGGTCGCCGTTGAGATGTACGACGGCGGCGAGGCGATTCGCCGCGCCCGGCTCGCCACGCTCCCTTCGACGGTCGCGCCGGTCCGTCTCGGCCACCACTACATCGATCTGGCTCGCGGCTGGCTCTACCACGGCGATCGTCAGAAGTCCCTGGAGACGCTGCTGGCCGCCCGCCGTGTCGCACCCCAGCAGACGCGCAACCATCCGATGGTCCGTGAAACCGTCCGGATGCTGGTCGACCTGGAACGGCGGCGCTCCCGGAGCCTCAGCGGCTTCGTGAGCTGGCTCGGCCTGCCGTAGCAAGGGCGGGTTTCACAACCCGTGATACTTCACCGCCCCTCGCGGCCGTGACGCTTTGTACATGCATCGGAACACGGAATCACCACACGCGCCGAGTGTCGAGGATCCGCCCCTGCTGAGCGAGGACCAAGCCGACGCGCTCGCCACAAGCATCGGCCACGCGTTCCCGCCCTGGAGAATCTGGCGGGCAGGCGGCATCTGGTACGCCACCGGCCCGTGCCCGGTGCCGGGTTGTGTGTGCACCCGTACCCTGCACGCCCGCCCCGAGCGGCCTGTGCCACCAACTCGACGAGCACGAACGGCGAGTCCGGACCCGGCGGGAGGTTTCGCGATGACGAGCCGGGAGAATCCAGCCCTCCGAGGATCACAGTTCTCCGAGGAGGCGGCGGAACTGGCCGAGCGTCGGCTCGCCGCGCTCCGGCAGGCCTACCCCGGCTGGGACATCGTCTGCGTGACCGACCTCGGCGTCCCCATCTGGTACGCCACCCTGCGGGCCACCGTCACCCAGCGGCAGAGACAGGCCGGGGTCCGGGAGACGTTCATGCGCTTCTCCCCCGAGGATCTCGCCTCGGAACTGTCCGTCCAGGTCGAGAGGCCGCACAGCGCGCGGGCCCGGCACACCTTCACCGCCCCCTGAACAGCCGCGACGGCACGGACCTCTCCGTGCGTCGTCGTACCGAACTCCCACGAGCGGTGGTGCGGACGACCAGGGGCCGCTCGCGGGTCACACGCGACCGGACGGCGCTCCGGGCCTGGCGCCGTCGTGCACCGGTCGCGGCGGTGCCCCGGTCAGGAGGGGCGGGGCACCGTTCACATCACCCAGCCGGGCATGTCCGTTTCCCGGGAGACCCGAACGCGAGCGCGGACCCCACCGGGGCGGCGGGGTCCGCGCGAGCCACACGTGAAACCTTCGGCGTGAGTTTCCCGGAAACCTCACACTCGGGCCACCCACAAGCCCTTCGCGTGGACTGTCCGGAGACGCCGAGGCTTACTCCGAGACGCCGAGGCGCTCCAGGATGAGCTCGCGGGCGCGGCCCGCGTCGGCCTTGCCCCTGCTGGCCTTCATGACGCCGCCGACCAGGGCGCCGACCGCGGCGACCTTGCCGTTGCGGACCTTTTCGGCCGCGTCGGCGTTGCTCGTCAGGACCTGGTCGATGATCTCCATCAGCTCGCCCTCGTCGTTCACGATCTGCAGGCCGCGGGCGGCCACCACCTCGTCGGGAGAGCCCTCGCCGTTCAGCACGCCCTCCAGCACCTGGCGGGCCAGCTTGTCGTTCAGCGCTCCCCCGGCGACCATCGCGCACACCCTGGCGATCTGGTCGGGGGTGATGCTCAGCGCGCTCAGCGGGAGCCCGGCCTCGTTGGCGCGGCGGGCCAGCTCGCCCATCCACCACTTGCGGGCGTCCGCGGGCGGGGCGCCCGCGGCGACCGTCGCCTCGACCAGGGAGATGGCGTCGGCGTTGTGCATCGCCGCCATGTCCAGGTCGGACACGCCCCACTCCTGCTGGAGCCGCTTGCGCCGCGCGCCCGGCAGCTCGGGCAGGGCGGCCTTGAGCTCGGCGACCCACGCCGGGTCGGGGGCGATCGGCACCAGGTCGGGCTCGGGGAAGTAGCGGTAGTCCTGCGCCTCCTCCTTGGACCGTCCCGAGGTGGTGGTGCCGGTGTTCTCGTGGAAGTGTCGGGTCTCCTGGATGATCCGGCCGCCGTCGGCCAGGATCGCGGCCTGGCGCTCGATCTCCCCGCGCACCGAACGCTCGACGCTGCGCAGCGAGTTGACGTTCTTGGTCTCGGTGCGGGTGCCCCACTCCGAGGAGCCGCGCGGCATGAGGGAGACGTTCACGTCGAAGCGCATGGAGCCCTCCTCCATGCGGACGTCCGAGACGCCGAGGCCGCGCACCAGCTCGCGCAGCTCGATGCCGTACGCGCGGGCGACCTCGGGGGCGAGCCTGTCGGTCCCCGGGATCGGCTTGGTGACGATCTCCACCAGCGGGATGCCCGCCCGGTTGTAGTCGACGATCGAGTAGTCGGCGCCGTGGATGCGGCCGGTCGCGCCGCCCACGTGGGTGGACTTGCCGGTGTCCTCCTCCAGGTGGACGCGCTCGATCTCGATCCTGACGGTCTTGCCGTCGACCTCGACGTCGAGGTAGCCGTCGAAGCAGAGCGGCTCGTCGTACTGGCTGATCTGGTAGTTCTTCGGCATGTCCGGATAGAAGTAGTTCTTCCGGGCGAAGCGGCACCACTCGGCGATGGAGCAGTTGAGCGCCAGGCCGATGCGGATGGTCGCCTCGATCGCGGCGGCGTTCGCCGTCGGCAGCGAGCCGGGCAGCGCCAGGCACACCGGGCAGACGTGCGTGTTCGGCGGGGCGCCGAACGTGGTCGGGCAGCCGCAGAACATCTTCGACGCCGTGCCCAGCTCGACGTGCGTCTCCAGGCCCAGCACCGGCTCGAAGCGCTCCAGCGCCTCGTCGTACGGCATCAACGTCTCAGCGCTCACTGTCGTTCACCACTTCCTGCTCCATAGAAAACGTCATAGATAACCAAGTCCCTTCAACGCGTTCCTCGTCTCGGCCACCCAGTTCGCGTAGGCGGGCACCTGGGCCAGAACGGCGAGGTCGATGTTGCGTCCTATGTACTCGAAGTAGTCGCGGGCCGGCTTGCCGCGCCGGGGGACGGTCGTGGCCAGCACCCCGGCGGGGTCGGAGATCCTCTCGACGTCGCGGGGCCGC
The DNA here is from genome assembly GCF_042428775.1 of Streptosporangium vulgare. Classification (NCBI taxonomy): domain Bacteria; kingdom Bacillati; phylum Actinomycetota; class Actinomycetes; order Streptosporangiales; family Streptosporangiaceae; genus Streptosporangium; species Streptosporangium vulgare. The sequence continues at coordinate 80,405 of NZ_JBHMBS010000019.1, read as the reverse complement.
GCCGGCAGCCTGCTGAGGTCGCTGCCCTCCAGTTTCGCCCACGCGCCGGGGTCGGCGAGCAGCCAGCCCTCCGTCTCTCCCAGCCCGATCACCGGCACCAGGTAGTGCGAGTGGTAGCGGACGCCGTCTCTGCGGCGGCGCTCCCGCTCGTCGTCGTGCGTGAAGAGCAGGTGGCAGTCGGCCGCGAGCTCCTCCAGCGCGGTGACCAGGTGCTCCCGGTCGCAGGAGACGACCTCCGTCGCCTCGACGTCGACGGCGTACGGCGACATCCAGGTGAGTTCGCGCAGCTGCCTGGAGATCACGATGCCGAGGAAGCCCTCGTCGGCCTCCCCCTCAGCGATGAGCCCCGGAACCAGCGGGCGGCTGCTCATGCGGCCGCGCCCAGGTATTTGCGGACCTGCCGGGGCGAGACGAACGTGCCCGGCTCGCCGTCCGGCTGGATCGGCTTGGCCACGGTCACCCGCGACACCCGGTCGTTGTCGGGGTCGACGCGGACCGCCGTGTCGAGGAACGTCAGCGCGTCCGGCTCGGTCCGGTAGACCTCCGCGACGACGATCGGGGACTGGCTGGTGAGGATGAGCTGCCGCAGCGGCTCGGGCCCCCCCGGCACGGTGATCCGGCGGCGCACCCGCCGGAGCAGCTCGCCGAGACGGGCCGGATGGACGCCGTTCTCGATCTCCTCAACCAGCAGCGTGCCCGGATGGTCGGGATCGTGCAGGGCGGCGAGCAGGCCGAGGATCCGCAGGGTGCCGTCGGACAGCAGCGCCGCCGGAACCACCCCCTGGCCGTCGACGAGCAGGTCGAAGGAGCACTCGCCGCGCTCGACGCGCGGCACCAGCCCGACGACGTCGGGGACCACTCCCGCGAGGTCGGCCGCGAGGTCGGCCAGCGCCTCCGTACCGGCCATCCGCCCGAGGACGGCGGCCAGGTTCGAGCCGTCGGCCGCGAGCGGCCCCCGGTTCGCCGAGGGAGAGCGTCGGCGCATCGCCGCGGGCGACGGCGAGTAGCGGCGCCACGACTGGACCGTACGGCGAGGCGTGCCCTCGGGGTCGGGGTCCTCGACCATGAGCTCCAGCAGCTCGTCGGGGATCCGCTGGACGACGTGGCTCACGACGGCACCGCTGGACCGGGGGATCTTCAGCACCATCTCCGCGCCCACGTCGAACCTGATCGGCACCACGGAGCCGGGCTCCGGGGTGACCAGCGCCTCCACCGAGACGACGAACCCCGGCACCGCCGAGCCGTGGGCCACCCGGTGGAACTGCTCGCCCGGCAGCCCGCGGGTCGCCCCGAGCAGCCCGCCGGAGCCCTCGATCTCGGCCGCCACGAACCCCACGGCGTCGAAGAGGTTCGACTTGCCGCTCGCGTTGGGGCCGACCAGCGCGAGGAAGGGCGGCACATCGAGATCGAAGCTCAAGAAGGACTTGAACCCGTCGATCTCGATCCGAGTGATCATGCCGCCGTTCTCCCTGTCACCTGTCGCCCCCTCGTCCTCGCCCCGAAACCCCGGAAAAGCCCTACAGCTCCGGGGCTCTGGACAGCAGGTCGCCGCCCCACCGGCTCCGCAGGGCCCTCTCGACCGCGGCGCCGACCCGGTAGCAGCGGTCGTCGCCGAGCACCGGGGCCATGATCTGCAGACCGACCGGCAGGCCGTCCTCGTCCGCCAGGCCGCACGGCACGGAGATGGCCGCGTTGCCCGCCAGGTTGGTCGGGATGGTGCACAGGTCGGCGAGATACATCGCCATGGGGTCGTCGGCGCGCTCTCCGATCGGGAACGCCGTGGTGGGCGTCGTCGGCGAGATGAGCACGTCCACCTGCTGGAAGGCGGCCTCGAAGTCGCGCGCGATGAGCGTGCGGACCTTCTGCGCCTGACCGTAGTAGGCGTCGTAGTAACCGCTGGACAGCGCGTACGTGCCTAGGATGATGCGGCGCTTGACCTCGGGGCCGAAGCCCTGCGCCCGGGTGAGGGCCATGACCTCCTCGGCGCTGCGCGTGCCGTCGTCGCCGACGCGCAGGCCGTAGCGCATGGCGTCGAAGCGGGCCAGGTTGGAGGAGCACTCCGAGGGGGCGATGAGGTAGTACGCCGGGAGGGCGGTGGTGAACGACGGGCAGGAGACCTCGAAGACCTTCGCGCCCAGCGACTCCAGCAGCTCCACGGACTCGTGGAAGCGCGCGAGCACGCCCGCCTGGTAGCCGTCGCCGCCGAACTCCTTGACCACGCCGATGCGCAGCCCCGCCACGTCGCCGTTGCGGGCCGCCTCGACGACCGAGGGCACCGGGGCGTCGACGGAGGTGGAGTCCATGACGTCGTGCCCGGAGAACGCCTCGTGCAGCAGCGCCGCGTCGAGCACGTTGCGGGCGAAGGGGCCGGGGGTGTCGAGCGAGCTGGCGAAGGCGATCAGGCCGTAGCGGGACGAGCCGCCGTAGGTCGGCTTCATGCCCACGATGCCGGTGACGGCGGCGGGCTGGCGGATCGAGCCGCCGGTGTCGGTGCCGGTGGACAGCGGGGCCTCGTACGCGGCGACTGCGGCGGAGGAGCCGCCGGAGGAGCCGCCGGGGATGCGCGACAGGTCCCACGGGTTGTGGGTGACGCCGTACGCCGAGTTCTCGGTGGAGGAGCCCATCGCGAACTCGTCGAGGTTGGTCTTGCCGAGGATCACCAGCCCGGCCTCGCGCAGGCGGCGGGTCACGGTCGCGTCGTACGGCGGCTTCCAGCCTTCGAGGATCTTCGATCCGGCCGTGGTCGGCATGTCCCTGGTGGTGAAGACGTCCTTGTGCGCGATCGGCACCCCGGCCAGCGGGCCGAGCTCCTCGCCGGCGGCCCTGCGGGCGTCGACGGCGCGCGCCTGCTCCAGGGTCGTCTCGGCGTCGATGTGCAGGAAGGCGTTGACCTTGGGCTCGACGGCGGCCATCCGGTCGAGGTGGGCCTGGGCGACCTCGACGGCGGAGACCTCGCCGCTCGCGATCAGCGCGCCCAGGTCCGCGGCGGACTTGTGGATGAGGCTCATGCTTCCTCCCCGAGGATGCGCGGGACGCGGAAGCGGCCGTCCTCGACCGCCGGGGCGCCGGACAGCGCCTCTTCCGGGGTGAGGCTGGGGCGTACCTCGTCGGGGCGGTAGACGTTGGTGAGCGGGAGCGCGTGCGAGGACGGCGGGATGTCGTCGGCCGCCACCTCGGCGACGCGGGCGACCGCACCGATGATCACATCGAGCTGGGCGGCGAAGTGGTCGAGCTCCTCGTCGGCCAGCGCCAGCCGGGACAGCCGGGCGAGGTGAGCGACCTCGTCGCGGGTTATGGCGGACATGAGTCGTTGAACCCGTTTCGTGGAATGGCAATTGGACACTGTCATCCTATGGCTCGCGACCTGAGGGTCCCGACTCATTAACACTGCCGCAACCAAGCGAAGATCTCTTGCCCCCGCGAGCAGACCGCCCCCGGCCCGCTCCCGCCCCACCCCCGGCCCGCCGACCCCGCAGGAAGCGGCCCCGGAGCCATCGGCGCGGGCCCGGACGGGGCCGTGATCACGCTCCCGATGGGCACCCGGCCATGAATCGTTTCCCGGCGCGACTCCGGCGACGGACGGATACGGCGGTGGACACCGCCTCCGTGCCCTGGTCCGGATCGACGTCCTGGTCCGGGCCATCGGTCCTACGGTCTTCACCGGCTTCGGGAAAGATCACCGACTTCGTTCCGGCCGCGATGGAAGTAGGAGCGTACTTCTAAGAAGTACGCTCCTACTTCTACTGGCGATACTATCGCGCGCGATAGTATCGCCAGTAGAAGTATTCCGAGCAAGGAAACCCCTACTACACGTACATATCGGACATCCCAATCGTGCGGACGTCATTTTCGGCCCGAAGTGTCGGCTCGAATCCGGCGGCGCTGTAACAGGCGAGCACGGTGTTCCGGGTGTCGTACCCCTTCCGGGTAAGCAGTTCTTTCGCGCGGCGCAGCCTTTCCACATGCCGCTTCCCCATGACGTCTCCCCATTTGGCCTCCCCCAGGGACAACACCTTGCGCGGCTCGCCCGGGATGGCGGGAGCGAAGACCACGACGTCCACCTGGACCTGGGCCTTCTGGACAGGATCGGTCAGGGTTCCCGCCCCGACCTCACCCGGCAGACCACCGAAGACGGGTTCGACGAGAGCGAAGTGCCGACACAGTTCCTCGAAGTGCGGGCCCATGATCTGGGACTGGAAGCGTGCTTTCGCGTCCGCCCAGACGGGCCGGGCGCGCCCGCTCTCCAGCAGTCCCCACCGGGGACGCATGACGACCTGGTAGAAGTTGATCAGGGGTTCCGCTATCCGGTAGACAGAACGGCCCGGGTGGAAGACATCCGGCTCACGACGAAGCAGGCAACTGTCTTCCAGGACATTGAGATGGTGGCCGATGTCGGTCGTTTTACGGCCGATATAGCTCGCGATCCCGCCCCGGGTGTTGTTACCTGCGGCGACGGAGGCCAGCACGGAATGATAGAGCGCGGTCTCGCGAATGTCCGTCTCCTCCTCAAGGAGGTAGCGCGCCTCGCGGAACAGCGGCGTGCCCGGGTCCAGGACGGTGCGTACCACCCAGTCGTCGAAGTCCTCGGGGGACGTGGGCACGTCCCCGTTGAGGAATCGGAGGTAGGCGGGCGTCCCGCCGACCACCGCGTGGACTCGGGCGGACAGCGCGGGATCGCTCAGTTTCCAGTACTTGGCTGCGAGTGGATAGTCGAAGGGGCGCAGTACCAGTTCAAGGGTCGCGCGACCGCGCAACGGCGCGTCCCCTGACAGGAGCCCGCCCATGACCGACATCGCGGAACCACACAGGAGAAGCGACAGACGCCCGCCACGGGAGATCGCACGATCGATCTCTCTCTGCACGATGGAAGGCAGGGCGGGCGATACCTTGCTCAGGTAGGGAAACTCGTCGATCACCACGGGTCGGCCCGACTCATCGGCGATGGCGAACATCTGGGTGATCGCCTCGTCCCAGTCGGCGAACCTGGTCGGGACGGGCCTTCCCGTGTAATTCCACAGCGCGGTCGAGAACATGTTCAGCGCCTCGGCCTCTGTCGCCTCCGTCGCACTGAAGTAGAAACCGCCTGTCTCGCGGGTCAGCGCCTCAAGCAGGAATGTCTTGCCCTGCCGACGACGACCGCTGACCACGCCGAACTGAACGGATTCGGCACCCCGCGCGGCGAAGGACGCGAGGTGCCGCCACTCGAACTCCCGAGCGAAAATCCTGTCGGGCTTGGGGATCAAGGCGACCTCCCGCACATAGAAGTGTACTTCTTAGAAGTATACTTCTATGCTCTTCACGCCCGTTGAGGGTCGAGGATCTCGGTGCGGCGCAGGAAGCCGAGGTCGTGCGGGGGGAGGGCTCGATGTTTGCGCAACCACACGGTCGCGTCGGCAGCTGACATGGGCTTGGCGAACAGCCATCCCTGGCCGAGGTCGCAGCCCATGTCGGCCAGGCGTTCGGCCACCTCCGCCGACTCGACGCCCTCGGCGACCGAGCGCAGGCCGAGGGAGCGGACCAGGTCGACGATGGAGCGGACGATCCGCTCGTCGTCCTTGGACTCGCCGATGCGGCGGACGAACGAGGAGTCGATCTTGACCTCGGCGACCGGCAGGCGCTGCAGGCGGACCAGCGAGGAGTAGCCGGTGCCGAAGTCGTCCAGCGCGAGCGGCACCCCCAGCGCGGTCAGGGCCCGGACGGCGCCGTCGGTGTAGGCCTGGTCGGTCATCAGGATGCGCTCGGTGACCTCCAGCTGGATCGCCTTGGGAGGCAGCCGGTAACGTGCCAGGCCCGCTCCCAGCTGGTCGGAGAGGGCGCAGTCGAGGAGGTCGCGGGCCGAGACGTTGACGGAGATCTGCTCGTGCAGGCCGGTGTGCCACCAGTGGGCGGCCTGCTCCAGCGCCGCGTCGATGACGTATCCGGTGAGGTGGCGCATCAGGTACGACTGCTCGGCCATCGGCACGAACTCGCCGGGGGAGATCATTCCCCGCTCCGGGTGGCGCCACCGCAGCAGCGCCTCCACCCCCCGGACCTGCCCCCCGGCGAGGTCGAGCTTGGGCTGGTAGTGCAGCCGCAGCTCGGAGCGGTCGATGGCCCTGCGCAGGTCGCCGAGGAGGTTGATCCGCTCGGGACTGTTGCGGTCCTTGTCGGCGGCGTAGATCTCGCCCCCGGTCCTGCCCTCCTTCGCGAGGTACATCGCCACGTCGGAGCGTTGCAGGAGCATCTCGAAGTCGGGCGCGTGGTCGGGGTAGATCGCGATGCCGAACGAGGCGTCCAGGTCGAAGCTCATGCCCTCCAGCCGGACCGGCTCGGTGATCGCCACCCGCAGGCGCGCCGCCACCTCCCTGGCCGCGGCGGCGTCCCTGACCGAGGGCAGCAGGACGGCGAACTCGTCGCCGCCGAGCCTGGCCACCACGTCGCCGGGACGGACGCTGTGGGTGAGGCGGTGCGCGACCAGCTGCAGGAGCCGGTCGCCGACCGGGTGCCCGAGGGTGTCGTTGATCTCCTTGAACCGGTCGAGGTCGAGCAGGAACAGGCCGACCCGCTCGCCGTCGCGCGCCTCGGCGAGCGCCTCCTCCGTGCTGAGCACGAGCATCTTGCGGTTGGGCAGCCCGGTCAGCACGTCGTGCATCGCCTGGTGGTCGCGGCGCACCGACATGGTGGCGGTGAAGTAAACCGCCGCCATCGGCGCCAGGAAGAGCGGGACCAGGGCCGGCGAGTGGTTCATCACCACCACGACGAGCGGGGCCAGGCCGAGCAGCCCGGCGTAGACGAGGCTCTGGTGGCCGATCGTGGTCCTGATCACCCGGTGGATCGACCTGCGCTCGTGCAGCGCCACCGCGCCGGAGACCAGCAGGGCCCGGACCACGAAGTAGGCGAGCCCGGCGATCCCGATCGCCAGCAGGTCGGAGCCGTCGGGCACCCAGGAGGCCGCCGCGACGGGCCGGTCGCCGAACAGCCCGAGCACCAGCCCGGCCGCGCCGCAGGCCATCGTCACCTGCGCGATGTTGAACATGACCCGATGGCTCGCCTTGCGGGTGACGGCCCCGTTGACGACCATGGCGACCGCCTGCAGCAGCACGGCGACCGGCAGGCCGTAGTGGAGCAGCGCGGCGAAGGTGAACATGGTCGACGGGTAGGTGCCGCCCACCGTCATCGACGACGACAGGACCACCGGCCGCAGCTCGCCCAGCACGACCAGGGCCGCGAGCATCCAGAACAGCGGGCTGCGGACGAGCTCCGCGGTCTCGGCCACGTCGATGCCCAGCAGGGACACGACGAGGGCGGTGAACCCGATCGTGATGACGGCGGCGAGATAGGCCCACAGGGGTGTTCCCGGTCGCGGTCCGGTGTCGCGGGTGTCGGTTGGGTCGGCCATGAGTAACAAAACCCCCATTAGTTCATTATGGGAGAGTACGGCCTACGGGCCACTTCGCGAAACCGATTGCGCACGTTCCGTCACTATTAATTCGCACGTTTTTAAGACACAACGCTTCGAGACACCGACGGAACGGCCCCTACTCCTCGGGGGTCACCGTCACCTCCGAAGCCGCCTCGGGCCCCTCGGCCAGCAGAACCCGAAGGCCGGCCTCGTCGAGGATCGGCACGCCGAGCTTGACCGCCTTGTCGAACTTGGAACCGGCGTTCTCCCCCACCACCACGAAGGAGGTCTTCTTCGACACCGACGCCGAGACCCTGCCGCCCCGGGCGGCCAGGGCCTCGCCCGCCTCGTCGCGGGTGAAGTCGGCGAGCGTGCCGGTCACCACGAAGGTCAGACCGGCCAGGGTCTGCGGGAGCTGCTCGGCCGGAGGGTCGTCGACCATCCGGACCCCGGCGGCCGTCCACCGGTCGACGATCTCCCGGTGCCAGTCGACCGTGAACCAGTCGTGGATCGCCGCGGCCACCCGCGGGCCGACGCCCTCGACGGCGGCGAGCTCCTCCTCCGAGGCCGCCGCGATCGCGGGGATCGAGCGGAACTCGTCGGCGATCGCCTGGGCCGTCGGGGGGCCGACGTGCCGGATGGAGAGCGCGACGAGCACCCGCCAGACCGGCTGGCTCTTCGCCTTCTCCAGCTGCTCCAGCATCTTCTCGGCGTTCTTGCTCGGCTCGCCGCTCTGGTTGGCGAAGAAGGTGACGACCTTCTTCTCGCCGCTCTCCGGATCGGTCTTGGGCAGGCCGGTGTCGGGGTCGCGGACCACCGACCTGATCGGCAGCAGTTGCTCCATCGTGAGGTCGAACAGGTCCGCCTCGGTGCGGACCGGCGGCTCCTGCGGCGGAAGAGGCTGGGTCAGCGCGGTGGCCGCCACGTAGCCCAGCCCCTCGACGTCGAACGCCCTGCGCCCGGCCGCGAAGAAGATGCGCTCGCGGAGCTGGGCGGGGCACGCCCTGGTGTTGGGGCAGCGCAGGTCGGCGTCGCCCTCCTTCTCGTACGCCAGCTCGGTGTCGCACTCCGGGCAGCGCTCCGGCATCACGAACTCGCGCTCGGTGCCGTCGCGCAGGTCGACGACCGGGCCGACGATCTCGGGGATGACGTCGCCCGCCTTGCGCAGCACCACGGTGTCGCCGATCAGCACGCCCTTGCGCGCCACCTCGGAGGCGTTGTGCAGGGTGGCCCGCTCGACCGTGGAGCCCGCCACGACGATCGGCTCCATCACGCCGTACGGGGTGACCCGGCCGGTGCGGCCCACCGCGACCTGGATGTCGTGGAGCTTGGTGTTGACCTCCTCCGGCGGGTATTTGTAGGCGATCGCCCAGCGCGGGGCCCGGCTGGTGGAGCCCAGATTGTTCTGCAGCTCGATGCGGTCGACCTTGACCACGACGCCGTCGATCTCGTAGGCCGGGTCGTGGCGGTGCTCGCGGTAGAACTCGATGAAGGCGTTGATGCCGTCGAGGTCGTCGACGACCTTGTAGAGGTCGCTGACCGGCAGGCCGAACCCCTTCAGCCGCTCGTAGACCTCCGACTGGGTGCGGGGCGCGGCGGCGCCCTCCCACTTGCCGACCCCGTGAACGATCATGTAGAGGGGCCGCTGCGCGGTGACGCGCGGGTCCTTCTGCCGCAGGGAGCCCGCCGCGGAGTTGCGCGGGTTGGCGAACGGCGCCTTGCCCCCCTCGACCAGCTGCTCGTTGAGCTTCTCGAACTCCTCGACGGGGATGTAGACCTCGCCCCTCACCTCCACCACGTCGGGCACGTCGTCGCCGGTCAGGCGGTGCGGGACATTGGCGATCGTGCGGACGTTGGCCGTCACGTCGTCGCCGACGCGCCCGTCGCCCCTGGTCGCGCCCCTGGTCAGGCGGCCCTTCTCGTAGAGCAGCGCGATCGCGAGACCGTCGATCTTCAGCTCGCACAGGTAGGGGGCGGGGTCGCGCTCGGCCAGCCGCTCGGCCCTCGCCTGCCAGGAGGCGAGGTCGTCGGCGTTGAAGGCGTTGTCGAGACTCTCCATCCGCTGCAGGTGCTTGACCGGGGTGAAGTCGCTGGAGATCGGCGCGCCGATCTTCTGGGTGGGCGAGTCGGGCGTGCGGAGGGTCGGGCTCTCCTCCTCCAGCTCGCGCAGCTCGCGCATCCACCCGTCGTACTGGGCGTCGCTCACGGTGGGCGAGTCGAGCACGTGGTAACGCCAGTTGGCCTCCTCGACCAGCTCGCTCAGCTCCGCGTGCCGCTCCAGCGCCGCCACCGGCACACCCTCGACCTCAGCGCCCATCGCCCGCTTCTCCCATCGTCGTCGCCCAGGACAAACGTATCTTCGAGCACCGACAATGTGACTCCGCCATTGCCCCGAGTTGAACAAGCCCTCGCCGCTCCCGTACGACACCGGTTCGCGCACGGTACGAGCACCGCGCGAGAGCCGTACGGATCACTCGCCGGGGTCGTCCTGCAGGACGCGGGCGGCCTTGCGGCAGGTGGCCAGGGCCGTCCTGGCGTAGGCGGGCGAGGCCCCGGCCAGGCCGCAGGCGGGGGTGAGCACGACCTGCGAGGCCAGGGTCGAGACGGGGAAGCCGAGACGGCGCCAGAGCTCGACGGCGGGCGCGGCGACCACGTCGACGTCGGGGAGCCTGGCGTCCACACCCGGCACGACCCCGAGGAACAGGGCGGTTCCGGCCTCGACGGTCTCGCCGATCGCGTCCTCGTCACGTCTCCTCATGAGGTGGGCGTCCAGCGAGACGCCTCCCACGCCCGCCATGCGCAGCACCCCGAAGGGCACCCCGGGGGCACAGCAGTGCACGACCGTGAACGTCCCCGCGGGGAGCACCGCGCCGAGCCGGTCGGCGACGATCTGGCGGTCGACGGCGGCGAGCCGCCCGAAGCCCGAGGCGGTCGGCACGGTGCCCGTGAGGACGCCGGGCAGCCCCGGCTCGTCGATCTGGACCACGATCTCCGTGGCGCCCGGCACCCTGCGGCGCACGTCGGCGACGTGCGCGGCGAGCCCCTCGGTCAGGGAGTCCACCAGGTCGCGCACCGCGCCCGGGTCGGCGAGCGTCTTGTCGCCGTACCGGAGCTCGATCGCCGCCGCCATCGTCCACGGCCCGCACACCTGGATCTTGAAGGGGCCCTCGTACCCCTGGGTGACCTCCTCCAGCCCGTCGAGGTCGCGGACGAGATGGTCGCGAGCGCGCTTGAAGTCGCGGCCGGGCCTGTCGGCGAACCGCCAGCCCGACGGCTGCACCTCGACGGGCAGCTCCAGCAGGAGTGAGGCGGTGCGCCCGATCATGTCGGCGCCGACACCGCGGGCGGGCAGCTCGGGCAGGTACGGCAGCGCGGGCGACTCGCCGAAGGCGACCCTGACCGCCTCCGCGTGGTCCTCCCCCGGGTGCGACCCGATGCCGGTCGCGGTCGCCTCGCCCCATGGGTACTGGCTCAAGCCTGCTCCTGGTCTCGCATCGGTTCGCACGGTTGGTATCACTTCGCGTCGGTTCGCGTTGGTTCGCGGCGGGACGTGGGCGGAGTCCCACCGGTGCCCGCCCGGCTCGTCCGCCCACGCCAGCTTACGACCGCCGGGTCGCGCCTCCGGCCGGGAGAATCCCGCCGCGCCGTGACGGCACGCGATCAAGCTGAGTAGGGTGCTGCCCGGTATTCACCCGTTTCCGGGGTCTTCTCACTCCGGAGGCGTCTCGGCGTGGGGGCCGTTTCGCTCGGGGACCGTTTGTTCCGGGTCGTTCTGGGGGCGTTTCGTGATCGGTCGGATGCTCGTCACGGTGCTGGTGCTGGCGGCGATCGCGGCACCACCGGCCGTGGCCCGGGTGGAAGCGGGCGCGGCGGCGCGTGCCGGGGTCGCGGAGACCGTCTCGGCGGTGAAGGCGGGAGGGACCTCGGGGGCGGGCACCGCCGGGACGGTCGCCGCGCCGGTCAGGTGCAACCCCGGGCGCGGTACGACCAGCATCGGGGAGTCCTGGGCCCAGCGGCGGCTCAGCCTTCCCGAGGTGTGGGAGCTGACCAAGGGTGCCGGGGTGACCGTCGCGGTCGTCGACAGCGGGGTGGACACCAGGCACCCCCAGCTGAGAAGGACCCGGTCGATCGACCTGACCGCCACCGGGGCCCGCGACTGCCTCGGTCACGGTACGGCGGTGGCGGGCATCATCGGGGCGGCCGAGATGAAGGGGGTGCCCTTCACCGGGGTCGCGCCGCAGGCGAGGCTGCTCTCCATCAAGCAGACCTCGGACGGCACCGGCGACGTGGGCCGGCTGGCCCTGGCCATCGTGCGGGCCGCCGAGCTGGGGGCCGACGTGATCAACGTGTCGGTCGAGGCGCGCGACCAGGCCGACCTGCGCAACGCGGTCACCTACGCCCTCGCCATGGACGCGGTCGTGGTGGCCGCGGCCGGCAACGTGCAGAAGGAGGACGGGACCCCTGGGCCCGCCTACCCGGCCGCCTACGAGGGGGTCCTCTCGGTCGGGGCCGCCGGCCCCGACGGGGCGAGGGCCGACTCGTCCAACGCCGTCACCCCCGTCTCCGTCCTCGCCCCCGGCCGGGGCGTCACGAGTACCTGGGCCGGGCGGGCCTACCGGGAGGACCTGGAGGGCACCAGCTTCGCCGCCCCGTACGTGGCCGGGGTGGTCGCGCTGGTCCGCGCCCGCCACCCGGAGCTGGACAACGTGCGGGTACGGCGGCGCGTCGAGCTGACCGCCAACGGCGGCTCGGGTGCGGGCACCGGGGCGGGAATGGTCAACCCGCTGCTGGCGGTCTCGGCGATCCTGCCGTCCGAGCAGGTGGCGCTCGCGCCGCGCCAGGCGGCCCCGCTGCCGGGGGACGCGGTGCGTCCGGCGCCTCCCGAGGATTCCCGGGCCGTCTCGATCTCGCTCTGGGTCGCGCTGGGATCGCTCGCCGCGGGCGTCCTGGTCACCGTGGCGGGAATCGCCGTCCCGATGGGGCGCCGGAGGGGCTGGCGGCCCGGCTCCATCGAGAACCAAACATGACAAACATATTAAAAACACGATCTAGTGCGCCAAATTTGGTTGGATGGTGCCCGATTAACCTAAAGCGGCTTTATTGACAGCTGTGCTGGAAGGAATGCAATGGGGTATTTGCACCCATTACTCCCTGAGGATCCCAAACGTATCGGCGTGCACGTCCTGGTCGGCCGGCTCGACCCGGATCCAGAACACGCCGTCTACCTGGGACATCTTCCCGACGACGACACCGTCCGCGTCATCCGCCTGCTCGCCGCCGAGCCGGAGGCCCCCGACCCCCGGGTGCGGGAGCGGATCACGAACGAGCTGCACGCCGCCAAGCGCGCGTCCGGGGCGCACACCGCCAGACTGCTGGAGGTCGGCTGGTTCGACGACCGCCCGTACGTGGTCCGCGAGCACGTCGAGGGACCCACGCTGCGGCAGGCGGTGGCCGGGGACGGGCCGCTCACCGGTGACGCGCTGGAGCGGTTCGCGGTCGGCACGCTCACCGCGCTGACCGCCCTTCACCTGTCCGGCCTCGCCCACGGGTCGCTCACCCCCGACACCGTGCTGCTCGGCCCTGACGGTCCCCGTGTCTTCGACATCGGGCTCGACCCCGTCACGGGCGAGCGGGAACCGGACTACCGCGCTCCCGAGCACATCCGCGAGGAGGCCGCCGCTCCCGCCGCTCCCCCGGCGCCGGAGGCGAGCAGGCCCGCGGACCTCTTCGCCTGGGCGGCCACGGTCGTCTACGCCGCGACCGGGCGACCGCCCTTCGGCGGCCGGCCGGAGAGGGTCCTGGAAGGCCCCGCGGACCTGACCGGCCTGCCCGCGGAGCTGCGGCCCGTCATCGTCTCCTGCCTGGACAAGCGATCGCAGGAGCGCCCGGACACCAAGACCGCCATGCTGCGCCTGCTCGGCGAGCCCGAGGCGCCCGGCGCGCCTGCCCCCCTCCCCGGCCTTGTCTCCGGCGCATCCGGCGCATCCGGTGCGTCCGGTGTGTCCGGTGTATCCGGCACCGTCTCGGGTGCCGGAACGGGCATCGGACCGGGAATCGGAGCGGATGGAGGCGTGGGGGCGCGCCCGGGTACGGACATCACGGGGGCCACGCGCGGGGACGACTCCCCGCCGGACGAGAACACCCCCGGTGCGGCCGTACCGCGACAGGTGGAGCCCGCGACGTCGGTCTGGGGGGCTCCGCAGCTTCCCCAGGGCGCGTCCCCCGCTCCCGGAGCCCCGGACCCGGCGCCCGCGAAGGCCGCCGGGAGCCGTCCGAGGACGGGCAACTTCTCGATGGCGCTGGCCGCCTGCGTCGGCGTGATCGTCCTGCTCTCCGGGCTGGGCCTGTGGGCCGCCGGACGGTACACCGCCCTGAGCGAGCTGGAGCGGGCCTCCGCCGACGGCGCGATACCCGAGGTCTCGCTCGGGCTGGCGGACCAGTCACGGGACGAGCCGCAGGGGCAGGACCCGGTGCAGAACCCCGGGGACGACCCCGCGGGCAAGGTGACCGTGCCCTGGGGGACGACCCCCGACCCCCGGGTCGCGGAGGTGGGGCCGCTGCAACTGCCCAGCGACGCCCCCACCGGCCTGCCCCAGGTCCCGACCGTCGGCGCGTACACCAATCCTCCGGTGCCGGTGCCGACGGCGCCGCTCACCACGGCTCCGACCGCGCCCGCGGTGCCGACGCCCACCTCCGGGGTGCCCTCCGCCGCGGCGTCGTCCACGTCGGCGGTCCAGCCGACGCCGACTCCGACGCCGAGCCCGTCCCTGACGGTCGAGCCGGAGCAGCCTCCGACCGGGACACCGACCCCGATCCCGAGCCCCACCCCCACCCCGGCCCCGCCGGGCACCCCGGGGCCCACCCCGACCCCGCCCCAGGGGACTCCCGGCCTGACCCCCACTCCCACGCCGACCCCGACGCCCACCCCGGCCGGGCCGTCCTTCAAGCCTTCGCAGGTCGCCAGGCCCTCGCAGACGGCGAAGCCCACGCAGCCCGCCAAGCCCTGGCAGACGATCAAGCCGACGGTGCGGCCGATCTCGCCCACCACGGCGAGGCCGCCGTCGTCCCCGCCGGAGCAGCGCGCCAACCCGTACACCGCGGAGAAGGTCTGCGGACTGAACTACTCGGTGCAGCGACAGGTCCCGTTCAAGGGCGGGACGGTCTACCAGCTCTTCAACAGCGTCACGAAGAACACCTGCGCGATCGCCCTGAAGAGCGCGGACGTGGGCGTCGCGTCCCCGCTCTGGGTGACCCTCGAGGTTCAGGGGGGCGCGACCAAGAGCGACCGCGGCAGCTACGAGTACTACGCGGGCCCGGTCGTCCTTCCCGCCCAGGGCAAGTGCGTGCGCCTCAACGGCGGCGGCCCCGCCGGTTCCTCCGCTCTCGACTGGGGGAACTGCAGGTAATGCGCGGCGAGCGGGAGAGCGGGCCGGGCGTGTCCGGCGGGCCGTACTCACCGACCGGTGATCCGGAGACGGACCGGCTTCTCACGGTGATCGAGGAGCAGACGACCCGGATGGAGGAGGTCGGCCAGAGCCTGGCCGAGGCCAGGGGACGCGGCGAGGCGGCCGGTGGCCACGTGTCGGTGGAGGTACTGGCCAGTGGCGCGCTGGCGGCCCTCCGCATCGACCCGCGCGCCCTCCGCCTGGGCTCCGAGGCCCTCGCGGAGGCGATCCTGGCGGCCTCGGACGAGGCCACCAGGGACGCGGCCGAGCAGACCGGCACGTTGCTGAACTCGCTCCTGGAAGACCCCTTCAGGAGCTGACCCCGGGCACGGGCACGGGCCCGGGCGGAGGCCCGGGGCCGGGCCTCCGGAGGTACGAGCCGATTTTCCAGGCGGACGGGAAGGCAGACGGGAAGTACGCGTCCCCGCCGGGAGTCCGGTCCGGGGACGCCGTCCTCGGGCCGGACTCCCGGCGACGCCCCCGTTCGGACCGCGCTCCGGCCACGGGAGGCGGCGACCCGGCCCGGAAACAGCGGCCCGTCCAGACGGCCCGCTCGGGTGGCTCGCGCGGGTGGCCCGCCCAAGCGGCCCCGTTCAGGCGGGTGGCCTGGCCGCGCGGGAGCCGTGCACGATGATCTTGGAGATCCACTGCTCCCAGGTGGGGAGGGCGGGATCCCCCTGGAGCGCGTTGTCCGTCACGGTGTACGTCCCCGAGCCGACCAGCCGGGACATCAGGTTGCCCGCCGCGTCGCCCGGAAACGCCCTGCCCCAAGGGCCGATCTTGGTCAGGTCGAAGGCGGCGTTGAAGGCCATGTTGCTCGCGAAGCCCCGGCCGAACTGCTTGGCGTTCTCACCCCCGCCGGTGACGTCGTTGCCGGTGAGGTCCTTCCTGACCCCGGCGAGCTCGAAGACGCTCCACTGGAGCACCTGCTGGCCGCCCGCGTAGGCCACGCTGTCGCCCAGGTAGTAGAACGAGTTGTAGATGATCTTCTCGACGCTGATCTTGAAGAGCCTCATCTGCAGGACCGCGCGGCCCTTGAGGAACCTGTCCATGATCTGCTTCTGCACGGCCGCCCCGATGCCCGCCGTGGCCCAGCCCCAGGCCACCGTGTAGACCATGTTCACCCAGGCCTGGATCGCGAGCACGATCAGCACGTACCGGGTGATCTCCACGGCGCGGGCGTAGTCGCGGCAGGCCGTGGCGATCGCCCGGCAGAACGTGGCGACCTCGCCGGGATAGGGACGGAACTTCTCCGTCCACAGCGTCCTGAACTCCCGCACGGCCGCGCCGGCGTTGTTCTTCCAGACCTGCTCGGCGACACCGTTCGCGTCGGCGCCGGCGCGTTCGACGGCCTCGGCGAGGCCGTCCCAGATGTCGGCCGCCGAGCGCAGCCTGTCCGGGTCGCCCTCCGGCCAGCTCACGCCGAGCATGGACGTGACGAACGCGGCGCCGCCGACGGAGCCGGCCCCCATCGCGGTCTTGACCGGATTGGCCTTGGCGAACGCGCCCACCGCTCCCAGCGCGCCCGTGCCCCCGAGCGGGCCCGGGCCGCTCATTCGAGCTCGGCCTTGCTGCCGGGAACGCCGATCTCGGGGCCGACGACCGCCTTGACCATCTCCCCGACCGTGGCCCAGTTGGCCCCGGTGACGTTGTCGCCGGCCAGGCCCAGGTTGTCACCGATCTTGCGGTAGCCGTCCCTGATCCGCGCGACGTGGTCCTTGGCCTCGTCCCTGGCGGCGAGGTAGCCCGTGCCGCCCGAGGCGCCCGCGAACCTCTGGCCGGTCTCGTCGCCGCCCCAGAAGGCTCCCAGGGCGTCGAGGTCGGCCATGGCCTTGGTGAAGGCCCTGGCGAGCTCGTCGCTCTCGGTGTGGAAGTCTTCCTTGCGTTTTTTCAGATCGGCCGGACTGATGTCCGTCGGCTCCGGAGGAAATGACAAGAGAGTCCCCTGAACGTCGCGCACGTTGAGGGAGTGAAACTAGTCATCCATTGTTACGCGAGACGCCCTCCCGTGTTGCTTCCCGTTCACCTCTCCGGATCGGGCTGGGGAACGAACGCGGTCTGGATGAGGCGCACCCCGTTCCTGCGGTCGGAGAGATAGGCGCGTCCCGGCGGCAGCGCGTGGGGGCGCACCCCGAACAGCACGCCCTCGTCCTTGTGGCCCGACATCATGACGGCCGGGGTGGCCATGTCCTTGAGCCGCTGGAGCACCGGGTCGAACATGGCCCGTCCCGCGCCGCCCATCGCACGGGCCAGCACCAGGTGCAGGCCGATGTCGCGGGCCTGGGGCAGCAGGTCGAGCAGCGCCCCGAGTGGGTTGGCGCCCGAGGCCACCACGTCGTAGTCGTCGACCACGATGTAGATGTCCGCCCCCTTCCACCAGCCGCGCGACCGCAGCTCCTCCGGTGAGAGGTTCGCCGGGGGGAGCCGCTTGACGAGCGACTCCCTGATCTCGGCGATGAACTCGGTGGCGGCGGTCGAGGAGGCCGCGTACCCGATGCGGTGCTCGGTGTAGGCGGCGTCCAGCAGCGAGCGGCGGTAGTCGATGACGACGAGGCGGGCCCGCGCGGGCTCGTGGCGGGCCACGACCCCCTCGGCCACCAGGCGCAGCAGGTTGGACTTGCCGCTCTCGTTGTCGCCGATGACGACCAGGTGGGGATCGGCGTCGAAGTCGGCGAGCACCGGCGAGAGGGTGCTCTCGTCGATGCCCAGCGGGATCCGCGCGCCGGTCTCCTCGGGTCCCGGCAGGCTCTCCGGCGCGAGGACGGCGGGCAGCAGCCGCACCCTGGGCGCGGGCGGGCCCTGCCAGGCGGCGGCGACGGCCTCGACCATCGCCCGGGTCGCGACGGGCAGGTCGTCGCTCCGCTCGCCGCCGTCGACGCGGGGCAGCGCGCTCAGGAAGTGCAGGCCGTCGCGGGTCAGGCCGCGCCCCGGCACGCCCTCGGGAACCGCCATGGCGGTCCTGCGGTTCACCTCGGACTCGTAGGCGTCGCCCAGCCTCAGCTCCACCCGGGAGCCGAACAGGTCGCGGATGGAGGGCCGGAACTCCGACCACTTGTTGGTCGCCGCGACCACGTGGACGCCGTAGCCGAGACCGCGTGCGGCCAGCTCGGTGATCGTGGGCTCCAGCGACTCGAACTCCTGGCGGACCGTGAGCCAGCCGTCGACCACGAGGAAGACGTCCCCGAAGCCGCCGGGGTCCACGGTCCCCGCGGCGATCTGGCGCCGGTAGGTGGTGATCGAGTCGATGCCCCGCTCGGCGAACTCGCGCTCCCGCCGCGCGAGCAGCGCGGTGACCTCGGCGACGGTCCGGCGGACCCGGTCGGCGTCCAGCCGGTTGGCCACCCCGCCGACGTGCGGCAGGCCCTCCAGTGAGGCGAGGGCGCCGCCGCCGAAGTCCAGGCAGTAGAACTGCACCTCGGCGGGGGTGTGGGTGAGGGCGAGACCGGCGATCAGCGTGCGCAGCACGGTGCTCTTGCCGCTCTGCGGCCCGCCGGCCACGGCCAGGTGCCCGGCGGCGCCCGACAGGTCGACCCAGTACGGGTCGCGCCGCTGCTCGAAGGGACGGTCGACGACGCCGAGCAGCGCGTGCAGCCCCCCGCGTCCCTGCCAGTGCGCGGTCGTCAGCCCGTGGCCCGGGGTGACGGACAGGGGCGGGAGGATCTGGTCCAGCGAGGGCGGCTCGGCCAGCGGCGGCAGCCAGATCCGGTGCGCGGGCGGGCCCTGCGCGCCCAGCCTGCGGACCACGACGTCGAGCAGCGTGTCACGCCCAGCGCCGACGGCCGCCTCCGGTTCCTCCTCGGGCTCGGCCTGGACGGGGGGCGCGATGTAGGCGGGACCGTACGGGACGATCTGCCGCCCCTCCGCGCGCTCGCGCCGCACCACCCGCCGCTCGGGGGTGTAGGGCCCGGAGACGTACGCGGCCTTGAAGCGGACCATCCCGGTGGTGTCGAACTTCAGGAAGGCGTTGCCCGGCGCCGAGGGCAGCTCGTAGGCGTCGGTCACGCCGAGCACCACCCGGCTCTCCATCGCCGAGAAGGTCCGCAGGCCGATCCGGTACGACAGGTGGGTGTCCAGGCCGCGCAGCCTGCCCTCCTCCAGCCGCTGCGAGGCGAGCAGCAGGTGCACCCCCAGGGACCTGCCGAGACGGCCGATCATCACGAAGAGCTCGATGAACTCGGGCTTGGCCGAGAGCAGCTCGCTGAACTCGTCCAGCACCACGAAGAGGGTGGGCATCGGCCGCAGGTCGGCCCCCTGCTCCCTGGCCTGCTCGTAGTCGCGCAGCGAGGCGTAGTTCCCCGCGGCGCGGAGCAGCTCCTGGCGCCGTACCATCTCGCCGTGCAGGGCGGCGTGCATGCGGTCGACCAGCGGCAGCTCGTCGGCGAGGTTGGTGATGACGGCCGCGACGTGCGGCAGGGAGTCCATGCCCAGGAAGGTCGCGCCGCCCTTGAAGTCGACGAGCACGAAGTTCAGGACCTCCGACGAGTGCGCGACGGCGAGCCCGAGCACCAGCGTGCGCAGCAGCTCGCTCTTGCCGGAGCCGGTGGCGCCGATGACCAGGCCGTGCGGGCCCATGCCGCCCTGCGCCGACTCCTTGATGTCCAGTTCGACCGGGCGCCCGTCGGTACCGACGCCGATCGGCACCCGCAGCCGGTTGCGCGGCGCCCTGGGACGCCAGAGCAGCGCCGGGTCCAGCCCCGCCGCGTCGCCGAGCCCCAGCAGCTCGGCCAGCGTGGTGTCGGCGGCGAGCGCGTCGCCGCCCCCCGCTCCGGCCGGGGAGCCGCGCAGCGGGGCGAGCCGCCTGGCGAGCCCGTCGGCCTGCAGGTACGAGAACCGGTCGGGCCTGCCGAGCGGCGTGACGACCTTCTTGCCCGCCTGGTCCGTGGTGACCCGGCTGAACAGGTCCTCGGTGACGCGCAGCCTGAGCATCGTCTTCTCCCCCGCCGGGGTGGTGGTCCCGTCGAGGTCGATCAGGGTCACCCCCTCGATCGCGTCCGCGCCCAGCGGGGAGTCCTGCGGGACGTGCCCGCCGTCGATGATCACGATGTGGTACGGGAGCGCCTCGGCGGAGATGCCCGGCTTGAACCGGGCCCGGTTCTTGAAGTCGGCGCCGAGCAGCCGGTCGAGCTCGCCCAGGTCGTCGGTCATGAGGCGGACGGGCCCAGCCGCGTCGGTCTCGTGCGGGTGCAGGGCGTGCGGGAGCCACTTGATCCACTCCCAGTGGGCCATCCACTCCTTGGACGCGCACACCGCGATCCTGAGCTCGTCCGGCGAGTGGAAGACGGCCAGCTGGCCGACGAGCGCCCTGACCATGTCGCGGACGGCCGCCTCGGGGCCGGTGGGCCTCACCCTGGCGAAGGAGTGCAGGGAGATGGCGATGGGCAGGTCGGCCACCGTCGAGTGGGCGCGGACGAAGCGGCGCAGCGCCCCGGCGGACATGGCGTCCAGGTCCTCGACCGGCTTGGACTCCGGCGGGATGAGCTGGACGGCGAGGCGCTGGGAGCCGGTGCCCACCCGGACGGCGCCGAAGTCGGCGTCCGAGGGCCGCCGCTCCCACAGGCGGGCGCTCAGCGCGATCGCCCAGAGGGCGTCGGGGTCGGGGCCGTTCCAGTCGAGCGCCGCGCGCTGCCTGCTCGCCGCGCGCCTGACCTTGGCGCGGGTCTGGGACAGGTAGCGGAAGTAGTCGCGGCGCTGGCCGTTGATCCGCTGCTTGCGCTCCCCGCCCGCGCGGCCCATCTGGCCGACGGTCATGCCGACCATGGAGAGCGCGAACATGCCGCTCGCCACGTACATGATCGGGTTTCCGCCGCCGCCCCCGGCGAACATCAGCCCCATCGCGGCGCCGCCGGCCACCATCGGCAGATACATGAGCACCTGCGTGAACCCCGCCGAGGTGGTCTCCGGGATCTCGGGCGGCGACTCCAGGAGGATCTCGCCGCGCGGTGGCGCCGGAGGCGGACGCCGCTCGGGACGCCGGACGACCACGATGCCCACTTCGCCCCCGATGTGAGTTAAGCAAATACTGTCCAGTCCGGATTACCGTAGCGAAACCGCCCCCCGGGTTCGATGGAATCTTCGAGAACGCCTCGGGACCGATACCGGGCGATCGCGGGACGAGCATCATCAACCCGACGATCCGCTGGATGCAGGGCGGTCAGCTGTATGTCGGGTGATCAGCTGGATGCCGGGCGATCACGGGATGAACACCGTGGTTCCCCTCGCCCCCGGCGGGTGCCGGGTGATCGCGGAGGTGACTAGCATGCGCCCTGTGAACCAGGTGACCGCAATCCCCCTGTGCCGCATCACCGTCGTCACCCCGCGCCGCCGGGTCGACCTGGCGGTGCCCTCGGACCTCCCCCTCTCCCACCTGCTGCCCGACCTGCTCGCCGCCACCGGCGAGAGCGCCGAGGAGGTCGCGCCCGCCGGCGGCTGGGGGCTCCAGCGGATCGGCGCCGCCCCCATGCCCTCGGGCGCGGGCCTGTCCGAGCTGGGCATCAGGGACGGCGAGGTCCTCTACCTGCTGCCCCGCTCGTCCCAGCTGCCCGAGGCGATCTTCGACGACGTCGCCGACACCGTGGCGACCGGCGTGAAGGAACGGACCGGCCGCTGGCGGGCCGCGCACACCAGGGGCGTCGGGCTGGGCACCGCGGCGCTGTCGATGGTCGCCGCGTTCGCGGTGCTCGTGGCGAGCGGGCCGCCCTGGGGGCCGGTGGTCGCCTTCGCCGGGGCGTGCGCGACCCTCGCCGTCGTGGCGGGCGCCGTACTCTCCAGGGCCGTGGGCGACAGCGGGGCCGGTGCGATCATCGGCTACACCGCGCTGCCCCACGCCTTCCTGGCCGGGGCCTGCGTACCCGCTCCCCCCGCCGGTCCCGCCGCGTTCGGAGCGCCCAACCTGCTGGCCGGGTTCGCGGTGACCGCGCTGGTCGCCACCGTGACCGGCTGGATCGTCGCCGATGGACTGCCCAACTTCTTCGGCGTCGGGCTGGCCGCGGTGATCGGGACGATCTGCTCGGCGGTCGTCATGTTCACCGGGGCGCCCGCCGCCGGGGTGGCCGCGCTGGCCGCCGCGGTGACCCTGGCCTGCGCCCCCCTCATCCCGACGACGTCCTTCCGGCTGGCGCGGCTCCCGCTGCCCGCGCTGCCCGCCAACGCCGAGGAACTGCGCGGCGACACCGACGACATCGACGGCGCGGACATCCGGCGGCGCGCGACGGAGGCCGAGCGGTTCGCGACCGGCCTGACCGCGGGTGTCGCCCTGGTGGCGCTGGGCACGCTGCCGGTACTGCTCACCGCGAGCGGGTGGACCGCCCCCGCGACCCTGGTCACGCTCTCGCTGGCACTGCTGATGCGCGCCCGCGTCTTCCAGGGGACCGGCCAGCGCCTCTGGTTGCTCGGCTCGGGGCTGACCGGGCTGCTGGCGCTCACCCTGGGCGTGGCGCTCACCGTGCCGGACTCGGCCTTCGCGGTGACGATCGGCCTGGTGTGCGCGGCGGCGCTCGCGGGCGGCATGGCGCTGTTCCTCTCGCAGCGGCGCCCCTCCCCGTTCTGGGGACGCGCCGGGGACGTCGTGGAGTTCTGCCTGATCCTCGCCCTGCTCCCGCTCGCGCTCGGGGTGATGGACGTGTACGCGGCCATCAGGGGCCTGTCGGGCTGACCGGGGTTCCGCCCGGACCGGCCCCCGGCCCCGTACGGTCCCTCGTCCCGCGGAGGTTCCGCACGGTCCGGGAGCCCGTACCCTCCCGATCCCGCCCGGTCGGCCGGGCGGTGGGCCGGGCGGGGGCGGGGAGCGGGCGGTCAGTCGCGCGTCAGGTCGTCCAGGGTACGGACCAGGTCCTGGCCGATGTCCTCGAACCGGCGGCGGGCGTCGGCCATGTCCAGCGGGAGCGGGTCGCCACCGGTGGCGGCGCGGAGCAGTTCCTCGTTCGCGCGCCCGGCGGCCTCCTGGGCGGCACGGACCGCCTCGGTCACCGCCTCGGCCACCGCCTGGCTGTCCAGGCGCATGATGCGCGGCTCAAGGGTGATCTCCTTGATCCGCCCGGTGCCGTCCACCAGGGCGCGGGCCAGGCCGCCGGCGCCGGACCCCTCGCCGGTGACGGTCTCCAGCTCGCCGAAGACCCCGCCGAGCCGCCGCAGCGTCTCCTCGCTCTGCCGCACGACGGCGTCCAGGTCCTCCAGGCTCAGGTTCTCCGGGTTCCCGGGGTTTCCCGGGCGCGGGTTCCCGTGGTCGAGATCGCTCACTTGTACGGCTCCGGCATCTCTTTCTTGGGGGACAGCCACTCGAACGTCCCGCCCTTGGGCAGCTGGGGCGCCTGGCCGGGCGCACCCGTGGGCGCCGCCTGGTACGGCAGGAGCGAGGGGTCGATCCTCGCCCTGGTGAAGTCGACCTTGGCCGAGCCGGTGGGCTCCAGGTTGAACGACTGGACCCACGCCTTGCCGGAGAAGTAGACCGACATGCTCCCGGCCACCGAGGCGACGAGCTTGCCCAGCGCGCCGGTCGAGACGGCGATGACCTGGCTCGCCAGGGTGCCCAGCATCCTCAGGTTCACCATGGCACTGGCCGCGTACGGGGTCGCCAGCATCGCCGCCGCGATCGTCGCGAGGGCGAGCAGGGTGGCCGCGATCTTGGCGATGGCGAGCCAGTAGGCGCGGTAGGCGTCCCCCAGCTCGTCGACGATCCCGGCGACGTTCTTGACGTAGGCGCGCAGGCTCTCCAGCGCCTCCTGCATCCGCTGGACGGCGTCGTCGAACGCCTCCCTGTCGTCGGCGATCCAGCCCTCCTTCTCCTTGGTGAGCAGGACGGCGACGTAGCTCTTCACCGCGGTGTCCAGGCGCGAGTGGACGGACTCCCAGTTGTTGTAGGCGTCGGCCATGCCCGGCACGTTCGCCACGGCGGTGCTCGCGATCGCCACGCCCGCCCAGGCCGTGGGCGCCAGCCTGGCACCGCCCTTGAGGGTGGACAGGACCTTGGTGGAGTTCGTGATCACCCCCTTGGCGCTCCTGCCCGCCGTCAGCGGGCTCGGTCTCCCACCCGGTCTCGCGGTCATCTCAGTCCCCCATCCCCCGGTTCACTGGTACACGACGGTGCTGTTGTCCTCGGCGGTCCGCCAGTTGACGCGGGCGGTCGTCAGCGCGACCGTCCACGACTCCAGCACCTCCACCGCGTCGTCGAACTTCTCCCCGACGTCCCGCTGGACCTCCCGGTAGCGCATCCCGACCGCGACCTCGCCGACCGCCCCCCAGCCGGGGAATCCGACCGTCGTGTCGCCCAGCATCGCGTGCAGCTCCCTGATCTTCGGGATGACGTCCTCCTCGATCTCCTTGCGAATGCTCTCGATCGCCGTGGAGGTGACGTACCTCTCCTGGGTCATGTGGCCTCCGTGATCACGTGTTCCCGGACATCTCCTACCATCCGGAGCCGGTCCCACCACCCGCCTCGAATGCCTGTTCACGGGGTCGCCGACGGCCGGAAACGTCCGGTACCACCGCCGTTCACCGTCGGCGGCCCGTGCGCCGCCCGGCGATCACGCTTCTATGCTGTCGGCGACCGCGCACCCGGCGAGGCGGAGGTGGGATGCAGACCCGTCGTGATCTCTATCAGGCGCACCGGCTGATGACCCAGCGCCTGGGCATGGCCCTGCTCCAGGGCGAACCCGACGTTCCCGAGTCGCCGATGCGCAGGCACAACGTCGCGACGTTCTGCGGCGTGCTCGTCGCGGTGCTGGTGGCGGTGGCGTTCGGCATCTACGGCCTGCTGAAGCCCGGCGGCGCCACCGCGCTCACCGAGCCGGGGACGGTGATCGTCGAGGAGGAGTCGGGCGCGACCTTCGTCTACAGCGCGACGCGGGGCCAGATGATCCCGGTCGCCAACGTCACCTCGGCCCGGCTGCTGCTCGGCGGCGGGCAGGGCGGGCAGAACGTGGCGGTCCGCACGGTCTCCACGGCATCGCTCGCGCGCTTCCCGCGCGGGCTCATGGTCGGCATCCCCGGCGCCCCCGAGTCCCTTCCGCCCCGCGAGCGGCTGGTCCGCGCGCCCTGGTCGGCCTGCGTGGTCGAGGGCGTGGACGCCACCGGGACGCGCACCCCGCACACCTCGCTGATCGGCGGCTTCCCGGTCGGCGGCACCCCGATCGGGCGGGACACCGCGATGGTCGTGGAGGAGGGCTCGCAGACCTGGCTGCTCTGGTCGGACCGGCGGATGCGGGTGCCGCAGGAGAGCCTGCGGGCGCTGACCGAGGAGCAGCCCCGGCAGGTCCCCGCGGCCTGGCTGAACGCGCTGCCCATCGGCCCCGACTTCCGCGCCCCGGCGCTCGCCGCCCGCGGCAGGGTGACGCGCGGCCCCGACGGCAGGCGTTCCGTCGCGGGCCGGATCTACACCGTGCGCGCGGTGTCGGGCGGCGCGGCCAAGTGGTACGTCCTGCTCCCCGACGGCCTGGCCGCGCTCACCCCCGCCCAGGCCGACCTCCTGCTCCAGGACCCGGCGAGCAAGAAGGCGTACGGCAGGGCGCCGGTGCGCCCCGTGGAGATCGACGCGGCGACCGCGAACGGGATGCGGCGCTCGGCCACCCGCTTCGATCCCGCGGGGCTTCCCACGGCCATGCCGCGGGTCATCGCCCCCGACCCCGCCTCGCCGGTGTGCGCGGTCTACGCCGACACCGAGCGCGGATCGACCCGGGCGCGGCTCACCGTCGGCAGCACCATGAGCATCCCCGCGCCGCCGGCGGGCCGGTTCGACCAGGACTCGGTGGACCAGGTCGTGCTCCCGCCGGGCACCGCGTCGCTGGTGGGCGTGCTGCCGGGGAACGGCAGGCTGGACGCGGTCACCTCGGTCTTCCTGATCAGCGACCAGGGGCGGCGGCACGCGGTCACCGCGACGGAGTCGCTGGCGAGTCTCGGCTACACCGCCGCGGACGTCGCGCCGCTGCCCGCGCACATCGTGCACCTGATCCCGCAGGGCCCCGCGCTCAGCCGGACGGCGGCGGCGGTCCCGGTGCCGGTGGGACAACCGTGATCCCCGTTACCAACGGTACATCTGTTCGTTATTGGTGAGAGATGTAACGACTGTCCACTTTGTAATGATCGAAACCCCCATACCAGTCGAGCACCATGGAGGTGCCACGTGGTTCAGAAGACCTCCGCGTACCATTCGCGGCTTGGCGAGGCGTCACAGAAGACCGACGACGCCAAAACCACGATCAACCAGATCAAGACCCAGCTCGAAGGCCACCGGGGCGAGCTGCGCTCCGGCTGGGACGGCCAGTCCGCGGTCTCCTTCGACGGCGTGTTCAACGCCTGGAGCACCGAGATGACCAACATCCTGCGCGAGCTCGAGGGCCTGTCCATCAAGCTCAAGAACATCCAGAAGAACTACGAGACGGCCCAGGAGAACCAGACCGCCGTGTCCAGGCGGCTCGGGGCCGACATCAACAGCTGACGGATTCGGAACGGGGATCACCATGGCTAGCGACTTCGACCGCACTCTTGTCGACTTCGGCCAGATGGACCGCTCTGCCGGCGACTTCGCCCGGCAGTGGCAGATGTTGGAAGGCACCCTCCAGAACCTGGAAGGGGACCTCGACCGGTTGCTCGGCGACTGGGAGGGTGACGCGCGCACGGCCTACTACGGCGCCCGCACCCAGTGGGACGCGGCGTCCGGCCGGATGGCCGCGCTGCTCCAGCGCCTCGGTGGCGTCATCGAGATCGGCAGGGAGAACTTCGCGAATACCGAGAAGGTCAACGTCACGATGTTCGACGGGCGCTGATCCCGAGAGCGGAGCGGGTCACGGCGGTGCCGGGGCCCAACCTCACCGGGAGAACCAACCGGGTCGCGGCGCTGTCGCGGCCCCCAGTAACTCAGTAACGGGGAGAGAGGCATGTTACCTCCCGAAGACACAGCCGCGCCCCCCTGGCCAGGTCTCGACAAGGACCGTCCGGCCGTCGAGCTCAGGCGCGACCGGATCAAGAAACTCCTCCAGGCACTGGAAGAGGACCTGGAGCGCCTGGAGGGCTCGAACGAGGGATCCCTGCAGGACATGCGGTCCCTGACCAACCTGACCGAGACCCACTTCGGCACCTGGGACACCGCCAAGGACGTCGCCAGGACCGCGGGCAAGGCTCACATGAAGATCGGCGCGGTCTACCAGGACACGGTCGCCAAGTACCGGGCGGCGATCAACCTGCTGCGGGTCGCCGCCTACAACTACGAGGACGCCGAGCAGGCCAGCACCACGAACAAGGGGGGGTGAGAGGCGATGGGCAACGACCAGGCGCTTCACCACATCAAGTTCGACGGTGAAAGCGCTCCCGGGATCGGCAGCCGAGGCCACTACAGCGGCTACAGCGCGACCGAGATCAGAGCGATGCTCGAATCCACCAACCCGAGGGCCATCGAGGACGCGGGCCACGCCTACAACTCCGCGGCCGGCATGCTGAACGGCAGCCACGCCCTGATCAGGGAGGTCGCCGGAGAGCTGTCGAAGGTCTGGAGCGGTGACGCCTCGATCGAGGCGCAGAAGGCGCTCCAGCTCGTACACAAGACGGTCCAGGAACTGGCCACCCGCTGCGGTCAGCTCGGACCCCCGCTGAACTACTACGGCAAGGAGATCCTTCCCTCCTACATCAACAACGCGGCCAAGAGCGGCTGGTTCGAGTTCGACGACGGGCTGGACTTCGCGCCTGGCGACGACATCAACCTCGGGACGTTCGGCGGGATCATCTTCACCAACAAGTCGGAGAACGACCTCGCCCGCGAGGACCTGATGGAGCTCAACAAGGAGCTGATCACCCTCTACGATCGCATTCCCGCGACCGTGGAGAAGGACCTGCCCAGGCTGAACGACCCGACCAAAGTCCCGCTCACCGACCAGAACTACAAGGGCGGCACGGGGAACTACCCCAGCGGGGCGGGGTTTCCCGGCGGTTTCTCCGGCGGCGGCGCCGGTTTTCCCGGTGGCGGTGCCGGTTTCCCTGGCGGCGGTGCCGGTTACACCGGCACCGGAGACCTGCCCGGCTTCTCGGACGGCTATCCCGGAGGCCCCGGCACAGGCGGTCCCGGCACCGGTCTGCCGGGCGGGAGCGACTATCCCGGCGTCTCCAACCCGGCCTATCCGGGTCTCCCCGGTACCGGCGGCCCCGGCACCGGTCTGCCCGGCACCGGCGGGCCGGGCACCGGTGGCCTGCCGGGGAACGGCACCGTCCCGCCCGCGTACTCCACCGACCCGGCGGCTCTGGACCCGAACGATCCGCGCAACACCAAGCTGGCCGGTTTCGAGCCCACCGTGCCGGGCGGCCCCGGCACCGGGCTCGGCCCCGGAACGGGACTCGGTCCTGGGACCGGCCCCGGCACCGGTGTCGGCCTGCCCACCTACAGCGGTGGCGGCGGAGGGGGCGCGGGCCCCACCTCGTTCGGCCAGAACGGCCCCGCCGGGCCGAGTTCCTGGGTCGGCACCGGTGGCACCACCGGGGCCGGTGGCGGCTTCGGCGGTGCCGGCGGCATGCGGGCCGACGGCCGCGGCGGCATGGGCATGGGCGGCATGCCGTTCATGCCGATGGGCGGCGCGGCGGGCGAGGGGAACCAGGACCGCGAACGCTCCACCTGGCTCACCGAGGACGAGGACATATGGGGTGGTGACGGCGGTACCGCACCGCCCGTGATCACCTGACCGGAACGCGCGGGGGGCGCCCATCCCGGCGGCCCCCGCGCGTTCCGTCTCTCGGCCCCGCCCCGCGAAAGGCGCCCTTCCTCGTAGCCCTCCGCTCCTTGTAGCCCTCCGCGCGGGCCGCCCGCCTTCCTCGGTGCCCTCCCCAGAGCCCCCCGGAGACCACGGCCCGGGAGCCCCTGGAGACCACGGTCCGGATCGCGCCCGGCTCAGGCGGTCTCATCGCCCCAGAAGGCGTCGACCTCGTACTGGTCGCGGCTGTGGAACCAGCCCTCGGCGATCCTGCCGTCGCGCATCGTCATGACGTGGGCGAGGTTGTTCTCCAGCGGAAGGTCGCGGTCGGGCCGGGAGGCGGTGTAGGTCGTCAGGGCCACGGCCGTCTCGTCGTCCGACAGCACGCGGTGCACGGTCAGCTTCAGGGTGCCGCCGGTGGCGGTGAAGGCGTGGGCGACGAAACCGAGGACGGCCTCGCGGCCGACGTAGTCGCCGGTGTTGGCGCCGCGCCCCGGGACGTGCAGGACCGAGTCGGGGGTGAGCGCCCTCCCCGCGCCCTCCAGGTCGCCCGCGCCGAGGGCGTCGTAGAGATCCCGTACGGCCTGTGCGTTGCGCTGCGCGTCGTTCATGGTGATCCTCTCAAAGAATTTCGACGTAGAAATAGTTGCACCCAGATATTTCGATGTCAAACTATTGGGACCGAGACGTGAGGAGCGCGCATGGAAGACCCGGACGCCGGTGTCCAGCGGATGATCGAGCAGTGGAACAGGGAGATGCCTGGCGTGGACCCGGGGCCGATGGCCCTTTTCGGCCGCCTGACCCGTGCCGACACCCTCGCGGGCACCGCCATCGCCGCGACCCTGCGCGCCCACGGCCTCAACCGGGGGGAGTTCGACGTGCTCGCCACCCTGTACCGCTCCGGAGACCCCGAGGGGCTGTCGGCCGGAGCCCTGTCCTCCTCGCTGCTGCTCTCACCCGCCGCGACCACCAACCGCGTCGACCGTCTGGCGGCGGCGGGCCTGCTGGTCCGCGCCCCCGATCCCTCCGACGGCCGCGGAGTGCGGGTCCGGCTCACCCCCGAGGGACGCGAGCTCGTCGGCGGCGCGGTGGGCGACCACCTGCGCGGCATGGAACGGATGCTCTCCGGCCTGTCGGCGGCCGAGCGCGAGCAGCTCTCCGGCCTGCTGGCGCGGCTGCTCCACAGCATCGCCGCCAAAGATCGGAACGAGGGCGCGGCGGTGCCGCCCCCCGCGGGACCATGATCCGGCACGCCCATAAAGTGAGGGGATGAGACTCACGAAATTCGGGCACGCGTGTGTCCGCCTGGAGAAGGACGGCTCCGCCCTCGTGATCGACCCGGGCTCCTTCAGCGAGGAGTCCGCGCTCGACGGGGCACAGGCCGTTCTCATCACCCACGAGCACTTCGACCACGTGGACGCCGACCGGCTGCGCCGGGCGGCCGAGGCCGACCCGTCCCTGCGGATCTGGACCAACGAGGGCGTGGCCGCCGCGCTCGCCGACGTTCCCGCGAAGATCCAGGTCGTACGGCACGGCGACACCTTCGACACGGCCGGTTTCGAGGTGAGGGTCGTCGGCGAGTGGCACGCCCCCAACCACCCGGACCTGCCGATCGTGCGCAACGTCGGCTTCCTGGTGGACGAGGAGGTCTTCTACCCCGGTGACGCGTTCACCCCTCCGGGTGTCGAGGTGCCCACCCTCCTGGTGCCGACCAACGCGCCGTGGATGAAGGCGTCGGAGATGGTCGAGTATCTCCGCCAGGTCCGCCCCGCCCGCGCCTTCTCCACCCACGACGGCCTGCTCAACGACATCGGGCTCCGCCTGGTCGACATGTGGCTGGAGATGGAGTCGGACAAGCAGAAGGCCGACATGCGCCGCCTCAAGCCCGGCGAGTCGGTCACCCTGCCCTAGCCCGCGCCGGCGCTTCGACACCTCGGCGTCTCGACGCGGACCGGCCCGCCCGGACAGGGAACCCGACGGGCCGGCCCCCGGCCCCCGTCCTGTGCCCGTCCCGCGATGGGAACCCTCACCGGACGGGAACGCGACCGTCGAAAACCTGCCCGCCGCCCGCGTGACGCGCCCGGACGCGCCCGGGGAGCGGGCTCAGGAGGCCGAGGCGATGGTGGCCGAGCCGATCACGGTGTCGCCGAGATAGAGCACGGCCGCCTGGCCCGCCGCGACCCCGGTGGCCGGGCCGTCCAGCGTGATGTGGACCTCCCCGCCGGAGAGCTGGGCGCGGCAGCCGTACACCTCGCCGTGGGCGCGGAGCTGGACCGTGCAGGCCAGCGGCTCGCGCGGCTCCTCCACCGGGCCGTTCCAGACCGGCCGCTCCGCGACGATGGTCGTGACCTGGAGGGACGAACGCGGGCCGACGGTGACCGTGTTGGAGACCGGCTCGATGGACAGCACGTAGCGCGGGCGGCCGTCGGGGGCCGGGCGGTCGATGCGCAGGCCCTTGCGCTGGCCGATGGTGAAGCCGTAGGCGCCCTCGTGGTCGCCCACGACCTCTCCGGACTCGTCGACGATCGGCCCCCGCTCCGCGCCGAGGCGGTCGGCGAGGAAGCCCCGGGTGTCGCCGTCGGCGATGAAGCAGATGTCGTGGCTGTCGGGCTTGTCGGCCACCATGAGGCCACGCCGCGCGGCCTCCTCGCGCACCTGGGCCTTGGTGGAGTCACCCAGCGGGAAGATCGCGTGAGCGAGCTGCTCCCTGGTGAGCACGCCCAGGACGTACGACTGGTCCTTGCCCTGGTCGGGGCTGCGGCTCAGGACGCCGTCCGCGACGCGCGCGTGGTGCCCGGTGGCCACCGCGTCGAAGCCCAGCGCGAGGGCCCGGTCGAGCACCGCCTCGAACTTGATCTTCTCGTTGCAGCGCAGGCACGGGTTGGGCGTGCGCCCGGCGGCGTACTCGCTGACGAAGTCCTCGACCACGTCGCGGTGGAACCGCTCGGCCATGTCCCATATGTAGAAGGGGATGCCGATCACGTCGGCGGCCCTGCGGGCGTCCCGCGAGTCCTCGACCGTGCAGCACCCGCGGGCGCCGGTCCGATAGGACTGAGGGTTGGCGGAGAGGGCGAGGTGGACACCGGTGACGTCATGGCCCGCCTCGGCGATGCGGGCGGCCGCCACGGCGGAGTCGACGCCACCGGACATGGCGGCAAGCACACGAAGACTCATAACCCCCTGAGCGTACCCGCGCCGGCGCCCACCTCGTCGGGCCGGGAGGCCCCGGGGCACCGATCAGCTCAGGCCCGCGCGGCGGGCGCGCTCGACGACGTGGCCGATCACCTCGGCCAGCCGGTCCACGTCCTCCTCGGTCGAGGTGTGCCCCAGGGAGAAGCGCAGCGAGCCGCGCGCCCGGAACCCGTCGGCGCCCATCGCGAGCAGCACGTGGGAGGGCTGCGCCACCCCCGCCGAGCAGGCCGAGCCCGTCGAGCACTCCACGCCCTTGGCGTCCAGGAGCATGAGCAGGGCGTCGCCCTCGCAGCCGGGGAAGGAGAAGTGGGCGTTGCCGGGAAGGCGGTTCACCGGGTCGCCGTTGAGGATCACGTCGGGCACCGCCTGGCGGACCCGGCGGATGAGGTCGTCGCGGAGCCCGGTCAGCCGGGCCGAGTTCTCGGCCTGCCGGGCCACCGCGGCCCGCACCGCCGTGGCGAATCCCGCGACGGAGGGGGCGTCGAGCGTGCCGGAGCGGACGTCGCGCTCCTGGCCGCCGCCGTGCAGCACCGGCACCGGGTCGACGCCCCGGGCGAGCAGCAGGGCACCCACGCCCATCGGGCCGCCGACCTTGTGCCCGGAGAGCGTCAGCGCGTCGACCCCCGAGTCGGCGAAGACCACGGGGAGCTGGCCGACGGCCTGGACCGCGTCGGTGTGGAAGGGGATGCCGTACTCCCCGGCGATCGCGGCGAGCTCGTGGACGGGCTGGATGGTGCCGACCTCGTTGTTGGCCCACATGACACTGATCAGGGCGACACTCTCCGGGTCGCGCTCGACGGCCTCGCGGAGGGTCTGCGGGTGCACCCGGCCGAACTCGTCGACGTCGAGCGGCTCGACGGTCGCGCCCTGGTGGGCGCTCAGCCAGTGCGCGGGGTCCAGGGCGGCGTGGTGCTCCACCGCGCTGATCAGGATCCTGTCGGCCCCTCCGGCGCGGCGGGCCCAGTACAGGCCCTTGACGGCGAGGTTGTCGGCCTCGGTGCCGCCCGCGGTGAAGACGACCTCGCTGGGCCTGGCGCCGAGCGCGGCGGCGATGGTCTCCCGCGACTCCTCCACGACCTGGCGGGTGCGGCGGCCGGCGGCGTGCAGGGAGGACGCGTTGCCGACCTGGACGAGCTGGGCTGTCATCGCCTCGATCGCCTCGGGAAGCATCGGCGTGGTCGCCGCGTGATCGAGATAGGCGGACTTCACGGCCGCATTCCCCTCCCCAAATCGCTGTCAACCTTCCAAGCGTATCCGCGCCCGCCGAGGGCCCGATCCCCGGAGTTGACCACTAAACCGTCCAGACGGTACAGTAACCGTCATGAGACGGGAGGAGCTGTTGGACGCGGCAGAGGATCTGCTCTGCGACCAGGGCTCCCAGGCGCTCACCCTGGCGACCGTCGCGGAGCGCGCCGGATGCAGCAAGGGCGGTCTGCTCTACCACTTCGGCACGAAGGAAGCCCTGATCAAGGGCATGGTCGAGCGGCTGATCGAGGAGTTCGACGAGCTCGTCGCGGCCCAGGGCCACGACACCTATACCAAGAACTATCTGGCCGCCACGTTCGCCGCCGTGCGGAGCGGCAGGCTGCGGCGCTGGGCCGTGGTGACCGGGGCCTCCGGCAACCTCTATCTCCTGGCACCGCTGCGGGAGGCGATGGCCCGCTGGCACCGCGAGGGGCTCGACAGCGAGCCCGACCCGGAGGCGGCGCAGATCGTGCGCCTGGCCTGCGAGGGACTGTGGGACGTGGCGAGCCACGACCCCGACCTCTACGACGCCGAGCACTTCGAGATCCTGAAACGGCGCCTGCTGGCCCTGCTGCCCGCCTGACCGACCCTGCCGCCCGCCTGACGGCACCACCCGCCTGATCATCCCGGCGCGCGACGCGCCGGTCGGCGGGCATCCGTCTGATCATTCATCTGACCAGGGGAAACACTCACAAAGATTGGTGGTCGCTTTCGCACGCGCGAAAGCGACCGACTTTGGTGTGCCCGCTCCCTGGTTTGTCAAAACATTTATTGAAGGGATTGAGTCATGACCCGCGACCTGAGAGCGGCTCGAACCGGAGCGGTTCTCACATTCGTGCTCGCAGGCCTGCTGTGCGGATCGATGACCGTGCGCATTCCGGCGCTCTCCGACAAACTCGGGCTGTCCGAGGCCTCGGTGGGCGCCACCCTCCTCGTGTGGGGGCTGGGAGCGCTCATCACCATGCAGTCGATGCGCGGGGTGATGACGCGCTTCGGGAGCCGGAGCATCCTGCGGGTCGCGGCCCCCCTGACCGCGATCACCCTGGCGCTGCTCGCGCTGGCGCCGTCGTTCCCCCTGGTCCTGGCCGCGAGCGGCCTGTTCGGCATGGCGTTCGGCGCGGTGGACGTCGCGATGAACGCGCAGGGCTCGACGGTCGAGCGCGCCTACGGGCGCCCGCTGATGAACGGCATGCACGCCGGTTGGTGCGTGGGAGCGATCTCCGCGGGCCTGCTGGGCACCGCGGCGATCGCGGCGGGACTCTCGGTCACGGTCCACCTGACCCTGGTCGCCCTGCTCGCGCTCCCCGTGGCGGCCCTCGTCAGCCGCTCCTACCTGCCCGACCCGGTGACGGCCGTCGGCCGCTCGGCCAAGGGCCGTTCGGCCGGTGGCAGGGGCGCGGCGCGGCGCCGGATGCCTCCGGTGGTCTACCTTCTCGGCGTGATCGCCTTCTGCGCGTTCATGGTGGAGGGTACGGTCGCCGACTGGAACGGCCTGTACCTGCGGAACGTGCTGGGCGCCCCGGAGGCGCTCGCCGCCCTGGGCTACCCGATCTTCGAGGTGGGCATGCTGGCCGGGCGCCTCACCGGTGACCGCGTACGGGCCCGCTTCGGCGCCCGCGGCATGATGGTCGCCTCCGGCCTGGCCACCGCCGCGACCTTCGGCGTGGTCCTCACGGCCCCCACGGCGGCGATCGCCATCTCGGCCATGCTGTTCGTGGGCGTGGCCGTGGCGACGGTCTCGCCGATGGCCATGTCCCTGGCGGGCGGCGCGACCGGCGATCCCGGGCCGGCCATCGCCCAGACCGGCGCGATGGGCTACGCGGGACTGCTGCTCGGCCCCGTGATCATCGGTTTCCTCTCCGATCTGGTCACGCTCAGGGTGGGTCTCGGCCTCGCCGTGGTGCTCGGCGTCCTGATCGCCGTGGTCGCGTGGTTCCTGCCCCGCTCCCGCGCGATCACCGTCCCGCTGGAGACCCCCGGGCGCGAGCTGTCCATGGCGGCCTGACCTCGGCGGGCCCACGGACCCGCGGGGGTCCGGCAGGGACAGTTCATACCGCCCGGATGCCCGAGGGGACGGGCACACCGTGCCCGTCCCCTCGGTACGCGTGACCTGACAGGTCACTTGCGCTTGGTGACCTCCTGGGTCAGCTGCGGGACGATCTGGTGCAGGTCGCCCACGACGCCGTAGTCGGCGAGCTCGAAGATCGGCGCCTCGGGGTCCTTGTTGATCGCGACGATCGTCTTGGCGGTCTGCATGCCGGCCCGGTGCTGGATGGCCCCGGAGATGCCCGCCGCGATGTACAGCTGCGGCGAGACGGTCTTGCCGGTCTGGCCGACCTGGAACTGGTGGGGGTACCAACCGGCGTCGGTCGCGGCGCGGGAGGCGCCGACGGCCGCGCCGAGCGAGTCGGCCAGGTCCTCGATGATCGAGAACTTCTCGGCCGAGCCGACGCCCCGGCCACCGGAGACCACGATCGCGGCCTCGGTGAGCTCCGGACGCGCGCCCTTCTCCTCCTTGACCCGCTCCACGATCCTGGCGCCCTTGGCGGCGTCGGAGACGGTGAAGGTGACGCGCTCCTCGGCGCCCGCGCCCGCGGCGGCCTCGACCGGGGTGGCGTTGGGGCGCACCGCGACGATCGGGGTGCCCTTGGTCACGCGCGACCGGACGTTGATGCCGCCGCCGAAGATGGACTGGTCGGCGACGAGGCCGTCCTCGATGCCCACGACGTCGGTGAGCACACCGGAGTCGATCTTGATGGCGAGACGGCCGGCGATCTCCTTCGCCTCGGCCGTCGCGGCGACGAGCACCGCGACCGGCGACTTCTCACCCACGAGGTGGGCGAGCAGCTCCGCCTTGGGCGCCACGACGTAGTCGCTGACCTCCGCGGAGTCGGCCAGGTAGATCTTCTCCGCGCCGTACTCGGCCAGCCTGGCCTGGGCCTCGGGGGAGTAGCCCGCGCCCGTCCAGACCGCCGACGGGGCGCCCAGCTTCCTGGCCAGCGTCAGCAGCTCAAGGGTGACCTTCTTGACCTGGCCCTCGACGTGCTCGACCAGAACGAGAATCTCGGACATTCCAGCTAACCCCCGCTCTCAGACGAACTTCTTCGACGCGAGGAAGTCGGCGGCCTTCACGCCACCGTCGCCCTCGTCCTTGACGACCGTGCCCGCCGCGCGCGGCGGGGCGGCCTCGAAGTCTGTGACCTCGCTCCAGGAGTTGGCCAGGCCCACCTGGGAGGCGTCGATCTCGGCGTCGGCGACACCGAGCTTCTCGACCGGCTTCTTCTTGGCGGCCATGATGCCCTTGAAGGACGGGTAGCGCGGCTCGTTGATCTTCTCCACGACGGAGACGACGGCGGGCAGCGAGGCCTCGACCTTGTCGTAGCCGTAGTCGGTGACGCGCTGGATGGAGATGGCGCCCCCGTCGACCTGTACCTGGTTGGCGAAGGTGAGCTGCGGAACGCCGAGGCGCTCGGCCAGCATCGCGGCGAGGACCCCGGTGCGGGCGTCCGTCGACTCCGAGCCGAGCACGACCAGATCGAAACCGATCTTCTTGAGGGTCTGCGCCAGGGCGTGGGAGGTGCCCAGGGCGTCCGAGCCGTGCAGCGCGTCGTCCACCAGGTGGACGGCCTTGTCGGCACCCATGGCCAGAGCCTTGCGGATGGTGTCGCTCGCCTTGGCGGGACCCATGGTGAGGACGGTCACCTCACCGCCGTGCGCCTCCTTCAGGCGCAGCGCCTCCTCGACCGCGTATTCGCACAGCTCGTTGATGACGCCGTCGGCGGCATCGCGGTCGAGCGTATTGTCATCGGACTTCAGCTTGCGCTCGGTCGCCGTGTCGGGGACCTGCTTCACGCAGACGACGATGTTCATGGCCGGTGGCCGACCTCCCGTGTTCGCCTGCGCCACCGCGTCGCTGCGGTTGACGCCGGATGCGGTACGTGCACGCGGGGTACGTGCACGCGCTGCCAAGACTGCCAGGTGCCCTCGGGCGTTGTGGCAGCGGGTGGCCCGGTCGGTACGTGCCCGCCCCGGCCCCCCGTCATTATGTTACCCATCAGTAGCTTAGGTGCAAACCGCCAGGTTGCGCGGCCTGCACCGAGCGGCCGTAACCTTCCCCGAGGACCGCCACCCCTACCATACCGAACTATATTCCGGTATTCGCGTGCGGGCTCCGCGCCACGCGCACGACCCGGGACCGGGCGCCGGCGCGGGCACCGCCCCCGGCCCGCTCAGCTGGCCACCAGGATCGCGATCAGGACGAAGACGACGGTGCCCAGCACCAGCGCCAGGGTGAGCGTGCTGAAGAACGTGCTGAGGACCGCCGCCAGCGCGACGGTCCCGGCTCCGGCCGCCAGGTCGAGGATCATGCGCCCCCGGTTCCGGCGGGCGAACAGGGCGATGCCCGCGTCGACGAGCATCACCGAGCCGTACCCGGTCAGGAGCAGCAGCGCCACCTCGGGCAGCGGTTCCCGCGCGGTCGCGGCCATCAGGGAGACGAGCAGGCCGGTGCCGACGACCCAGCGGCGGTGCAGGACGACCCTGCGGCGCTCGCGGGCCTCCTCCGGCGAGGGCCTGCCCGTCGCCGGGCGCCGCCGCCCCGGCCGCCACTCCCGGGTGCCGAGATCCTGCATCCCGGTGTCCGCCGCGTTCGCCGCGTTCACCGCGTTCGCGGCGTCCTGGGGCTGCCTGCTCCTCGGCACCGGCACGTCCCGGGACCGGGGCTCCGGGAACAGCGCGGGATCCTGGAACGCCACGGCCTCCGGGGAGTCCGCTCTCGCGAACGGCGGGGGGTCGCGGAACACGGCCGCCCGGTGCCGGGTGCCCTCGGCGCGGGCGGCCTCGCGGGCGTCGGCGGTGTCGCGGCGGTGTCCGACCGGCCGCGCGGCGGGGGTGCCGCCCAGCCGCGTCACGATCCTGTCCGCGTGCGGCCGGGCGGCGGGATCGCGCAGCAGGCACTCGCCGAGCGTCGGCTCCAGCCATCCGGGAACGCCGTCGAGGTCGGGAGGGTGGTGCACGACGCGGTAGCCGATCGCCGACGCCGGGCCGGTGCCGTAGGGGTGCCGCCCCGTGGACGCGTACGCCAGCGTCGCCCCGAGGGCGAAGATGTCGGCCTCCGGGCCGGCCTCGGCGCCCTCCAGCACCTCGGGCGCCAGATAGCCGGGCGTGCCGAGCACGGCCCCCGAGGCGGTGACCGAGGGCGAGTCGAGCGCGGAGGCGATGCCGAAGTCGATGACGACCGGCTCCCCGTCGGTCAGGATCACGTTGGCGGGCTTGAGGTCGCGGTGCACCACCCCGGCGGCGTGCACGGTGGCCACGGCCTCGGCCAGGCCGCGCGCGAGCCGTACGAGATCGTCGCCGGCGACCGGCCCGTCGGCGGCGACCACCGCGCCGAGCGGGCGGCCCTGCACGTAACGGGTGACCAGGTAGGGGCGGGCCCCCTCCAGGGAGGCGTCCAGGATCTCGGCGACCCGCGGGCCCTGGACCAGCCGCATGGTGTCGACCTCGCGGGCCAGCCTGGTCAGGGCCGTCTCGTCGGCCGCGACGTGGGGATGCAGGATCTTCACCGCCACCGTGCGCCCCTGGGGGTCCAGCGCCAGGTGGACCTCGCCGAAACCTCCGGCGCCCAGTCTCGACAGCAGGCGGTAGGGGCCAAGACGTTCACCGTCCGGCGCAACCATGCGACTCCTTCCGGCGGGTCCCCTCCATCGTGCCGCAGAGAAGGCGATCGCGCACCGGTCGGCGACCGTTAAGGACCCGCCGTCGGGACCGTTACCGCCAGAACGTGAGGAATCCGAGGCCGAGGCTCTTCATCAGCTCGTCGAAGAGACCGCCGACGAGGTCGAGCACGCCCATCGCGCCCTCGTTCGCCGACTGCCGCCACTGCGCCGTGAGCTTGTCGACGACCTCGGTCGGAGGCTGCCACGGGGAGAAGGACGGGACCACGCTGAACGCGGCCATCACCGCGAAGAACGCCAGCGTGCCCAGCACGATCGTGGTCACCATGCCCGCGCCGGGACTGCGGATCACCCCGCTCAGCGCGCGGGCGACGGCCTTGCGGGGCTTGCCGCCACCGGGCAGCACGAACAGCCCGGCCACGAAGGCACCCGCGGCGTAGGCGGCCGCGAAGTTCTTGTTCATGTCCCCCGCGTAGACGAGGAACCCCCACACGCACATGCCGAACATCGCCGACAGCACCCCGGTCGCCAGCGTCCCGAACGCGGACCTGATCAGCGCCCACGGGGTGCCGAGCACCGCGAGCAGGGGGTCGCTGGCGCTGCTGCCCCGGATGGAGCGTCGCTGGGCCAGGTCTCCGAAGAGGTGCTCGCCCACGCGCAGGCAGAGCGCGGCAGCCAGCGCGAACACGCTCACCACCACGGGCAGCATGCAGGCCAGCGCCACCAGGATCGTGAGCAGCAGCACCGAGGCGAGCGGGTGGGCGGCGCGGTAGCGCTCCTGCGGAGGGGTGCGGGGCGCGGGCCGGTCCTGGGTGGGGGCCTCACGCCGCGCCTGGACCGGCGGCGGGTAGGGGCGCGCCTGGCCGGTGGGCGGCGGCGCCGGATACCCGGCCACCCGCTGGTCGGCGAAGGGCGGCGGGGCCGCGGCCCTGACCTGCGCCGAGGGCGGCGCGGGGACGTAGGGGGGCGGCTTGGAGGCCGGGACGTACGGGGGCGGGGCCGTCGCGGCGGACCCCTGGCCCTGCTCCTGCCTGGGCCTGCGCTCACGCCGCTCCGGCTTGGCGTACTCGACCGGCGGGAGCAGGTCGGCGTAACCGCCGTCCTGCGGCAGCGCCCGGGTGCCGCTAAGCGGCGGCGACGACGGGGAGGGGGAGGTGGGCTGACCGTCCAGGACCCTGGTGCCGTCGGCGTTGAGGACCTTCGTCCCGCCGCTTTCGAGGACGGAGGTGGGCGGCGTCTCCTGGAAGGCCGTCACGTTCGGGTCGAGGGCGCGGGCCATCCGGTGCAGCTCCGTCGCGGACGGCCGGGCGGCGGGGTCGACGGCGAGGGCCCGCCGCAGCCAGCCGCGCAGCCACGCGGGAGCCAGGTCGACGTTCGCCCGGCCCTCCATGATGTTGAAGCAGACGACCTCGAAGCTGCCCGTGCCGAACGGCGGCTTG
Source organism: Streptosporangium vulgare (assembly GCF_042428775.1). Taxonomy (NCBI): domain Bacteria; kingdom Bacillati; phylum Actinomycetota; class Actinomycetes; order Streptosporangiales; family Streptosporangiaceae; genus Streptosporangium; species Streptosporangium vulgare. The sequence goes on along the minus strand of NZ_JBHMBS010000019.1, from coordinate 40,364 downwards.
CCGGTCGCGCCGAAGAAGACCGTCGAGGCCAGCGCGTGCACGTCGGCCGCCTGGGTGATCTCGGAGTCGCGGATGATCTCCGGGGCGAGGTAGCCGGGGGTGCCGACGAACATGCCGGTCTGGGTGAGCCGGGTCGCGTTGACCAGGTGGGCGATGCCGAAGTCGATGACCAGCGGGTCACCGTTGACGATCATCACGTTGGACGGCTTGAAGTCGCGGTGGATGACGTCGGCGGCGTGGATGGCCACCAGCGCCGCGCACATGCCCTGCGCCAGCCGGATCACCTGGTCGGCGGGGAGCGGGCCGTCCTCCAGGACGGTCTCCTCCAGCGTGCGCCCCGGGGCGAAGCGGGTCACGATGTAGGGCTGCTTCGCCGTCAGCTCGGCGTCGAGCACCTCGGCGACGTGCTGGCTGCGCACCCGCCGCATGGTCTCCACCTCGCGGGTGAGCCGGTCGCGTGCCTTGAGGTCGGCGGCCACGTGCGGGTGCAGGACCTTCACGGCCACCTCGCGCCCGTCCTCGTCGAGCCCGAGGTGGACGACGCCCATGCCGCCCTCGCCGATCTTCCTGAGCAGGCGGTACGGGCCCAGCCTCTCGGGCGCCCGCGTGTCCCCGGTCATCACGCCGCCTTCTTTCGTAGGTGTTCCAGTTCGGTCACCACCGTCCCGACATCGACCGGCGTCCACACCGCCCGTCGTGCTGTGTCTCCCACGGTGCCGATCGCCAGGAAGACCATCAGCGCCGCCACCGCCGCCAGCCCCGCGGCGGCGATGATGGCCGCTCCGCGTGACGGCAGCAGTGATGCCAGCGTACGTCGCATCTGCCGGCTTGGGCCCTCGACTCCGGGTCCGGCGCAGACGGTCCAGAGCGCGACGGCCGTCCCCCAGCTCAGCGCGTTGGTCTCCGGCATGCTCCCGACCAGCACCGCGAGCAGGAGCGTCACCGGCAGGCCGAGGATCAGCGCGTACGGCACGAGGGCGATGGTGATACCGATCGACTTCAGGAGCGCGGCCGGCTGGCCGAGCACCCGGAGGACGTCGGCCGCCGCCTCGCCCGCGGCCCTTCGGGAGTTGAGCGCCGGCTGGGCGATGTCGGCGGCGCGCAGCAGGATCGCCACCGGGATCACCAGCGCGGCGACGATCACCGGGGCGATGACCGCCGCGACCGTCATGATGACCAGCATCAGCACGCTCGCCACCCCGTACGCCTTGGAACGCTGCAACGCGTGCCCCGGACGCTGGCCGGGGTGGAGCGCCGACGGCACGGGCTGCTGAGCCTGCGGGGGATGCTGGGCGTGCTGCTGGGGCTGGGGATGCGGATAGGGGTAGGGAGGCGGTGCGGGGGTGCGGACGTGCGGGGTCTGCTGCTGGTCGAACGGGGCCTGCCGCTGCGGGTAGGGCGGCGGGGGCTGGCCACCGGGCTGCGGTGACCGGCCCGGTTGGGCCTGCTGACCGGGCCGGCCCTGCTGGCCCGGCTGGCCAGACTGGCCCGGCTGGTCGGTGTACTGGCGGATGTACTCCTGCAGGTCCTGGGGACGGACCCGCTGGGTGGGGATGTCCCCGTCGGAGACCGGCGCCGTGGCGCCGCCGTCGGCGGCCGGCGCCGCCTGCCGGTCGCCCGCGGCGGGAGTGGACGGACCGGGCACGGCACCCGGACCGCGGGTGGGGACGTCCTCGGGGGCGAGCATGCCGGTGGGCAGGTCGTACGCGGCCTGCTGGGCCGCCGCGGCCTGGCGCAGCTCCTCGGGCGTCACCCGGCGGGTGGGCCACGGGTCGGGCTGCTCCTCGCCGAGCAGCGAGACGTACTCCTGGGGCTGGACCACGGGGGCGGGAGGCCAGGAGGTGGACCGCTGGACCGCGGGGCGTGACGCCACCGGGGTCGGCACGTCACCCGGCTCGTCGACCGCGGCGCCCTGGCGCCCGGGGACGCGCGGGCTCGGGGCGCCGGGGCCACCGGGAGCACCTGGAACACCGAAGGCGCCCGGGGACCCGGGAGCGCGGGAGCCGGGGGCGGGGTCGTCGAACTCGGCGACCGTGGTGATCTCGTCGGGCACCCGGGGCCTGCCGGGGCCGGTGCCGGGGCGGGGCAGCAGGCGCGCCACCTGCGCCGCCAGGTCGGCGGCGGCGGGCCGCCTCGCCGGGTCGCGCTGGAGCGCGGCCCGCAGGACCGGCTGGAGCGCCTGGGGAACGGCGTCGACGTTCGCCTTGCCCGCGGTGATGTTGTAGAAGATCATCTCCAGCGTGCCCTTGCCGAAGGGCGGCAGGCCGGTGGCGGCGAAGACCAGGGTGCCCGCCCAGGCGTGCACGTCGACCTCGGGCCCGGCCTCGTGTCCCTCGATGATCTCGGGGGCGAGGTAGCCGGGGGTGCCGATGAACATGCCGGTCTGGGTGAGCCGGGTGGCGTCGACGGCCTGCGCGATGCCGAAGTCGATGAGGACCGGCTCGCCGTCCAGGATGAGGACGTTGCCGGGCTTCAGGTCGCGGTGGATCACCCCGACCGAGTGGACGGCGGCCAGCGCCGACGCCACCCCGTGCGCGACCCGCAGCAGCGCGGGCAGCTCCATCGGGCCGTCCTGCTTGACGACCTCGTCCAGCGGCCTGCCCGCGACGTAGCGCGTCACGATGTAGGGGCGGTGACCGGTCACGTCGGCGTCGAGGACCTCCGCGATGTACTCGCTGCGCACGCGGCGCATCGTCTCGACCTCGCGCGAAAGACGGCGGCGCGCGACGTCGTCGCCCGCCACCTCGGCGCGGAGGACCTTCACCGCCACCTGCCGGCCCTGCGGGTCGACGGCTAGATGGACCACGCCCATACCGCCCTCGCCGAGCCGCCGCAGCAGCCGGTAAGGGCCCAATCGGTCGTCCTGATTCATGGCATGAAGCACCATATCGGCTTAGACCTCGCCCACGAGATGAACCATCGGGCCACATTTTCCGACTGAATAACGTTCACAGAACCCCGACGGTTTCCCGATTCCCGCTCTCACTTAATCTCATTTCCGCTTCAGTTCGCCAGGTGGAGAACCTGCGCGCTCTTCAGTCCGGCCAGCAGGGAGCCCGGCACGGCCAGCTTGGAACGGCGGACGCCGCTGCCGATCACGACCTCCGGGTGTGCCGCCACCGCCTCGTCGACGAGCACCGGCCAGTCCTCGGGCAGCCCGAGCGGGGTGATCCCGCCGTACTCCATGCCGGTGAGCGCGACCGCGTCGTCCATGGGCGCGAACGAGATCTTCCGCGCGTCCAGATGGCGCCGGATCACCCCGTTGACGTCGGCCCTCATGGTGGCGAGCACCATGCACGCCGCGTAGCGGGTCTCCCCCGCGCGCCGGGCCGCCACGATCACGCAGTTGGCCGACTCGTCCAGGCCCACGCCGTAGCGCTCGCAGAAGGCCGCCGTGTCGGCCAGCTCCGGATCGATCTCGGCGACGGTCACCCCGCCGACCCCGCCGAGCCCACCGCCCCCGCCGAGCCCGCCGATCGCCCGCGCCACCGGCTCCGCCAGCAGGTCCGGCCGCCCCGCGGCGCTCGTCCAGTCCAACGTCCCGATCGCCATCGCCGTCTCGCCTCCCTGGGAATTCCTTCGGGAATTCTCTCGCACCGGAGACCTTACGGCGGCGGGGTGACACTCAGGAGGGCGTCTGGAGCACCCGGTGGTGCAGATCGGTGACCGCCCTCCTCGCGGACTCCATGGCACCGGCCTGCCAGGCGGTCAGGTGCGAGAGCCAGTCACCGGCGAAGTAGACCCGGCCCGCCGGGCGCTGCAGCAGGGCGTAGTCACTCCCGAAGGAGGGCCAGCTCGCCCAGCCGCCCTCGATGTACGGCTGGCGCCCCCAGGCGATCGAGACGCTGGAGCGCAGCTCGGCCCGGTACTTCTCCCCGTGGATCTTCTTGCCCTGGGTGAGCGCGCGGTTGCGGCGTTCGCGGTGGGAGAGGCCGGTGTACACGTCGGCGTTCTCGTCGACGTTGTAGTAGCCGACCACCAGGCCGCCACGGGAGTGGAAGCCGTAGGAGGGGTACCAGATGTGGGTGATGTCCAGGTCCGTCTCGGTGGCGCCGCCGTAGATGCGGTCGTCGATCTCCCACCAGCGCCTCCCGTACTCCAGCCCGATCTTGCCGGCGGAGACGGGTACGGGCGTGCGGAGCGCGGCGGTGACCGGGGTGCCGAGGTTGTGCGGCAGGCGTGCGAACAGGTGGGGCGGCAGGGTCGCGACGCAGTAGTCGGCGCGGACGACGCCGGTCCCCGCGCCGTCCCGGTGCGTGACCTCCACGCCGTCGGGGAGGTTCTTGATCCCGGTGACCGGCGTGCCCGTCCTGATCCGGTCGCGGCCGACCGCGTCGGCGAGCGCGCCGGTGATCGTGTCCATGCCGCCCACCGGCTGGAACATGGGCATGACCTGGTCGTAGCCGAAGTCCATGGTGACGTACCTGCCGGTGCCCGCGGCGAGCACGTCGCGCAGCGAGGAGGCCGTGCCCACCGAGACGCCCTCGCCCACCCCGGGGTAGGTCTCGAACCCCCGCCGCCGGGAGTCCCGCCGGTAGGCGAGGTCTGGGCCGAGGTCGCCGAAACGCCGCAGGAACTCCTCCAGCCGCTCGCGGTCGTCGGCGGTGAGACGGCGGTTCAGCGCGCCCGCGTTGCTCGCCTTGGCCAGCAGCTCCCCGATGTAGCCGTACAGGTCCGCGCGGGCCGTGCGCGCCCGCGCCGGGGCGGTCATGCCGCGTGTGTAGACGTACGCCGAGGCGTTGTTGTTGACGAAGATCTCGACGGGTACGCCCAGCTCGCGGCAGTAGTCCATGGTGACCATCCAGGGCGCGATCCGCGCGGCCCCGGCGTTGAAGTAGACGCCCTCCTCGAACCCCGCGGTCTGTGTCTCGCCGCCCAGCTCCTCCAGCCGGTCCCCCGCGCGCAGCGTGAGGTTCCTGCCGCCCACCCGGCCGGACGCCTCCAGGACCGTGCAGTCGTAACCGGCCTTGCCCAGCTCGTAGGCGCAGGTCAGCCCGGCCACGCCCGCGCCGAGGACGACCACCTTGGCCGCTCCCCTGCCGGTGAGGGAGAAGTCGGAGCGCTGCGGGGGTGCGAAGTTCCTGTCCTGGGACTCCGGGGCGAGTCCGAGGGCGCCCATCGCCGCGAACATCGCCCCGGCTCCCCCGGCCGCGCCCACGCCGACCAGCAGCGCCCTGCGCGTCAGGCCCGCTCCCGCGGCGGGCGCGGTCCTGGTGGACGCGGCGGTGACGGTTGCGGCGGAGGCGACCACCGCGTCGTCGGCCCGCGCGGGACCTGTCTCGTCACTCGTGGGGGTCGTCAAGGGTCAGCCGTACGCGCCGCTGCCGCAGGCGACCTGGCCGCCGATCATGGCGAAGATCCCCAGCAGGGCCATGATCTGCGAGAAGTCGTCGGTGGTGAACTCCGTGTGCCGCGGGCCCGCCGCCGTCACCCCGGGGATGATCGCGCATCCGGCGGCGATGGCGGTGGAGTTCCACTCGACGCCGAGGGTGAACGGCGGCTCGGGGGCGCAGAGGCGGAAGTCGGCCACCCGGTCGAGCGCGCGGGCCGCGGCCTCGCGGATGCGGGCCTGGGCGACGGCGGGCGGCAGGAGCTCGGCGGCGAACCTGTCGATCCCCTTCTTGACCGCGACGGTCTCCACGTCGCCGAGCAGCTCCCTCGCCTCCTCGCAGACGGCCTCGTCCCCGGTCACCAGGACCACGGGGACGCCGAGCGTCCCGGCGAAGGAGGCGACGAGACGGGTCTCCCCGCAGACCTCGCCGTTGAGGTAGACGTTGTGGATCTCCTTGCCCATCCAGGTGTGGTTGAGCACGCCGTGCTGGACACCGGCCCGCGCGTGGTAGCCGGCGAAGCAGGCCGCCCGGTAGCTCGCGTCCAGGCCCTGCCCCATCCGCAGCGGCTTGCCGGGGCCCCGCAGCAGGGTCGCCCGCTCGTCGAGCAGGTCGATCCTGAGGTTCTTGGTCGAGCCGTGGGCGTCGTTGACGCGCACGGCGGTGGCCCCGGCGTCGAACACGCCCTCGACGACCGCGTTGGCGTCGGCGGTCATCAGCTCACAGCCGCGCTCGTAGCCCCGGCCCCCGGCGTGCATCTCCTCGGGGTCGGTGAGCCCGGTGACACCTTCCATGTCGACCGAGACGTAGACCTTCACCTCGCGCCCCAGGTCTCGACGCGACGCGCCTCTTCCTCGCTCATGAAACCGATCTCCCCGTCCACGAAGTCGTGAACCTGCTTGCGCCACGGTTCGGGAATCTCCGCGACCGCGGGCGGGTAGCAGCGGTCCAGCCAGGCGGTGGACGCCTCGGTCGCCCGGAGATAGCGTGCCGCCGCGGCGAAGACCGTGTCCTCGATGCCGGGCACCCGGGCGCAGCCGTACTCGATCATCTCCTGGCCCCCGTACGGGGGCGGCTGCTGCCACTTGCGGGCGACCGGGCGGCCCGCGGTGATCGTGGTGCGGAGCGGGCGGCGCTCGACGGCGGCCTGGATGAGCTCCTTGTACAGGCACTTGCCGCAGGTCCCGCAGGGGCCGCCCACCCCGCGCAGGCACCAGCGGAGCTGCCCGCGCAGCTCGGAGCCGAGGGCGAGCCGCATCGTGACGGCCTCGCTCACCCCGCCCACCGGGAGCACGATGTGCAGCCCGGCCGCGGCGAACGCCCGTCCCCAGGCGCCGTGCGGGGCCCACATCAGGTTGTCGGGCGTGTAGCGGTGGATGTAGCGGGCGCCTCCCAGCCAGCGCGACCCCAGCTCGTAGCCGAAGGCAAGGCCGCCCAGGTCGAGCTCGTCGGCCATCAGCAGCGCGCCCGCGGCGACCGCGTGGTGCTCGGGGTAGCCGGGGCGGGGCTCGGCGAGGGTGAACTCCAGGTCGGAGCGGACGACGGTCAGCTCGCGGCCGGTCTTCTCGGCCAGCGAGGCCAGGACGTCGGAGCGGTAGTGGGTCCACCGGTTGGGCACGCGCGGGTGGGAGACCCGCTGGAAGTGCACGAACGGCGCGTCGGGCAGCATCGCGGCCACCGCGACCGAGTCGGCCCCGCCGCTGTAGGAGATCGCCAGCCTGCCGCCGGACCGCGCCCCGGTGGTCCCGGTGGGACCGGCCTCGATCCCCCAGCCGTCGCCGATCGCCCCGGCGAGCTCCGGCGAGATCGGCCGGTCGAAGGTGACGCGGCGCCGGGTCCACGGCGCGACCACGGTCCACGCGGTGAGGGCGAGCAGGTCCGGGTGGATGTCACGCGGCGCTCGCGGCAGTTCGACCCTGAAGGTGTTCGTGGCCAGCTTCAGGGCCGCGCCGTCGGCGCAGTGGCCGGTGACGCCGTCCTCGGGGTCCAGCCGGAACACCAGATGCCAGGTGCCGCCGTCGGCCGTCCAGGCCACTCTCACGCCGTGTCCCCCATGCCCACCGTGCTCACAGCGCCCCCGGCCCTCCCCGCGCCCTCTGTGCCTACTGTGCCCCCTGCGCCCGTCGCGCTCCCGGTGGCGCGGTCCACGGCCTGCCAGAGCAGCACCTCGTTCTGGAGCACCCCGTCCAGCGCGACGGCGGTCTCCTGGGCGAGCCGGTGGGCGTCGTCCCAGCGCCCGGCCCGCGCCGGGTCGAGTTTGACCCCGGCCACCCGCGAGCGGAGCTCGACGACCTCCGCTCGCAGCGCGGTGACCTCCCTGGCCAGCGTCTGGACCTCCCAGAGGGCGTCCTTGACGTCCTGCCGGTGGTCGGCCCTGGAGATGTACCGGGAGTCGAACCAGCCGAGAACCGCCCGCCGCAGCGGGGCGGGCACCAGCGCACGCTTCACCAACCGCACCATAACCCGGCACGATACCGGCAATCCTCGATCATCCAGGACCAATCCCTACAAGCTCCGCCTACCCCGGCGGACAGGTCAGCGGCCGGTGAACTCGGCCTTCGACCTCTCGGAGAAGGCTCGCATGCCGATCCCCGCGTCGTCGGTGGCGAACAGCCCGGAGAACTGCAGGCGCTCGATCTCCAGGCCGGTGTCGAGATCGGTCTCCAGCCCGGCGTCCACGGCCCTCTTCGCGGCGCGCAGCGCCAGGGCGGGACCTCCCGCGAACCGGGCGGCGTACGCGAGGGCCTCGGAGTACACGTCCTCGTCGGGGACGACCCGGTCCACCAGGCCGATGGCGAGGGCCTCGGCGGCGGGCACGTGGCGCCCGGTGAAGATGAGGTCCTTCGCCCTGGCCGGGCCGACCAGCCGGGGCAGCCGCTGGGTGCCGCCCGCCCCGGGGATGATGCCCAGCAGGATCTCGGGCTGGCCCAGCTTGGCCGACTCCCCGGCGATCCTGACGTCGGCGCACAGCGCCAGCTCGCAGCCGCCGCCGAGCGCGTAGCCGGTCACGGCCGCGACGACCGGCTTGCCGATCCTCGCGACGGCCGTGAAGCAGTCCTGCAGGACCCGCGAGTGGACCGCCATGTCGGCGTACGACATGGCGGCCATCTCCTTGATGTCGGCCCCGGCCGCGAAGACGTTCCCGCCGTAGAGGACCACGGCGTACACGGCGTCGTCGGCGTCCACCTGCCGGGCGCACTCGGCGATCTCCAGCTGGACCTGCCGGTTGAGCGCGTTCATCTTCGGCCGGTCCAGCCTGATCGTCGCGACCCCGTCGGCCGCCTCCACCCGCACGAACTCACCCATGGACGTCCTTCCGCCTTCCGCCGGGGCCCGCGGGCCGCGCCGTGATCCCTGTCGATCCGCGTCGATCCCCATTGATCTCTGTGCCGCGAACCACCATAGGGCGCGTCTCAGTTGACGGGCATGGCCAGGTCCCTGCTCTCCCCCGCGTTCCTGCCCGGGTCCTCCTTCGCCCGCCTCGGCAATCCGGCGATCGTCCTGCGGTAGATCGCCTCGTACGCGCGGGCCATCACCTCCACGCCGAAGAAGCGCTCCACGCGGGAACGGCAGGCACGCGGGTCGAGCGCGTCCGTCGCCTCGACGGCGGCGGGGAGCTCCGCGGGATCGCTCCGGATGAATCCGGTGACCCCGTCCACGACCACCTCGGGCACGGCGCCCCTGCAGAGGGCGACCACGGGCGTGCCGCAGGCCATGGCCTCGATCATGACCATGCCGAACGGCTCCTCCCAGACGATCGGGAAGATCAGGCACCGGGCCGCCGCGAGCAGCTCGTGCTTGCGCGCGGTGTCGGCCTCGCCGACGTACTGGGCGTCGGGGCCGAGCCGGGGCCTGACGTACTCGTCGAAGTAGTCGTACTCGATCTTCTCGGTGAGCTTGCCGGCGAGCAGGATGCGCCGCCCGGCGGCGCGGGCGGCGTCGATGGCCAGGTGGGCGCCCTTGTCCTCGTTGAACCGGCCCAGCCACAGCACCCAGTCCTCCTTGCGCTCCCTGAAGGGGAAGGCCGTGACGTCGACCGCGTTGTGGACCACCCCCGCCCAGTTCAGGTCGGGCGCGACGCGCCGCTGGGCCTCGGAGATGGCGACCATCGACACGGCGGAGCCGAGCACCCGGTAGTACTCGCCGAACTCGCCCCCCACCTCCCCGTGGCAGGTGATCACCGTCGGGACGGCCTGCGCGGGCGCGGTCAGCGGCCCGGCCAGGGTGTGGTCGTGGATCACGTCCACCACGAGCTTCGAGGTCATCGCGTACGCCTTGGCGGCGTGCAGGACCTCGGGCAGCGGCTCGCCGATCCGCTCCGAGGGTGCCCGCCCGTAGGTGCTCAGGAAGCGCGCGGAGGTTCCCGCCCGGCCGGCCCCGATCAGCGTGATCTCGTGCCCGCGCCGGGTCAGCCCGGCGACGAGGCCGGCCACCATCGACTCGATGCCCCCGTAGCCCTGGGGCGGCACGTCGTACCAGGGCGGCGCGACCATCAGGATGCGCATGCCCTCCGACCATCCGGGGACGTTTCTCGAAGAGACCATGGCCACCTCACTAAGAAAACGAAGACGAAGACGCGGGACCTGGAAAGACGCGGGAGAGACGGTCAGTGGACCTGCCGCAGGGCGGCGGTCACCGGGCTGCGCGGCTCGTTGATCAGGGTGATCCCCTCGGGCAGCCCGCTCACGGTGGCGCCGTCCTGGCCGACCTCGATCGTGACCCGGGAGCCCGCGAGCGGCAGTCCCTGGATCCGCAGGCCCTCCAGGCCGACGGGATCCAGCCACACCCGCCGGTACGGGATCCACGGCTCGAAGCGCAGCAGGCTCCTGACCAGCTGGATGGGGCTCGCCGCGGCCCACGCCTGCGGCGAGCAGGAGGTGGGGTAGGGCACCGGCCAGGTGAACTCGGCCCGGTCGAACCCGCAGAACAGCTCGGGCAGCCGCCAGCCGAAGACCTCGGCCGCGTCCAGCAGGCCGAAGGCGATCCGCTGGGCCTCGCCCGTGAAGCCGTAGCGCATCAGCCCGGCCGCGATCAGGGCGTTGTCGTGCGGCCAGACCGAGCCGTTGTGGTAGCTCATCGGGTTGTAGGCGCCCATGGTGGTGGCGAGGGTCCGCACCCCGTACCCGGTGAACATCTCCGGTGAGAGCAGCCGCTCGGCGACGAGGGGGGCCCGGTCCTCGTCGACGATGCCGGTCCACAGGCAGTGGCCCATGTTGGAGGCGAGGCTGTCGATCGCGCGCCCGGCGCCGTCGAGGCCGATGGCGTAGTAGCCCCGGTCCGGCAGCCAGAAGCGCTCGTTGAAGGCGTCCCTGAGGCGTTCCGCGCGGGCCTTCCACTGCTCCTCCAGGGCGCTGTCGCCCGCCTCGTGGGCGAAGTGGGCGCGGGCGATGTAGGCGGCGTAGACGTAGCCCTGGACCTCGGCCAGGGCGATGGGCGGGCCGGCGATGGTGCCGTCGGCGAAGTTGACGCCGTCGAAGGAGTCCTTCCAGCCCTGGTTGATCAGCCCGTGGTCGGTCTTGCGCCGGTAGGACAGGAACGGGTCCGCGGACCTGCGGATCCAGTCGAGGGCGGCGTCGACGTGCGGCATGAGCTCCTCGACGGCCTCCCCGTACATGCCCCACCGGCGCAGCTCGCCCATGACCATCACGAACAGCGGGGTCGAGTCCACCGAGCCGTAGTAGGCGTGGCCCGCGTGCGGCGAGGCGGCGGTCTGCGTGCCGAAACGGAGCTCGTGCAGGATCTTGCCCGGCTCCTCCTCGGTCAGCGGGTCGTCGACGGTGCCCTGCAGCCTGGCCAGGCGCCGCAGGGTGCCCAGCGCCAGGCACTGGTCCATCTGGAGTGCCATCCACGAGGTCAGCAGCGAGTCACGGCCGAACAGGGTCATGAACCACGGCGCGCCCGCGGCGATCGTCGGCGGCTCGTCGGGCTCGCCGGCCTCGAAGAGCCGCAGCGCGCCCAGATCCTCCTTGGAGCGCTCCAGGACCTGGGCCAGGACGCGGTCGGAGGTGATGATGATCGGGCTGAGGCGCTCCCAGTCGGCGCGGCGCCTGGCGGGCTCCGCGTGCTCCAGCGGGCGGTGGGTGGAGAACCACGCGGGCGACTCCTCGCCCTCCAGGATCGGGTTGACCTGGAGGCTGACGGTCCACTCACCCCGCTCGGGCACGACGACGCGGAAGATGAGCACGCCGGGCACGGCGAACGGCGCGGGCTCGGCCACCACCCTGGTGCCGCGCGAGCGGCAGGCCGAGACGATCAGCAGTCCCGTCCTGTCGGACGTCATCTCCACGTCGGTCACGTGCCGGATCCGGCTGGCCTTCACCTCGAACAGGTCGGCCATGTCGGAGGCGACGTGGATGTCGACCACGCATCCGGCGGGCTCGCTCCCCAGGTTGCGCAGGGTGAGGTCCTCGCGCAGGCCGCCGCCGACGTAGCGGTCCCTGACCACGAGCAGGCTGCTCTCGGCCCGCCCGGGGCGGGGGGCCGCCTTGCCGAGGAACGTCGCGTGGTACGGCTCGGCCGGGAGCACCCTGAGCGCCTCCACCGGCAGCTCGTCCACCCTCAGCTCCCAGCGCGACAGGATCCGGGTGTCGGCGTGGTAAACACCCTGCGCCCCGCCGGGGAGGATGTCGCCGTTGCGGGCGCACACGCAGAAGGAGCCACCCTCGACCAGCGTGACCGTGGTGTCCCCCAGCGCGCCCGGCTGGCCCTCGAACGTCCAAGCGTCCACTGTTCTCTCCAGGATGTACAAGATGTCGGCTATGTAGCCATTCCCACCACATACAAGAAAGAACTATGCAAAAGACGTATATTGTCGCGTTTTGCCACATAAAAGGGACTTTGCCCAAGTTCGCCCGACCCACCGCCTCCAAGGCCGCCCACCGGCGGAGGCTCACGTCCTCACGGACGAGACCACCCACCCCCCGCGACAAAAGCCGCGAAAGACGGGCCACGCGCGAACGGTTGGAGTCACAACCGGAAAGACCCTGGCACACCTGAACTTGAACCGGTAGTAGTCATTCAATTACTTAAAGTGACTACGAAAGGGAGGATCTTGTGTCAGGTATGAACCGGAGGGGGTTCGCCAAACTGGCCGGGCTGGGCGCCGTGGGAGCGGTCGGCTCGGCCGTCGAACCGGCGGTCGCGGCGGCGGTCTCGCTCGCGGATCCGGCCCCCGCGCGCACCGGGCGGGAGCCGCGCGACGCGAGGCGCTGGGACACCTGCACCCGGGTGGCCCGGGACCTGCTGCTCGTCGGCGAGGACGGCTCGGACCTCAAGCTCGAATACCTCAAGGTGCTGATCGACAACGGCCTGCCCAGGACCCGCTCCCCCAAGAGGATCCTCGTCGTCGGCGCCGGGATCGCCGGGCTGGTGGCCGCGACGCTGCTGAAGCGGGCCGGGCACCGGGTCACCGTCATCGAGGCCAACGGCAACCGGATCGGCGGCCGGATCAAGACCTTCCGGACCGGTTTCGCCGACCGGTCGCAGTACGCCGAGGCGGGGGCGATGCGCATCCCCGACTTCCACCCGCTCACGCTGGCGCTCATCGACAAGCTCGGCATCACCCGGCGCCTGTTCTACAACGTCGACGTACGGCCCGGCGACGCGGCGACCGGTCCCGTCCCGCCCGTCGTCTACACCCCGCGCCGCGGGCCGGCCTGGCGCTCCGGCCCGTCCCGGGGGGAGTTCACCGCCCCGGAGCGGGCGAACCACACCCTGATCCGGGTCAACGGCATCACTCAGCGCCGCGACGAGTACGCCAGGAACCCGCGCGAGATCAACGCCTCGTTCGGGCTGCGGGACGGCAGGACCGCCGGGAAGATCCTGGACGACGCGCTCGACCCGGTCAGGGACTACTTCTCCGTCGTCCGCGGCTCGGCGCGGGTCGACAAGCCGCTGCCGGAGCTGATCGAGGGCTGGGCCCGCGTCCTGTACGACTTCGACGACTACTCCATGAACCGCTTCCTGCGCGAGCACGCCCGGCTGAGCGACGCGGCGATCGACGCCATCGGCACCCTGGAGAACCTCACCTCCCGGCTGCCGCTGTCGTTCATGCACACCTTCCTGACCCGGAGCCTGGTCAACCCGTCGGCGACCTACTGGGAGATGGAGGGCGGCAGCCGGGAGCTGCCGTACCGGCTGGCGCCGGGGCTGCGCGGCGACATCCGGATGGACCGGCGGGCCGTGCGGATCCGGCACACCGCGCGGGGCGTGCGCGTCGAGACGGTCACCGAGACGGGCAGCACCGAGTCCGACTTCAGGCGCCAGGGCAGGGGCGAGACGTTCGAGGGAGACCTCGCGATCATCACGATCCCGTTCTCCGCGCTGCGTCACGTGGAGATCGCCCCGGCGCTGCCGTACCCCAAGCGGCGCGCGATCATCGAGCTGCACTACGACTCCGCGACCAAGGTGCTGCTGGAGTTCCGCAGGCGCTGGTGGGAGTTCGACGAGCGTGACTGGAAGCGGGAGCTCGGCCCCCGCTACCGCCCGGGGTCCGCGGCCCACGTGACGGGCGGCGGGTCGGTCACCGACAACGCCAACCGGTTCGTCTACTTCCCCTCCCACCCGGTGCCCGGCAGCGAGGGCGGCGTCGTGCTGGCCAGCTACTCGTGGGCCGACGACGCCACCCGCTGGGACTCCATGGACGACGACGAGCGCTACGGCTACGCGCTGCGCGGGCTGCAGGAGGTGCACGGGGAGCGCATCTCCGAGTTCTACACCGGCCACGGCATGACCCAGAGCTGGATGCGCAACCGCTACGCCTTCGGCGAGGCCGCCGTCTTCACGCCGGGCCAGATGACCGAGATCCACCCCGCCATCGCCACCCCCGTGGGACGGCTGCACTTCGCGGGCGAGCACACCTCGCTGAAGCACTCCTGGATCGAGGGCGCCCTGGAGTCGGCGGTCCGCGCCGCCCTGGAGGCCAACGCCTGACCCCTCGCCCCTCACGGCGGGGTCTTCTCTCCGCGTGGCCCGCGGCACCGACCTCCGCGGGCCACGCGCCACCGGGCCGCCGCGGGATCAGGCGCGCTCCGGGGTCACGGCGCCGGGAACCTCTCTCGGGCGCCAGGGATCGAGTGCTCAACCCTACCCATCGCACCACTCCGCGTGTCGGTACTCGGACACTTCCGGACCCATCGGTGTCGCGACGTCGTCCGCGAAGCTCCATAAGGCTTCGTGAAGCCCCGCGAAGCCCTGTGCGTCCGCTCGGCCCCGCCCGTCCTCCCGGGAACGCGAGGACCCCCGCGCCCCCACCGGAGACCGGGAGGAGCGCGGGGGTCCCGCCATCCGGCGCGCGCGCCGGATGGTCACGCGGTCAGCGCAGGGTGCCGTTGGTCATGCCGACGGGCTCCTCGGGCACCGCGACCAGGCCGAGCTCCGAGGTCGACGCCACCAGCGGGTGGTCGGGGACGACCCGGACGGTGTAGCCGAAGGGCCCGGTGCGGTCGAGGGGGATGGTCCCGGCGAAGACGGCCCTGCCGTCGTCGCCCTCGGACTCGACCGTGAGGTCGGCGTAGGACGGGGCGGCCAGGTCGTCGTGGTCGCCGACCCGGCCGTAGGCCGCCTGGACCCGGATGTCCCCCGGCCCCAGCTCGCCGAGGGCGATGGTGGCCTTCAGCTCCAGGGACGTGCCGAGCTCCGGGGTGCTGTCGCCCAGGCCCGAGGCCTCCACGTGCTCGACCCGCACGCCCGGCCAGGCCTTGCCGACCTTGAGCTTCCACGCCGCGAAGCTCCTGGCCTGCTCGTACCCCTCCCCGGAGAGGGCGCGGGCGGACTTGGCGGCCGGGGCGTAGAGGTCGACCACGTAGTCGCGCAGCATCCGCCCGGCGAGCACCTTGGGGCCGAGCGAGTTGAGGGTGTGCCTGACCATCTCCAGCCAGCGCCGGGGCAGCCCGTCGGCCCGGTCGTAGAACCGGTCGGCCACCTCGTGCTCGATCAGGTCGTACAGCGCGGCGGCCTCCAGCTCGTCGCGGCGGTCGGGGTCGGCGACGCCGTCGGCGGTGGGGATGGCCCAGCCGTTGGTGCCGTCGTACCACTCGTCCCACCAGCCGTCGCGGATGGACAGGTTGAGCCCGCCGTTGAGCGCGGCCTTCATCCCGGACGTGCCGCACGCCTCCAGCGGGCGCAGCGGGTTGTTCATCCACACGTCGCAGCCCTGGACGAGCAGCTGGCCCAGGGCCATGTCGTAGTCGGGCAGGAAGACGATGCGGTGCCGCACGTCCTCGGAGTCGGCGAACTTCACGATCTGCTGGATGAGCTTCTTGCCGCCCTCGTCGGCCGGGTGGGCCTTGCCCGCGATCACGATCTGCACCGGCCTGACGGGGTCGAGCAGCAGCGCGCGGAGCCGGTCGGGGTCGGACAGCATCAGGGTGAGCCGCTTGTACGAGGGCACCCGGCGGGCGAAGCCGATGGTGAGCACCTCGGGGTCGAGGGCGTCGTCGATCCAGCCGAGCTCGGCCGGCGAGGCGCCCCGGTTGATCCACGACTGGCGGAGCCGCGCGCGGGCGGCGACGACCAGCTTCTCGCGCAGCCGTCCCCTGATGCCCCAGACGTCGCCGTCGGAGATCTTGCCGATGCTCTCCCAGCCCTGGGCGCGGTCGACCAGGGTGGGCAGCTCCTTGCCGGCCAGCTCCATGATCTCCCGGCCGACCCAGGTGGGGGCGTGCACACCGTTGGTGATGAACCCGATCGGGATCTCCTCGGTGTCGAACCCCGGCCACAGGCTCTGGAACATCTCCCGGCTCACGGCGCCGTGCAGCTCGGAGACGCCGTTGACCCGCTGGGCCAGCCGCATGCCCATCGCGGCCATGTTGAACTTGCCCGGCTCCTCCTCGGCGCCGAGCGCGAGGATGCGGTCGACGGGGACCGTGGGCCAGGCGTTCTCGCCGCCGAACTGGCGGCCGATCATCTCGGCCGGGAAGCGGTCGATCCCGGCGGGCACGGGGGTGTGCGTGGTGAAGACGGTCCCGGCCCGGACCGCCTCCAGGGCCTCGTCGAAGGAGAGCCTGGCCTCGGTGAGCTCGCGGATGCGCTCCAGGCCGAGGAAGCCGGCGTGGCCCTCGTTGGTGTGGAACACCTCGGGCTCGGCGTGCCCGGTGGCCCGGCAGTAGGCGCGGATGGCGCGGACGCCGCCGACGCCGAGCAGCAGCTCCTGGAGCAGCCGGTGGTCGCCGCCGCCGCCGTACAGGCGGTCGGTGACGTCGCGGGCGGCGTTGTCGTTCTCCGCCACGTCGGAGTCGAGCAGCAGCAGCGGCACCCTGCCGACCTGGAGCACCCAGACCTGGGCGTGCAGCGTGCGGTGCTCGGGGAGGCTGATCTTGATGCGTACCGGGGTGCCGTCCTCCTCCCGCAGGAGGGTGAGCGGCAGGCCGCCGGGGTCGAGGGAGGGATAGTGCTCCAGCTGCCAGCCCTCGGGCGAGAGGGACTGGGTGAAGTAGCCGTGGCGGTACAGCAGGCCGACGGCGAGGATGGGCACGCCGAGGTCGCTCGCGGCCTTGAGGTGGTCACCGGCGAGGATGCCGAGCCCGCCCGAGTACTGCGGCAGCGCCGCGGCGATGCCGTACTCCGGGGAGAAGTAGGCGATGGCCTTGGGCGCGTCGGACATGGTCTGGTACCACCGGGGGGCGGTCATGTACTCGCGGAGATCGTCGGCGGCGTCGGCGAGCCGCCTCAGGAAGCGGCGGTCGGCGGCCAGCTCGCGCAGCCGGGCGGCCTCCACGGCGCCCAGCAGGGCGACGGGGTCGTACCCGACGCGCCCCCAGATGGCCGGATCGACCTCGCCGAACAGATCCAATGTCTCCGGATGCCATGACCAGCGCAGATTGAGGACGAGCTCGCCGAGGGAGGCCAGCTCCGGCGGCAGGACGGTGCGGACGGTGAACCTACGGATTGCTCTCACGGTGCCAGACCCTAGTTACTCAGCGCCACGAGGGCGACTCAAACACTCACGCGTCTCCCTCTCACCGCTATCAATCCACCCCAAACACATCAAAGAGAGGTGATCGACTGTTAGGACGACTCGCGGAAGAGTAAGAGGTCCCGCACTCTATCCATCCGTACGCATGAAGATGGACTATTGGGGCACCGGAGATACGAGCCAGAACGTACTGCCCTCGGGACCCGGCCGTCCCATCAGGGCGGGGCTTCCGCTTGCCCCGAGACCGGCCGCCCGGGGATGCTTGAAAAAACGAAGATCTTTCCTTGCTGACTTCCCCGGCGGTACCGGGCGTGCCGCCGCTACCTTGAGACGCGATGATCGGACGAATCCCAATCCAGGACATCCACCCCACGGTCGACTGCGGGCGCCGCCCCGCCAAGGCCGCCGCGGGTGAGACCTTCGAGATCTCCGCGACCGTGTTCCGCGAGGGACACGACGCGGTCGCGGCAGGGGTCGTGTTCACCGGCCCCGGCGGCGTGCGCGGCCCCCTGCTGCCCATGGGCGAGCTCGCCCCGGGCACCGACCGGTGGGGCGTGGAGGTGACGCTGCCCACCGAGGGTGAGTGGCGTTTCCGGGTGGAGGCGTGGAGCGATCCCGTGGCCACCTGGTTGCACGACGCGGGCATCAAGATCCCGCGTGACCTGGACGCCGACCTGATGTGCGAAGAGGGCGCCCGGCTCTTCGACCGTGCGGCGAGGGCGGTGCGTGCCGCCGACTGCGGGCCGTCGACCGGCCCCGCCGGCGGGACGGTCGCGACCGGCGGACCGGTGAGCGGCAGAACCCCGGCGGCGCGGGCGGCGAAGCGCCCCAAGGTCGCGCAGCAGCACGTCTGCGGGCACCGGGCCGCGCTCCAGGCCGTCGCGGCGCGGCTGCGCGACCCCGAGATCGACCCGCGCGCCCGGTTCACCGTGGCCCAGATGCCGGAGACGGCGGCGATGCTGCGCGCCCACCCGCTGCGCGACCTGGTGACGAGGTCGGCCCCGCGCACGGTCCTGGTACACCGCCGCAGGGCGCTGTTCGGGTCGTGGTACGAGTTCTTCCCGCGCTCCGAGGGCGCGATCATCGAGCAGGGCGTCGCCCCCAAGTCCGGGACCTTCCAGACCGCCGCCAAGCGGCTGCCCGCCGTGGCGAAGATGGGCTTCGACGTCGTCTACCTGCCGCCGATCCACCCGATCGGGCACAGCTTCCGCAAGGGGCGCAACAACACCCTGACGCCCGAGCCGTACGACCCCGGCTCCCCCTGGGCGATCGGCTCCGAGGAGGGCGGCCACGACGCCATCCACCCCGACCTGGGCACCTTCGAGGACTTCGACGCCTTCGTGGCCAAGACCCGCGAGCTGGGCATGGAGGTCGCCATCGACCTCGCCCTGCAGTGCGCGCCCGACCACCCGTGGGTCAAGGAGCACCCGGAGTGGTTCAACGTCCGCGCCGACGGCTCGATCGCGTACGCGGAGAACCCTCCGAAGAAGTACCAGGACATCTACCCGCTGAACTTCGACAGGGACCCCAAGGGGATCTACGAGGAGATCAGGCGGGTCGTACGGCTGTGGATGGACCACGGGGTGCGGATCTTCCGGGTGGACAACCCCCACACCAAGCCGGTGGCCTTCTGGGAGAAGCTGCTGGCCGACGTGCACACCACCGACCCTGACGTATTGTTCCTGGCGGAGGCCTTCACCCGCCCCGCGATGATGCGGACGCTGGCCAAGGTCGGCTTCCACCAGTCGTACACGTACTACACGTGGAAGAACTCGCGCTCGGACGTCGAGGACTATCTGGGCGAGCTCTCCCACGAGACGTCGCACTACATGCGACCCAACGTGTTCGTTAATACTCCGGACATTCTCCATGAATACCTTCAGCACGGGGGAGTCCCGGCATTTTATATCAGAGCAGTGCTCGCGGCCACGGCGATGCCGACGTGGGGCGTGTACGCCGGATATGAACTTGCGGAGAATGTACCGGTTAGACCGGGTAGCGAAGAATACCTTGATAGTGAGAAATATCAGTACAAACCCCGCAATTGGGTAGAGGCCGAGCGAGAAGGTCGTAGCCTCGCCCCGTTCATCACACAACTCAATTTGTTCCGAAGAGCACACCCGGCGCTCCAGGAACTGCGTAATCTACGGTTTCACAGCGTCAACAACCCGGATGTGATCTGCTTCTCCAAGCGGTTGCCCGGTGCCTACGACACGGCCACACGACGGCACGGCCTGGGCGACGTTGTCCTCGTCGTCGTGAACCTGGATCCGCACAACACCCATGAGGCGACGGTGTCGCTGGACATGCCCGCCCTCGGTCTCGACTGGCAAGCCGAGTTCGTCGTGGACGACGAACTGTCGGGCGAGTCGTATCGCTGGCGGCAGGACAACTACGTGCGCCTCGATCCCCACATCCACCCAGCGCACGTCTTCACTCTGCGTGCCGCGGCGGCGAACCAGCGGTGAGCCGGCCGGGTACGCCTATACCGGCAGAACAGCGGGGAGTCACTGGTGAGTCAGCTACCTGAGCCAATTCCTAACACCTTCGACGAGGAAAAGCCGCGCGACCCGTACTGGTTCAAGCGAGCTGTCTTCTACGAGGTTCTCATCCGGGGTTTCGCCGATTCCAACGGCGACGGCACCGGAGACATCCGCGGTCTCATCCAGAAGCTGGACTATCTCCAGTGGCTCGGTGTCGACTGCCTCTGGCTGCTTCCGCTGTACGAGTCGCCGCTGCGCGACGGCGGGTACGACATCGCCGACTTCATGAAGATCCTTCCTGATTTCGGCGATCTCGGAGACTTCGTGAAGCTGGTCGACGAGGCGCACAAGCGTGGCATGCGGGTCATCGCCGACCTGGTGATGAACCACACCAGCGACCAGCACCCGTGGTTCCAGGCCTCCCGCCACGACCCCGAGGGGCCGTTCGGCGACTTCTACGTCTGGAACGACAACGACGAGCTCTACAAGGACGCCCGGATCATCTTCATCGACACCGAGACGTCCAACTGGTCCCACGACCCGGTCCGGGGCCAGTACTACTGGCACCGCTTCTTCTCCCACCAGCCGGACCTCAACTACGAGAACCCGGACGTGCAGGACGCGATGCTGGAGGTGCTGCGCTTCTGGCTGGACCTGGGCATCGACGGCTTCCGCATGGACGCCATCCCCTACCTCTTCGAGCAGGACGGCACCAACTGCGAGAACCTGCCCCGCACCCACGAGTACCTGAAGCGGGTCAGGGCCGAGATCGACCGGCTCTACCCCGACCGGGTGCTGCTCGCCGAGGCCAACCAGTGGCCCGCCGACGTGGTCGAGTACTTCGGCGACTCCGCCACCGGGGGTGACGAGTGCCACATGGCGTTCCACTTCCCGCTGATGCCGCGCATCTTCATGGCGGTCAGGCGGGAGTCGCGCTATCCCATCTCCGAGATCATGGCCCAGACGCCGAAGATCCCGGAGAACTGCCAGTGGGGCATCTTCCTGCGCAACCACGACGAGCTCACCCTCGAAATGGTGACGGACGACGAGCGCGACTACATGTACTCGGAGTACGCCAAGGACCCCCGGATGCGCGCCAACGTCGGCATCCGGCGGCGGCTCGCCCCGCTGCTGGAGAACGACCGCAACCAGATCGAGCTGTTCACCGCGTTACTGCTCTCCCTTCCTGGATCCCCGGTGCTGTACTACGGCGACGAGATCGGGATGGGCGACAACATCTGGCTGGGCGACCGCGACGGCGTGCGCACCCCCATGCAGTGGAGCCCCGACCGCAACGCGGGATTCTCCGACTGCGACCCGGGCCGCCTGTACCTCCCGGTGATCATGGACCCGATCTACGGCTACCAGGCGCTCAACGTCGAGGCGCAGCAGCGGAGCGCGGGCTCACTGCTGCACTGGACCAAGCGGATGATCGACATCCGCAAGCGTCACCCGGTCTTCGGCCTGGGCGAGTTCACCGAGCTGAACTCGTCCAACCCGAGCGTCCTCGCCTTCGTGCGCGAGCTCGGCGACGACCGGATGCTGTGCGTCAACAACCTGTCCCGGTTCCCGCAGCCGGTGGAGCTCGATCTTCGCCGCTTCGAGGGAACGGTCCCCGTGGAGACGATGGGAGGGGTGCCTTTCCCATCGATTGGCGAGCTTCCGTATCTTTTGACTCTTCCTGGGCATGGGTTCTACTGGTTCACCCTGCCACCCGCATCCCAGGAGGCGTAAAGCCGTGTTGACGGAGCTCCTTACCGGTTGGATCACCCATCAACGATGGTTCGCCGGTAAGGGGCGCCCGATCGACGATCTCACCGTCGACTCGGACGTGGAGCTGTCACCACGCCTGCGCCACCTGATCATCTCCGTTCACCAGTCGGGGGCGCGCGACCGCTACCAGTTGCTGCTCGGCAGCGAGGCACCGGAGTGGGCCCGGTTCAAACCGGCCCACATCGGCGGCGGCTACTACGACGCCGCCTACGACGCCGATCTCACCGCCGCCCTGCTCGAAGGCATGGCCGCGGACCGCGACCTGGGCGCGCTCCGCTTCCGCCACCTCGACGGGGTGGAGATCGACACCTCCAAGCGCAGCCTGGTCCTCGGCGCCGAGCAGTCCAACACCTCACTGGTGTACGGCGACACCTACATCTGCAAGCTGTTCCGCCGCCTCACCGCCGGGGTGAACCCCGAGCTGGAGATCGTCACCGCGCTGGCCCGCCGCGACGGCACGCACATCGCCCAGCCGTACGGCTGGATCGAGACCGACCTCGACGGCGAGACCACCACGCTGGCGATGACCCAGCAGTTCCTGTCGAACGCCAACGACGGCTGGGCCCTCGCCCTGGCCAGCGTCCGCGACCTGTACGGCTCCCTCGAACCCTCGGCCTCCGACGCGGGCGGCGACTTCAGCTCCGAGGCCTACCGCCTGGGGGTGACCACCGCCACGGTCCACCAGGAGATGGCCGCCGCCTTCCCGACCGACGTGATCGAGTCGCAGGAGGTCAAGCGGATGGTCGAGGAGTTCCGCCGCCGCCTGACCGTCGCGGTGGCCGAGGTACCCGCTCTCGGCGAGCACGCCCACGCCGCCGAGGAGGCCTACCAGCGCGTCTCGGACGTGGCCGGGGAGATGCCCGTCCAGCGCGTCCACGGCGACTACCACCTCGGCCAGGTGATGCGCACCACCAACGACTGGATCATCCTCGACTTCGAGGGCGAGCCGGGCCAGCCCATCGCCGAGCGCCGAGCGCTGTCCTCCCCGCTGCGGGACGTGGCCGGGATGCTCCGCTCCTTCGACTACGCCGCCCGCCACCTGCTGGCCGACCACTCCAACGCCGACGAGCTCCGCCCCCGCGCGGTGGAGTGGGCCGAGCTCAACCGCTCCTCCTTCCTCGCGGGCTACTCCGCCGGAGGCGGCCACCTGCGCGCCGAGGACGCCGTCCTGCTGCGCGCCCTGGAACTCGACAAGGCCGCCTACGAGGTGGTGTACGAGTCCCGCAACCGGCCCA
Organism: Streptosporangium vulgare; assembly: GCF_042428775.1. Lineage (NCBI taxonomy): Bacteria > Bacillati > Actinomycetota > Actinomycetes > Streptosporangiales > Streptosporangiaceae > Streptosporangium > Streptosporangium vulgare. Next base: position 17,629 of record NZ_JBHMBS010000019.1, on the reverse strand, counting down.
CCTGGCTGCACATCCCGATGGCCGCCTTCAAAATCGGCCATTAGGCGCCCTCCCCGGCGCGAGGAGAGCGCCGAACGGCCGCCGGTCGGTGGACCGGCGGCCGCACGAACATCTCAGGAGGTCAGCCGAGCTTACGGACCTCCACCTTCTCCTTGCGGTAGTTGTTGCCGTTGCCGTCGGGCTTGTAGTTGCCCTCCACGTTGCCCGCGATGTCCACGGCGAACCAGTGGACGTCGGAGGTCTTGTCGAGCGTGATCTGCTGGGAGCCCTCGCGCATTCCCGCGGCGAGAAGCTTGGTGGAGTTCAGCGTGGGCCGGCTGCCGTCCAGGGTGTAGTAGACGTTGGCGGGCCCGTCGACCTCGAAGGTGAACGTGGTCGACGTTTCGGTCCGGTCGGTCACCTTCACCTTGGAGTCGGGTCTCTTCCTGTCGTCGGCGTACTCACGGGCCACTTCCAGGATGCCGATCTGGCCGGACGAGAACTCCATCGCCTCCTCGTGGCCCTCGGCGAACGGCGGCTGGAAGCCGACCGCCTCGAAACGCTTGGTCTGCGGGTTGTAGACGTCCGCGCCGACCTCGAAGCTCCAGCCGATGATGCCCCGGTTGTACCAGTGCTCGTCGGCGCTGTTGCCGGCCGCGGAGTACAGCACGTCCGGTATCGGACCGGTGCGGCCCGGCCAGATACCGTTGCCGCGCCAGGACTGGACGCTGGAGAGGATGTGGTTGGAGGCACTCCAGAAGAAGTTCTCCGTACCGAAGTCGGGCCGCGGCAGCGTCTCACGACCCGCGGACTTGTACGCGCCCGGAGCCCACATGAAGTAGCCGCCGTAGGAGTGCGTGTTCATCGCGAACTTGATGTTCGGGTACTGGGTGGTGAGCCAGACCTCGTTGCGCGCCTCCGGCTCCGACAGCTCGGCCGGGCCCGCGTAGGTGCCGCTGGTGCAGGTGGTCGAGGCGCCGCTGTAGCCGTCGAAGACGGAACCGACCGAGAAGTTGCGGTTCAGGTCCACACCCCAGGCGTTGCGGTTCGCGGGGTCGGCCGCGTTGACCGGGCAGTGGTTGGTCATGGTCTTGCGCTGCATGTTGTAGTCGTAGACGCTGTAGTGCCCGCCGTCGGGGTTGGACGTGGGCATGATGAAGATGTCGAGGTTGTCGACCAGCTTCTTGGTCTCCCCGTCACGGGCGTAGTTGCGCAGCAGCCTCTCGGCGGTCTCCACACAGGTCAGCGGGGTCACCCATTCGCGGGCGTGCTCCTGACAGTAGAGGAACACGCCGACCTTCGAGCCGTCGCGCTGCTTGCCGATGCGCAGCGCCTTCATCTGGAACGGATCGCGCGAGATGGTCGCCGGCGCCTTCAGGTTGTCGGTCAGCTTCGTCGCCGCGGCCGCGGCGACAAGACCGGCACCCGCGTTGCCCCGGTAGGTGGCGGCGGTCAGCAGCGCCGACGCCGCGGCATTGCCGTTGAGCGCGTCCACCACAGCCTTGGCGGTGCTGCTGATCGCGGAGGACGCGTCCGTGCCGAGGTTGACCACGACGTCCTTGCCGCTCACCGACACGCTCAGCGCGGCTGAGGCGGTGTCCGGCTTCACCAGCGCCACGCTGATGTCGTTGCCGCCCTCGTGCCCGTACGCCTTCGAGGTCACGTAGAACGTGCTCGCCGCGACCGTGCCGAACTGCGCCTGCGCCGCCCGGCGGTAGCCGTTCGTCTTGTGCGGCAGATCGATGATCTGCGAGATCTTCGGGAACTCCCGGGCCAGGCCCGAGATCCGGTTGGTCACCTCGGTCGGGTCCATGTAGCGGTCGACGAAGTCCGCGACGTAGTGCTTCTTCGGGGCCTTGCGCTTCTCACCCAGCCACTTGGTCACCGGAACCGTGGCCGAACCACCCCGGTTGCTGGTGATCGTGACCTGGGTGGGAATCGCGGTCAGGGCCAGCGGCGAGCTGAACCGGTGGTACATGTACTGGCCGGCGTCGGTGAAGCGCGACATCGTCGCGGTGCCGCCCGAGTCGGGGGCGGTGTCCTTGCCGCTGTCCCAGGCGACGGTGAGCACCGTCGCCGCGTCGATGGCGCTCGACTTCACCTCGACCGACAGGAAGTTCTGGTTGTCGAGGCTGGTGAACCACTCGGCGCGGAGCGGGGTCAGCGTGTCGACCTCCGCCGCCGCCTGGGCCTCGGCCGCGACGGCACTCCGCCGCTGGATCGAGTTGTCGGCGACCTCAGTCTGGTCGGAGATCTTGCCGACGATGTTGAAGCCGAGATCGCGGAGGTTCTGAGCCTCCTCTGGGCTCAGCACCGCGTGCATCTCGAACCCGCCGTCGACGGGCTTCTTGTACTCCGCGAGGTCGACGCCCATGGAGTTGAGCCGGTCGATGCCGGCCTCGTCGGGGACGATGACGCGCAGCAGCGCCACACCGTTCTGTTCGGTGCTGGACTGATGGTCGGGGGCGACCTCGCTGGCCGGTGGGGACGGCTCGGCGAGAACGGGGAACGAACTGAAGCTCAGGGCAATGGGAAGGGCGAGCACGACCGCGATACGGCCGAGTCTCCTGCCATCGAGAGAACTCCTCATGAGAGATGCCTCCAGTTGGCGCACACCTCCGGGTATTGGGGCATCCCGGCAGAAAGTACGCAATTGGCAAGAATCTTCACCAGAGGACGCATCTTCGTCAAGACCCCAAATCAATGCATTCTACGCATCCAATAACTTTAGGGTAAAATTTATATGATATTTATACATAAGGTACATGTTTTGAGATGTGGTCGCCGTAGCTCCAATCTCAAATCTTGCCAGATATAATCTAGTTTGTCGCTTTTAAGATGGTTTGAGGTTAATTCCGCCTCCACTGCCGCCTTCTCGCCGGGTGACCGGCCACAGCGCGGCCCGCCCCAGGACGCGGATCTCCGCGCCCAGGGCGTCGGCGTGCGCTCCGGCCGACGTCGCCTCACCCGCACGGGATCCTTCGGACGGTTTCCAGACTCGGCCCCGGCTTACGGAGTGTCCGCGCCGACGCGGTAAGCCACGTTCACCGGCACGCGACCGCGGAACCCCGGGGAGGATTCATGTCCACCGCGAGCGCCCACGGGTTCACTTCGAGTGAGGTGTCAGCACCTTGTCGATGATGTAGATGGTGGCGTTCTTGGTGGCGATGTCACCGCAGACCACCTTGGCCCTGCCGGAGACGATGTAGTCCTGGCCGGAGCCCTTGACGGTGATCCGGCCGCCCTGCATGGTCTTCAGCGGGGCCCCGACCAGCTGGGACGGGGCCTTCCCGCCCTCGACCACGTGGTAGCTCAGCAGCTTGGTCAGCTGTTTCCTGTCGGCCAGCAGCTTCTTGAGCGCGGCCGGCGGTAGCTGGTCGAAAGCCGCGTTGCCGGGGCTGCCTTTGCCGGTGGACGGCAGGGCCGAACAGCCGGGGCCGACAGGCTTGCCTCTCATGCCGGCCGAAGGCGTTGACGTGTGGCCCGCGGACGGCGAGGCCGTGGGGCCGGGCACGAAATCGACAGCCGCCCCCGCGACGGCGGGAAGCGTGCTCGACATCAGCGCGCTCAGCCCGGAGGCGAGAAGTTCCCGCTTCATGGCGACCTCCTGATCGGGATGGATGAGCCGACCAGATATGCGCACCAACAGCTCATACCGCCTGTTCACAGCCCCCATTCCCGCCAAATTGCCACTTATTGGACATATAGCCATTAATGCCTAAATCCACATCGGAATGTTTACTAGGGCAACGTCGCCACGGTTACCGTCAACCCGAATCAGGACACAGGGTAATCAAATAAATTCACATGGTGACCGCGCGGTCACGCCGCTACCCGGCCCATCTGGCACCGCCGCTGGATCAGTACGACTACCTGGCCGTCGGGAGGATGATCCTCATAGAGGGCTTCGGGCTTCCTTCCAGGGTGATCGGCCATGATATTGGCCGGCGAACCACGTCGCTATACGCCGCTCTTACCTCGCCTGTGGAACGCTCTGGGCAAAGCAGACGGCCAAGATCGAGCGGGGACCAGGTGTCATCAGGTAGTGGAGCATCGGCGTGGTGGCGTCCTGAACGGATGATCGCCTCGGCCGCGGGAGTCGTCGCGATGGCACTGGTGGCGGCGGGCTGCTCCTCCGCCGACACCGCCGGCCGGGAGGTTCCCGTCGTACGACAGTCGGCCACCGCCTCACCGACGGCGCCCGCGACCACGATCCAGAAGGCGCCGCCGGTCGACCCCGCGTGGCCCCGCTGGGGGTTCACCCACACGGGGGTGAGCGCCAACAACGTCACCGAGGAGTTCGAGCAGGTCGTGGCCGGGGCTCTCGCGCGGACCCCGATGCTGCAGAACCAGCACATCATGGGGTTCGGGGCGCTCAACCCCCAGCCTCGGCCGCGGGAGTTCTACTGGGAGGACCTCGACAGCCGGACGAACCTGATGAGGAAGTCCGGCGGCACGCAGGTCATCACGCTCTGCTGCGCCCCCGACTGGATGAAGGGCGGCCCCGAGGGCCCGACCTCGGACGCGGGCTGGGACGAGCACCTGGAGGACGCCCCCTACCCCGAGCACTTCGACGACTTCGCCAAGCTGTCGGCGGCCGTCGCCACCAGGTATCGCGACGTCAAGTACTTCATGGTCTGGAACGAGTTCAAGGGCTTCTGGAAGGACCACTCCAAGCCCGCGGACTTCAAGGGCTACACCACGCTCTACAACAAGGTCTACGACGCGGTGAAGGCGGTCCGGCCCGACGCCCAGGTCGGCGGGCCCTACCTCGGCTTCGACAGCAACAGGACGGGCAAGTCCGAGCTGCGGGGGCCGTGGGGGGTCGTCAACCAGAACGCCCTGGACGCCTTCGAGTACTGGTTCGAGAACAAGAAGGGCGCCGACTTCGTCGTGGTCGACGGCGCCTCGCTGACCGACGCCCACGAGATGCTGCCCGACGCGTTCGGAGCGCTGAGCAAGTTCGGCGCGGTCACCACCTGGCTGCGGGAGAGGACCGGCGACATGCCGGTCTGGTGGTCGGAGTGGTACTTCGTCCCCGAGGACAAGACCACCTGGCCCGAGCCGATGCGGCTCGCCGTCCAGGCCGCCTCGATGATCGAGTTCGCCGAGAGCGGCGCCGCCACCGCGCTGTACTGGAACCCGCAGGCCAAGGCGGGCGCCTGCCAGGGGTGCATGTGGGACCCGAAGACCGGCGCCATGCTCCCCACCGGCAAGCTGGTGAGCGACTTCGCCACCTGGTTCCCGGCCGGAGCCGAGCTGGAGAAGGTCACCTCCTCCGATCCCGGGGTCCGGGTGCTCGCCCAGCCACGGCGACTGCTGATGGTCAACACCACCAAGGCGAAGGTCACCACGACCGTGGACGGCGGGGAGTTCGCCCTCGGGCCCTACGAGATCAGGTGGAGCGACCGCTAGCCTCCGTGGTCAGCAGAACCACGGCTGGGACACCGACCGACTGACCCCGCTGCTCGCCGGGCTCTGCGAGATCCTGCCCTGGGTCCGCCAGTGGCACGACGAGTTCGACCACGTCTACGGCGCCAGCCCTGCCGACATTCACGAAGGCTTCCTCATCCAGACCCGCGACCGCCTACACCTCAGCGAAGACGACCTCACCACCTGGCCCCCCGAAGACGCCCCTCCGCGAGCGGCCCTGTGATCAGAAAAGCGCCTCCTTGCTGCCATCTTAATGCCAGGGTTAAGCTATGGATGGAGCTGGATGGCAGGTCGTACTGGTTGCCGAGGTCGCCGACTGGTACGACCGGTTATGCCAGGACGACTGGGACAGCGCCGAGCAGGTTGAAAACGCCATAGACATGCTGGCGCAGACCGGGCCGCCCCTTGGCCGACCGCTGGTGGATCGCATCAAGGGAGCCGACAACCACCATTTGAAAGAGTTACGACCCGGTTCTTCAAAAGGAAGCGAGATCCGCATTCTGTTCGCATTCGACCCGATTCGCCGGGCAGTACTTCTGGTCGCGGGCGACAAGGCCGGTAACTGGGACCATTGGTATGACACGAACGTACCGATGGCGGAGAAACGGTACGCCGAGCACATAGCGGAGCTGGCTAGCAGGGAGTACGAATGAGCGCGGTCAACTGGGACGAGGTGAAGCAGCGGGCGCGGGAGCGACGCCAGGCTGCGGGACTACCTGTGCGATCGGATGACGAGAAGTCCGCCGCGATGGAGCAGCTCGCCGCTGAGGTCAGGGCGCACAAGCTCGCGGAGATCAGGCGTGAGCAGGATCTGACCCAGCGGGATGTGGCCACCACCATGGGGGTTTCCGGCCCAAGGGTCTCGGCCATCGAACACGGGGAGGTCGACCGTGTCGAGGTGGCGACCCTGCGTTCCTATGTCGAGGCCCTCGGCGGGCGGCTGCGCGTGGTGGCCGACTTCGGCGACGTCGAATACACCGTGGCATAGCCCATACGACGACGGAAGTCCTCGGCCAGGTGGCCGAGGGCTTCCGTCGTTTTCAGGAGTGGCGTCAGAAGTCGAACTCGCCCTTCTTGGCGCCGTCCACGAAGGCGTCCCACACGCTCGCACTCACCACGAACGGCGCCCGCTCGGGAGCCTCGGTGTCCCGCAGGCCCACCCGACCACCCGACAACGGAGCCACCTCCAGGCAGTTGCCCTGGTCAGATCCGCTCTTGGTGGCCTTACGCCAGGCCGCGGTCTCCAGCTCATCACTCAGGTCCACAGTTTCTCCGCCTCTCTGATCAACTCGATGGACATGTGTTGAGGTTGCGCCTCGGCTCGCAAGGCGTCATATCTGCTATGGATAGCTTCGACATCTTCTGGACGATCTGTCACGTTCCCATGGATTGCGGACTGGATATACGCCGTATCTGGACTTCCTGAAAGCTGCGCGATCACGAAGCTACCGAGGATTCCCGTCATCACCCCCAGCTTTGAGGGGATGATCTGGATGCCGATTCGCGGGGACTCTACCGCCTCCACAAGGCGTTCGAGTTGTCGACGCATGACTTCCTTGCTACCGACCAGGCGATGCAGAACGCCTTCGTCTAGTACCACGCGAAACAGCGGTGGAGTGGCGCGCCTGAAGATCTCTTGGCGCTCCATTCGAGCCGTAACAGCCTTCTCGATTTGCCTGTCGGTTATGCCGGGCTCGCCGCGAATAACCGCCCGCGCGTATTCCTCGGTCTGGAGCAGACCTGGAACGACGAGCGGTTCCCAGGTGTGCAGGGAATGCGCCTCCTGCTCGATGTCCAGCCACCCGCGGAACCATCGAGGGCTCGCCGAGCGGGTGATGTGCTCCCAGAGTCGAACGAGTTCCCCGCCCGCGCCCACGGCCTCGTCATAGCGCTCCATGAAGTTCCGGCCGGCCCTGCGCTGACCTCGCTCAATGAAGCCGATCAGGCTCGCGCTGAACTGGATGACCTCCGCCAGACGCTCTATGGAGATACCAGTTCTTTTTCGGTGTTTGCGAAGTTCAGCCCCCAAAAGAACCAGAGGCTTCATGGATGGATCGGGTTCATGGAAAACGGACATTTTCAGCTCCGTCCTGTGGGGGCGCTACTCCGGCAACACAGAAAAACACAGTCCACTACAAAGTGTCCTGGTGGTGTGCGGGGAGTTTCGATACCCAACGTAGCCGGTCGAGGGCATCCTGTGAAGGGATGGATGGAGCGAGAAAACCATCAGATAAGCCCTCTTACCACATGCACCAAAAGACCTCGGCAAGCCTGTCCCCAAAATAATTCGCTATGTCCGGAAAAGAGAACGAGAAATGACGTCGAGGTGCCAGAACATGCGACATCGACAGGTAGTTCAGGCATTCGCCGGATACAGACCTGTCACCCTCCGGCAAGCCCTGACCGGACGAGCGGAAATCGCCTGACGCAGGTACGAACACCCGGACAGCACCGCTCCACCCCGGAAACACAGTCCTCGCCCCAGAAACGAAAGCGGGACCCGCCACGGCATCGCACGCCGGGACGAGTCCCTCGACCGGACGTAGGAGGTCCGATCTGATGCATCACCCTAGAGGAAACCCCAGGCCCATCAGGGTCCGTTGGCACGCAGACCAACCGCCGATGCCCCTCGGCTGTCGCTGGTGCGGTCATCCCCCGTACGCGCACGAGGCCGCCAGCCTCCCCCACCGCGCCCGCCACCACTGGGAGCAGCCCACCCCCGCCCAGGTGCACGCCCGGATGACCGTCCGCCGCCGCCTCGGCCTCTCCGGCCGCCCGCCGGTCGCGGCGCCCATCCGTTCGATCCCCGGCCCCACACCTCCCGCCGTTTCCCCGGTGCGACTCCCGGAGGTCTCCCCCGGCCGGCACCGGCGTCCGGAGCAGGCCGGGGTCACGGTCGTCGCCGTGCCGTACCGGCGAGGACGGTCGCCGGGTCCCCGTACCCCCGGCAAGCACGCCCCGCACCGGCGGGGGGCGACGGCGTGAACGGACGCGAGCCCCAGCCCCGGCAGAGCGGACGGCACCGGCGCGGGACAGCCTCCGAGCAGGTCGGCTCCCGGCCCTGGGACCCGGCCGAGCGCGCCGCCGCCGAGCAGCTCGACCAGGTCGAGCCCGCCTGGACCGTCTGGTACGGCCCCGGCACCCGGCACTTCCACGCCGTCGCCGTCTGGCCCGCCTCCGCACCCCTGATCGTGCGGGCCCGCACCGCCGACGAACTACGCGACCTGATGCGCGAGGCCGAACACAGCACACCGCCACCCCGAGGAGGGACCATGCCCGAGACCCCTGACACACCACACCCCCCGGACCCCCCGTACGGCCCGCGGGCGTCAGCCGATCGACACCTCCCGGACGACCCGCGCACCGTCTACTGGGACCTGCCGCACGACCTGCCGATCGTCGGCAAGGCCCGCGCCATGGCGGGCGAGACCCTCGCCGCCTGGGCACTGCACCACCTCGTCGACGACGTCGTCCTGGTGGTCGGCGAACTGCTCGCCAACGCGATCGTCCACGGCGAACCCGTGGTCAGGCTCTCCCTGTGGGCGAGCCCGGACGAGTTCCAGGTCCAGGTCACCGACCGGGGTCCCGGACGGCCACGCCACCTCGCCCTGGACCCCGAGTCCCCGCACGGCCGCGGGCTGGCCATCGTCAGGGCCCTCGCCCACGACACCGGCGTCACCCCCCTCCCCAACCGCCCCGGCAAAACGGTCTGGGCCCGCTGGCGACTACCGTCGCGAGATGTCCAGCCCACTTCCCGAACCAGCCGGTGACCCGTCGCGCCGTCGCCGGCGGTCGAGGTGTCTTCGCCTACAACGCCGCGTACCTCGAACCCCCACGGAAGATCGTCACCATATATCCATAAATGTCCAAATAGGGAGCATTAGTCAATGGATGCATTGACTAATGGTTGATTAAAACTGAAACACATGGTTCGAGAGTGACTGTCTGTTCTTGGTCGCAGTCATGGTGCTACGGTGTCTGCCTGTTCACGCTCTGCTGTTGAACGGCACCGCATGGCCGTCCCGTCTTACAGGGGGAACAGCAGGTTCGACGCGGCCTTTTCATGCTCTGCCGCCACTCCCGAGGACGCCGATGTCAGTAGATGCACCCCACCGGGCGCGGAGAAGGTTCTCACCGAGGGAACTGGTGGTCCTCGCCTCCCTCGGCACCATGATCATTACGGCCTGCGCGTGGTTGTGGGCGCTGTCCGCCGCCCCTTACGCGGCCAGAGGGCTGATGGCGCTCGTCGGCGGGATCTCGGCCGTACTGCTGTCCGGCGCCGCCGCGGCCGTCGCCCACTACTCCGGCACCGGTCGCCGGTTGCGTGAGCAGGCCGAGTGGGCCGACGCGCGGTTCACCTGGCTGGAGCGGGAAACGCTGCGGATGGCCGAGGAGACGCTGCCCTCGCTGGGACGTCAGGTGCGGGACGGCGCCTCGGTCGCCGACGCGCTCTCCCAGATGCCGCAGCCTCCGGACGGCCCGCTGCGGCACCTGCTCGGCGCGGCCGGGCACGAGCTCGAACTGCTCGAACGCGAGCGCGCCGTCGCCCAGGCGTCCCGTGAGACGACCGAGGACGAGATCTCCCGGCTGGTCGACGACACGCTGCCGGAACTGGTCAGGCGGATCCAGACGAACCGGATGTCGGTGAGCACCGCACTGGCCGGGATACCCCAGCCGGAGCACGAACCGCTGCGCGACCTGCTGCGCGAGACGGCACGACAGCTCTCCGAGAGCGAGCGCAGGGGCAGCGCCGTGATGGCGGCGTGCGCCGGGGCCGCGGCCCGGGTACAGGCACAGGCCACCAGCCTGCTCGCCCGGCTGCGCGAGCTGGAGGAGCAGTACGGCGAGGACGAGGAGGTGTTCGCCGACCTGCTGGACCTGGACCACCGCATCTCCCAGGTGAGCCGGCTGGCGGACAACGTCGCGCTGCTGAGCGGCGGCCGTTCCGGGCGGCGGTGGACCCGGCCGATCGTCGTGGAGAGCGTCCTGCGCGGCGCGATGGGCCGCATCGGCGGCTACCGGCGCATCCGTCTGCACTCCACCAGCACCGCCGCCGTCGCGGGATACGCGGCCGAGGGCGTGATGCACGCGCTGGCCGAGTTGATGGACAACGCCGCCACGTTCTCGGCGCACGGCACCGAGGTCCACGTGTACGTGGACGAGGAGGACGCCGGCGTCGTCATCACGATCGAGGACAGTGGCCTGGGGATGCGCACGCGCGAGCGGCAGCACGCCACCAGGCTCGTGTCCGAGCCGCTCGACCTGCGGACGCTGTCCGGTACCCGCCTGGGTCTGGCGGTCGTGGGACGCCTGGTCGACAAGTACGGCCTGACGGTCAGCTTCCGGTCGTCCGCCCGCGGTGGCATGGGGGTCGTGATGCTGATCCCGCGCCTGCTGATCACGCAGCCCCTGCAGGTCACCGTGCCGCCCGGCGCCGAGGCGCCGGTCCGCCGCCCCGTTCGGGCCGCCGTGCAGGCCACCGTGCCGGCACCGGCCGTACCCACGCAGGAGGGGCCTGCCGACGAGTCCGAGGATCTGCTGCCCAGGCGGCGCCGGGGGCAGACGCTGGCCGAGGCGACCAGGGCGCGGCAGGCACCGCCGGCCAAGCCCGCGCGCGAGGGGCGTGACTCGGCCGCGAGGTTCGCCGCGTTCCGCCAGGCCGGCGGCCGTGGGCGTACCTCCTCCCCGGCCCCTCCCCCGGCCCCTTCCCCGGCTCCGGGCGACTCTTGACACACGTCCGCCGACCACCGGACACCTTTGGATTCACAGATGAGGAGGCAGGGGCCGTCCCTCCCGCGCCGAAGGGGCACCCCGTCGTTTCTATGAGCACAACCGACGCTTCGCACACCACCGATCGTGACTTCGACTGGCTACTGGAGAACCTCAAGAAGAAGACCCCGGGGATCAGGCATGTGCTGGTGCTGACCAGGGACGGCCTGAAGATGTGCTTCACCGCCGGCCTCGGCCGGGACGGGGCCGACCAGCTCTCCGCCCTGGCCGCCGGGATCCAGAGCCTCTCGCTGAGCGCCTCCGCCGAGTTCGGGGACGGCATCGGAGCGGGGCAGGCGATGGTGGAGTTCGCCGGCGGACTGCTGCTCATCGTGCCGGCCGGGGACGGCGCCCACCTGGCCGTGTTGGCCGAGGAGGACGGCGAGGTGGGGCTCATCGCGCACAACATGAACGAACTGGTGGAGCAGATCGGGGTGTACCTCACCGCGGCACCGCGGCAGACGGAGAACAGCGACGAGCGCGGATGACACGGCGAGCCATCGACCGAGAAGACCCTGACCGGCTCTACACGGTCACCGGGGGGCGTACCAGCGCCGATGAGAAAACCTTCGACTCCGTCTCCCTCATCGTCAGCGAGTGCGCCCCCACCCCCGGTATGCAGTCCGAGCACGTCAAGATCCTGCGGATGGCCCAGCGGCCGACGGCGGTGGTGGAGATCTCGGCGGAACTGCGACTGCCGGTCAGCGTGGTGAAGATCCTGCTGCGCGACCTGCTGGACACCGGTCGCATCACCGTCCGTCATCCGTCGGTCGCCACACAGGCCGGACGACCGGATCCCGAAATCCTGAGGCAGGTGCTCGTTGCCCTCCACAACCTCTGACCAGATGGCGGCCGCCGTGCGGACGCCGCTACGCACGACCGCCGCGGACGCCCTGAAAATCGTGATCGTCGGCGGGTTCGGGGCGGGAAAGACGACCCTGGTCGGCTCGGTGAGCGAGATCCGCCCGCTGAGCACCGAGGAGGTCATGACCCAGGCGAGCGTGGGCATCGACGACGCCAGTCAGGTACGGACCAAGTCGACCACCACGGTGGCCTTCGACTTCGGCCGGATCACGCTGAACGCGAGCAAGGTGCTCTACCTGTTCGGCGCGCCCGGTCAGCAGCGGTTCTGGTTCGTGTGGGACCAGTTGTTCGCCGGCAGCCTGGGCGCGGTCGTCCTGGTGGACGCCCGCCGCCTGGAGGATTCCTGGTATTCCATCGACCGGCTGGAGCACCACCGGACCCCGTTCGTCGTCGCGGTCAACCGCTTCGCCGACGGGCCCACCCTGGACTCGGTGCGCGAGGCGCTGGCGCTGTCACCCGAGGTCCCGCTCATCGACTGCGACGCGAGAGAGCGGTCCTCGGCCAAGCACGTGCTGATCACGCTCATCGAGCACCTCACCCGCACCTACGACCAGTCGCCCGCCCGAGAGAGCATGCCGTGACGAACTCCCCTCCCCTGCCCGACTCCGCAGACCCGTCCGCCGCCTCGCCCGCATCGCAGCATCCCGAGCGAGAACGGGAGCCGCTGGAGGGATACGCCGACCACGCCGATGCCGTACGGCTGCACGCGTCACTGATCGGCGACGATCCGACCGCGCTGTTCCAGGAGATGCGCCGCGAGCACGGACCCGTCGTCCCCGTTCTCCTCGACGGCATGCCCGTCTGGTACGTGATCGGCTATCGCGAGCTGCACCATGTCACCAGCCAGTCGCAGTTGTTCAGCCGCGATCCCAGGCGCTGGAACCTGCAGGACCACCTCCCCCCAGACTGGCCGGCGCGCCCGTACGTGACATGGCAACCGTCCGTGATGTACGCCGAGGGGGCCGAGCACCAGCGGCGGATCGGTGCCATCAGCGACGCGCTGGACAGCGTCGACCGCACCGAGCTGGCCCTGATCTGCGAGCAGGTCGCCGACCGCGCGATCGACGAGTTCTCCGGGGACGGCCAGACCGACCTGGTCTCCCGGTACGCCCACCGGATTCCGGCTCAGGTCATCACCCGGCTGTTCGGGCTGGCGGAGACCGATCTGCCGGAGCTGGCCGAGGACGTCAACCATGTGCTGAGCGGGAGCGAGGAGGCCCCCGCGGCGCTTCCCCGCATTCTGGACAAGGTGAGCCGGCTCATCGCCGACAAGCGCGCCCTGCCGGGCCACGACCTCACCTCGCGCATGCTGGCACACTCCGCGCGGCTCACCGACGAGGAGATCGTCCTGGACCTGATCATGGTGCTGATCTCCTCCCATGACAACTGCTCCAACTGGATAGGCAGCACCCTGCGGCTGATGCTGGTGGACGACCACTTCTCGATGAGCCTGCAGGGCGGCCGCAGCAGTGTCGGCGAGGCACTGAACGACGTCCTGTGGAAGGACCCGCCCTCGCCGAACATGCCCTCGCGCTGGGCCGTGCAGGACTGTGAGCTGGCCGGGCGGCGCATCCGCCGGGGCGACATGCTGGTGCTCGGTGTCGCCGCGGCCAACGCCGATCCTCAGGTGCAACCGGCCGCCCATGCCGGCTCCGGCGCCAACAGAGCGCATCTGTCCTTCGGCCACGGCGAGTACGGTTGCCCCTTCCCCGCGCCCGAGCTCGGCGGGATCATCGCCAAGACAGCCGTGGAGGTCCTCCTCGACCGGTTGCCCGACGTCTATCTCACCGTGAAACCGGACGCGCTGCGGTGGCGCCCTTCGCTGTGGGTTCGCAGCCTGGAGGCCCTGCCCGTACGGTTCAGCCCGACCGTGCCGACCGGCCGCCCGTCGAACGCCTGAAACGCTCCCGGGGAGGCCGGGCCGAAGCGGAGTCCGGCGACCGGTGCGTGGCGAAGCCCGTGAGGGACAGGGAGAGCAGAGGCTCGATCAGGGCGAGGCCGGTTGACCGCTCGCTCGCCCGGGCGACGCCTGCCCCGAGGGCGAGGAACTCGCCGGTGACGAGCTGACCCGGCACCGGCTCGTCACCGGCTTCAGCGAGATCATCCCTGTCCGCTTGCATCTGTTCACATCTGCTTACGTCTACGCATTCCGGCCAGAAAAAGCGTGGCCGATTAATGAAATCCATCAGATATGTCGCGAATCATCGCCGAGCACCCGCGATATAGGCCTACAAAGGATCGTGGTGCGGGCGTAACCTGATCGCCAGACGATCGGCCGGACACCAACACGATCAGGTGGCGCGTTGCGTGACGAAGCGACTCGCGTGGCAGGAAAACTCGCAATGTGGCTGTCAGGGCTGTTTGCGATCGTCGCGCTACCTGTCGGAGTCATAAACCTGTTTCTCCCCCGGCCGATACCCGTACCACTCGATCTCGTGGCCGGATATCTCCTGGGCACCCTGGCGGCCTTCATCGGGTATGTCCACGGGCGCCTCGAAGGCATCCGCGAAAGGCAGGAGCGGCTGCTCAGGCAACCGGCGAGGGGAATCGAGGTCTTCACCACCAGCGAGGAGTTTCTTGAGAAGCTGGTCGGCATCACCGTCGGAGCCACCACCGTCAGCACCCTGAACCTTTCACCGCCCAAGGGAGAACATCCCGGTCTGGACAAGTATTTCACGGAGGTCCACAACAGCATAGAAAGCCGCCGGAGCCCGCTCAAGAGTTTCCGCATCATAGCCAGCGTGGACACCCTCCAGAAGTCGTTGTGGCTGGCCGAGCGGAGTTGCGAGTTGCTCACCACCGGGCGGGTCTCCTTCGCCGTGTTCGACCGCGACTACATCGGCCCTCTCCCTCACCCGCCGATCTCCGGGATCCACGCGCTCCCAGGAATCTCGCGGACACGGCCAGGAAGGAATTCGGCACCCTCGACGTGCTGGTGAACGCCGCCGCCATCAACACCAGGGAGCCCATAGCGAACGTCACCCCGGAACTGTGGACCGAGATTTCGGATGTGAATCTGAAGGCGGCGTATTTCCTCGCCCGTGAGGCGATGCTCGTCATGCGGGCGACAGGGGGCGGTTCCATTATCAATGTCACGTCGATCAACATGGAGATCGGACTCGAAGGGGTCTCCGTCTACGGCGCCAACAAGGCCGACCTGGCGCAGGTCACCAAGACGATGTGCATCGAATGGGCCCAATACAACATCAGGGCGAACTGTATATCCCCCGGATTCCTGATGACCTCGCTGTCACGGCCTCTCTGGGAGGACACCGACCGCGCCTCCTGGATCCTGGAGCGCTGTCCGCTGCGCAGACCGGGAATGCCCTCGGAACTGGTCGGAGCGTGCCTGCTCCTCGCCTCGGACGCGGGTTCCTTCATCTCCGGGACGAGCATCCGCGTCGACGGCGGGCTCGTCGCCGGAAGCCCGTGGAAATCCGTTCCCGGCTGAACGTCGATCCGTTCGGGTACGTCGACGCCCCCTCCTCCGCACGCCACCCGGAACATCTCCGGCGAGGCCCGGAAGGCGGAAGGCTGGAAACTTTCATCGAAGGAGGCGGGGGCATCCGTACCGCTTTCGGCACCGGAGGTGTTTCTCACCTGCGGGAAACCGTCGCGGCAAGGAAGGCGTGTGGCGGACGCGCGCCCGTCCCCCGCCTCGTGATTGAAAATTTCGGCGAATAAATTTAACTTTCGGCGACAAGCGTGAGGCGTCGAACGCCGGGGCCACGACGGTCAGGGGCTCCGGGGTTCGGCCGTAGCCGAAGGGAGATCGACGATGTCCGACAGCGATGTTCCACGCCGGACCGGGCCGGGACCGGGAGGCGGTCGGATGAGAACGGCCCTGCGCGTGGTCTGCGCGGCCCTTCCCCTCCTGCTCGGCCTGGCGCTGACGACCTCGGCAGCGTCCTCGGCGTCCTCGGCGTCCTCGGCGTCCTCCGCCTCCCTGGTGGAGGTCACCGGCTTCGGGACGAACCCCAGCAACCTGCGGATGCACCTCTACGTCCCTGACCGGGTGGCACCCCGGCCGGCCATCCTGCTGGCGGTGCACTACTGCACCGGTTCGGGCCCGGCCTTCTACTCCGGCACCCAGTTCGCCTCGCTGGCCGACCAGTACGGGTTCATCGTGATCTACCCGTCGGCCACCCGCAGCGGGAACTGTTTCGACGTCTCCTCCCCCGAGGCGCTCAGGCGCGGCGGGGGGAGCGACCCGGTCGGGCTCATGTCCATGGTGACCTACGTCCAGCAGCGCCACAACGCGGACCCCTCGCGGGTCTACGTGACCGGCGCCTCCTCCGGCGCGATGATGACCGAGGTCATGCTGGGGCTGTATCCGGACGTGTTCAAGGCCGGAGCGGCCTTCATGGGCGTGCCCTTCGGCTGCTTCGCCAGCTCCTCGGGGTGGAACAGCGAGTGCGCCAACGGCACGATCGTCAAGACCCCCCAGGAGTGGGGCAACCTGGTGCGGGCCGCCTACCCCGGGTACACCGGCGCCCGGCCCCGCGTCCAGCTGTGGCACGGCACCGAGGACTCCACCCTGCGCTATCCGAACCTGGGTGAGGCGGTCAAGCAGTGGACCAACGTCCACGGCCTGAGCCAGACGCCGACCTCCACCGACACGCCCCGGGCGGGCTGGAACCGCAGCCGCTACGCCGACTCCACCGGCACCGTCAAGGTCGAGTCCTACAGCCTGCCGGGTGTCGGGCACAACCTGCCGCAGAGCGGGATGGCCGAGTCCGCGATCCAGTTCTTCGGCCTGGACACCTCCGGCCCCTCCCCCACTCCCACGCCTACTCCCACACCGACCCCCACCCCGACACCGACGCCCACCCCCACGCCCACTCCCACGCCCGGCACCTCCTCCTGCCGGGTGACCTACAGCGCCAACAGCTGGAACACCGGCTTCACCGCCAACCTGTCCGTCACCAACACCGGCACCTCGGTGATCAACGGCTGGGAACTGAGGTTCACCTTCCCCGGGAACCAGCAGATCACCCAGGGCTGGAGCGCCACCTGGACCCAGTCCGGCCAGGTCGTGACCGGCCGCAACGCCTCCTACAACGGCACCCTGAACCCCGGGCAGTCCGCCGGAATCGGTTTCAACGGCGCCTACAGCGGCACCAACGCCGCCCCCGGCTCGTTCACCCTCAACGGCTCGACCTGCGGCTGACGCTCGCACCCCCGTGCTGAACAGTGGGCCGGGGAGTCCACGGAGCCGATCGGCTCCGTGGACTCCCCGGCCCGCCCCCGTCGCGACCACCCCGTGCGACCGGCCCGCCCGTCAGGCACGCCTCGCGGCGGCCTGGGCGTTGTCGGCCCGGACCTGCTCCCGGGTCGCGGGCGTCACGCAGACGTGGTCCGCGGGAGTGGTCTCACGCCAGACGTACCCCTGCTTGCAGGTGTCGGGACCGTAGGGCTTCTTCTGCGAGCCGCCCGGGAGTAGGGCGGGTACGCCGGAGCGGTCCACCTGAGCTCGGTCCAGGGCGATTGACATCCTCTCCGCCCTAAAGGACGGAGATTCCCGCCTGCCGCGTGGGCTTCGGGTGGGTTACTGCTTCGCCGCGCTGCGCCGGGACAAGTCCCG
>NZ_JBHMBS010000178.1:0-551 GCF_042428775.1 Streptosporangium vulgare | reverse complement strand
GACTGCGTTAAGTTATACCGCCTCGGTCAGTTCCGGCTGAGGCGTTTCCACTCCCTCCGCATGAATCAACACCAAACCCGGATGATGCCACAAACTGGCTGGCGTGACGGTTTTACGCTCCCACGGAATAGAACCCAGGAACCAGAATTTCCAGAAAGTGAGTTTTGCATTCGGATTGCTATTTAACAATTCTCCAAACGTCTCTATTTCACCCACCGGAATACATAGCGCTTCTTTATAAATATCAAAAACAAATTTTGAACAGAACTGGCGCGAACATTCGTATTTAAAACCGGTGTGGTAAAGTTTGCGTAGCCGGGAGGGAACCTGTTCAACAATTCGTTGTTTTTGTCGTTCTGTCAGCCCAGCGTCTAATCGCTTTATAGCATAGCGTTGATTAGACGAACGTTTAATAAAACGAGATAGCGTGGTGATGGTTGAAAGGGGAACCCGGCTTTCTGCAACCAGGAAGTCTTCACCGTTATGACCGATAATGATCCCGACGTGATTACTCCAGCAATTTGATGCAGCTGATATTTGACCAAATAAGG
>NZ_JBHMBS010000177.1:0-558 GCF_042428775.1 Streptosporangium vulgare | reverse complement strand
CGGTTCGTCTGAGAATGACGTGCAACTGCGCACGCGACACCCGGAGACAACGGCTGACTAAGCTTACTCCCCATCCCCGGGCAATAAGGGCGCGTGCGCTATCCACTTTTTTGCCCGTCCATATTCAACGGCTTCTTTGAGGAGTTCATTTTCCATCGTTTTCTTGCCGAGCAGGCGCTGGAGTTCTTTAATCTGCTTCATGGCGGCAGCAAGTTCAGAGGCAGGAACAACCTGTTCTCCGGCGGCGACAGCAGTAAGACTTCCTTCCTGGTATTGCTTACGCCAGAGAAATAACTGGCTGGCTGCTACACCATGTTGCCGGGCAACGAGGGAGACCGTCATCCCCGGTTCAAAGC
This sequence comes from Streptosporangium vulgare, assembly GCF_042428775.1. NCBI lineage: Bacteria > Bacillati > Actinomycetota > Actinomycetes > Streptosporangiales > Streptosporangiaceae > Streptosporangium > Streptosporangium vulgare. Next base: position 202 of record NZ_JBHMBS010000177.1, on the reverse strand, counting down.
TCTGCTGGACAATTGCGATCTTTTCCTGTGTGGTACGCCGTCTGCGTTTCTCCGGCCCTAAGACATCAATCATCTGTTCTCCAATGACTAGTCTAAAAACTAGTATTAAGACTATCACTTATTTAAGTGATATTGGTTGTCTGGAGATTCAGGGGGCCAGTCTAAACTTGCTCTTTTCTTCTGGTGTTTATCTTTGAAAGAT
>NZ_JBHMBS010000176.1:0-566 GCF_042428775.1 Streptosporangium vulgare | reverse complement strand
AACGAGGACGCCCGGCGCGGTCTCGAGCGTGGCATGAACCAGCTCGCGGACGCCGTCAAGGTGACCCTCGGCCCCAAGGGCCGTAACGTCGTGCTGGAGAAGAAGTGGGGCGCCCCCACCATCACCAACGATGGTGTCTCCATCGCCAAGGAGATCGAGCTCGAGGACCCGTGGGAGAAGATCGGGGCCGAGCTCGTCAAGGAAGTCGCCAAGAAGACCGATGACGTCGCGGGCGACGGCACCACCACCGCCACCGTGCTCGCTCAGGCTCTCGTACGCGAGGGGCTGCGCAACGTCGCCGCCGGCGCCAACCCGATGTCGCTGAAGAAGGGCATCGAGGCCGCCGTCGAGCGCGTGTCCGAGGAGCTGTCCAAGCTCGCCAAGGACGTGGAGACGAAGGCGCAGATCGCCTCCACCGCCTCCATCTCCGCGGGTGACCCGCAGATCGGCGAGATGATCGCCGAGGCGATGGACAAGGTCGGCAAGGAAGGCGTCATCACCGTCGAGGAGAGCAACACCTTCGGTCTCGAGCTCGAGCTCACCGAGGGCATGCGCTTCGACAAGGG
>NZ_JBHMBS010000175.1:0-569 GCF_042428775.1 Streptosporangium vulgare | reverse complement strand
TGCCGGAGAGCAGCCGTGAATGACGCTATCCCTCGCCCGCAGGCGAAAACCCGTAAGGCGCTGACGCCGCTATTAGAAATCCGCAACCTGACCAAATCCTACGATGGTCAACATGCGGTGGATGATGTCAGCCTGACCATCTACAAAGGTGAAATCTTCGCGCTGCTGGGCGCATCCGGCTGTGGCAAGTCCACGCTGCTGCGTATGCTGGCAGGTTTCGAACAACCTTCTGCCGGACAGATAATGCTTGATGGCGTCGATTTGTCACAGGTTCCGCCTTACCTGCGCCCCATCAATATGATGTTTCAGTCTTACGCGCTGTTTCCGCATATGACCGTGGAACAGAACATCGCTTTTGGCCTGAAACAGGACAAACTACCGAAAGCGGAAATTGCCAGCCGGGTCAATGAGATGCTCGGCCTGGTGCATATGCAGGAGTTCGCCAAACGCAAACCGCATCAGCTTTCCGGTGGTCAGCGACAACGTGTGGCCCTGGCCCGAAGCCTTGCGAAGCGCCCGAAACTATTACTGCTCGATGAGCCGATGGGCGCGCTGGATAAAAAGCTGCG
>NZ_JBHMBS010000174.1:0-572 GCF_042428775.1 Streptosporangium vulgare | reverse complement strand
GAGGGATATTAAAATGAATGGAAAATTGCAAAGTTCAGATGTAAAAAACGAAACTCCGTACAATATTCCCTTATTGGTTAACGAAAATGTGATCTCCAGCGGAATTTCTCTGATCTCGCTCTGGCATACCTACGCCGACGAGCATTACCGGGTGATCTGGCCGCGGGACAAGAAGAAACCGCTTATCGCCAACTCATGGGTTGCGGTGTATACCGTACAAGGATGTGGGAAAATTCTTTTAAAGAATGGCGAACAAATAACACTGCATGGCAACTGTATTATATTCTTAAAGCCAATGGATATTCACTCTTATCACTGTGAAGGTTTAGTCTGGGAACAGTACTGGATGGAATTTACCCCCACCAGTATGATGGATATTCCCGTTGGTCAGCAAAGCGTTATTTATAATGGCGAAATTTATAATCAGGAACTCACCGAAGTTGCTGAGTTAATAACTTCACCAGAAGCAATAAAAAATAATCTGGCAGTCGCTTTTCTGACGAAAATTATTTATCAGTGGATTTGTCTTATGTACGCAGATGGTAAAAAAGATCCACAACGGCGGCAAATTG
>NZ_JBHMBS010000173.1:0-574 GCF_042428775.1 Streptosporangium vulgare | reverse complement strand
ATTCGGCGTACAGTTTTTCCACCCGTAGCCCCGGCCAGTTGCCCCGACCATAAAATATCGCCACATCAACATCATCCGCCAGCTTATCTTCCTGACGATCAACCGCCTGGATTCGAACGTCAATTCCCGGATAAGCTGAATTAAAGCTGGAAAGTCGCGGAACCAACCAATGAATGGCGAAACTGGGGAGTAAACTGACCGTCAACGCCCCCTTGGCGCTACGGGCCTGGAGTTTACGCGTCGCTTCGGTTAATTGCGAAAATATCTCTTTGATATCGAGGAAATAGCTTTGCCCTTCCTCGGTCAGCAGGAGTGAACGATTACGGCGGCGGAACAGTTTTAGCCCCAAAAAATCCTCAAGAGACTTGATTTGATGACTTACTGCGGCTTGGGTCACAAAAAGCTCTTCTGCTGCGCGAGTGAAACTTAAATGGCGTGCTGCGGCATCAAAAACTCGTAAGGCATTTAGCGGTGGTAATCGTTTAGACATGGCTATTAAACTTTGATGTTAAATGAATTTAACAATTAGATCACACTATGTAACCTATTAGTTTTTTTAATCTGAGCCATTATA
>NZ_JBHMBS010000172.1:0-574 GCF_042428775.1 Streptosporangium vulgare | reverse complement strand
ACTAGTAGCACTATTGTCTTTAAGAATTCTGTAATAGTCACTAAATAATTGAGGAACAGCTCAAGGATATCCAAAAATAGCTTTTCCTTTTACAAGTTGTAAGTAAACAATTTGTAAAAATAGGGCTGTGGCAGCTACTGATATAATAGAACCAATACTACTAATAAAGTTTCAACCTGTAAAAGCATCTGGATAATCACTTATACGACGTGGCATTCCTTGTAAACCTAAGAAATGTTGAGGGAAAAATGTAATATTAACTCCCGCAAATAAAACTCAGAAATGAGCTTTAGAATAAACTAAATTATAATCTAATCCTAATATTTTTGGAATTCAGAAATATCATCCACTAAATAAGGCAAATACTGCTCCCATACTTAAAACATAGTGGAAATGAGCAACTACGTAATAAGTATCGTGGAAGGCTATATCAAGTGATGCATTCGCAAGAACAACTCCACTTAGCCCTCCTATCGTAAACATAAATACAAAACCTAATGCAAATAATAAGGATGGTATTAAGTGTAGAGAACCACCATAACATGTAGCAAGTCATGAAAATATTTTAATACCA
>NZ_JBHMBS010000171.1:0-575 GCF_042428775.1 Streptosporangium vulgare | reverse complement strand
TATCAAAAAACGCTCATTATTAAAATGTAACTTATTAGCAATTGAATTTTTGCACTTTAAATACAATCTCTTTTTATTTATAACTTTTTAGGTTGGGAGAAATCAGGATGGCAGAATCAGGAAATACACTGTTTCTGCCATCTGAATTTAGTAAATAGACACTCTGAACCCCGGATTCAGGAACGACTCACGCGGAGTGTAATCCAGCGGTTTACCCTGCCAGTCGTGAACGTGCGCTCCGGCAGCTGCAGCTACAGCATGTCCAGCGGCGGTGTCCCAAATATTCGTTGGTCCGAAGCGCGGGTACAGCTGCGCCTGTCCTTCCGCCACCAGGCAGAATTTCAGCGAAGAGCCGATGGACGTGGTCTGATGTTCGCCAAGCTGTTGCAGATACTCTTTCAGCTCCGCATCCGCATGGGAACGGCTGATCACCACCAGCGGCGGGCGCGCATCGCGGACCTGAATCTGCTTGCGCACACCGCACTCTTCTTTCCACGCTTTGCCTTCTGCCGCGCTGTACATTACGTTCATTACCGGCGCATACACCACGCCTAAAATCGGTTTGCCATGGTCAA
>NZ_JBHMBS010000018.1:131472-181922 GCF_042428775.1 Streptosporangium vulgare | reverse complement strand
GAACCCGGAAGTTAAGCTCTTCAGCGCCGATGGTACTGCACCGGGGACGGTGTGGGAGAGTAGGTCACCGCCGGACAATCTTTTGAGGGCCCCCACCATTCGGTGGGGGCCTTCGTGTTTTTCGGGGAGTTTCCCCTCAAGGATTTCCCGGAGGGTTTCCCGGGGGCTTCGCGTGCTGCTTTCCGGGGCTTTTCCCGGGCTCCTTTCCGGTCCTTTCCTGGTCCTTCCGGTTTGTTCTGGCTCGTTTCGGAGGCTGGCTGGGGCTTGGTCGTTCCGGGGTTTGTGTGGGCTTCTGGCTCGTTACGATCAGGGCTTCCACCCCGCTACGACCGCCGTGCCTGGACTTCCCGGCCTGTGGCGTTTCATGGGACACGGAGTCCGCGTGCACCAGCCTTTACGGCCCTGTCCGGGACCCGCCCAGGACGTCAGTAGGCTGGAGACGTGGACTATCGAGCGGTTGAACAAGCGATCATGCAGCGTGGTGTCGAGTGGAACTTCGAGCCCAGCCTCGACAGGATCGCCGCGCTCGTGGATCTGCTCGGTTCCCCGCAGCACTCATATCCCGTCGTGCACGTGGCCGGTACGAACGGCAAGTCGAGCACGACCCGGATGATCGAAGCGCTCCTGCGCGAGCGCAACCTGCGGGTCGGCCGCTTCACCAGCCCTCACCTCGTCTCCATGCGCGAGCGCATCTGCGTGGACGGTGTCCCGCTCAGCGAGGAGCGCTTCGTCGAGGTGTACGAGGACATCGCGCCCTACCTGGAGATGGTCGACGCCCAGGGGCGGCGGCTCTCCTTCTTCGAGACCCTCACCGCGATGGCGTTCGCCGCTTTCGCCGATGCTCCGGTGGACGTCGCGGTCATCGAGACGGGCATGGGGGGCATCACCGACGCCACCAACGTCGCCGACGGTGCAGTGGCGGTCATCACGCCCATCTCCCTCGACCACGTCGACTACCTCGGGCCCGACGTCGAGACGATCGCCGGGGAGAAGGCCGGCATCATCAAACCCGGGGCGACCGCGGTGCTCGCGCAGCAGGAGCTTCCCGCGGCCTCGGTGTTGATGAGGCAGGCGGCCGACACCGGTGCCACCGTGGCACGCGAGGGGCTGGAGTTCGGCGTGCTGAGCAGGGAGCTCGCCATCGGTGGGCAGCTGCTCCGGCTCAAGGGGCTCAAGGGAACGTACGAGGACATCCTGCTCCCCCTTTACGGTGCCCACCAGGCGAGCAACGCCGCCTGCGCGCTGGCCGCGGCGGAGGCGCTGACCGGCGGGGAGGAGCCTCTGGACGCGGAGCTGGTACGGCAGGCGTTCCTGCAGGTGCGTTCGCCCGGCAGGCTCGAGGTGGTTCGCCGGGGGCCCACGGTGGTCGTCGACGCCGCGCACAATCCGGCGGGAATGCGGGCCACCCTGGACGCCGTGCAGGAGTCCTTCGACTTCGCGAAGCTCATCGGCGTGGTGGCGGTGTTCGAGGACAAGGACGTCCAGGGCATCCTGGAGCTGCTGGAACCGATGATGGACGAGATCGTGGTGACCAGGAACTCCTCGCCGAGGTCCATGGACGTGGACGATCTCGCCGCGCTGGCCGAGGAGATCTTCGGTCTTGACCGGGTGTACCAGGTCGAGAGGCTGGACAACGCGATCGACCGGGCGATCGGCCTGGTCGACGCCCTGGGCGAGTTCAGCGGGGCCGGGGTGCTGATCACCGGGTCGGTGGTGACCGCCGGTGACGCGCGTCTCCTGCTCAAGGCGGACGAGGCACAGTGAGCGGGCGAGGGCACGGCGGGCGACGAGACGCGTCACGCGGGCCGTACGTGCTGGGCGGACAGAGCGCGCCGAGCGGGCGGAACGCGGCGGTAAGCCGACGGAACGGGACGAGCCGGCCGGGCGTGGCGGGTGGGGTATGGCCGAGGCGACTCTGGAGGAGCGAAAAATGATCACGGTCACTCCGGGGATGAGACGTCTCTGTGCCAGCGTGCTCGGCATGGAGGCCATAGTCGTCGGTCTGTTCACGCCGGTCGCCATCAACACGCAGGGCATCGAACCGGCCGTCGCGGCCACCGTCGGCCTGGGCCTGGCGTTCCTCTGCGTGGTGGTGATCGGCCTGCTCAAGCGGCCTTTCGCCTACGTCGCGGGGAGCGTGATCCAGGTGCTCGCCATCGCCTCCGGCCTCATGGTCCCGACCATGTTCCTCCTCGGAGTGATCTTCGCCGCGCTGTGGATCACAGCGATATTCGTCGCTCGCCGTGTCGAGGGTGTGACTTCTCGCTAAAGTCGGCCAACATGGCCGTCCCTCCCATCCAACCGACTCGGGTGGTGTCCGCCAGGCCCACGGGCCTGGTGCGCGCGCTCCGCGTCTCCCTGATGCTCGACGTCGTCCTCGGACTGCTCGTCGCGGTAGTGCTGCCGCTGGCGATCGTCGCCATCCCCAACACCATCTCGGTGGTCGCCGCCCTCCTGCCGCCGGACATCTCGCAGATAGCGATGATCAGGGCGCACGGGCTGGCGCTTCCCGCGATGGTCCTGACCGTGCCGGTGGCGGCGGTGGCCGTGCACCGGATGAGGGCGGCCCCGATGATGGTCGCGGGGCTGACCCTGCTCGCCTTCGCGGACGCCGCCGGCGGGTACGCCGGGTCCACGGCGCTGGTGGGGGTCCTGCGGGTCCTGCACGGGGTCGGTGCGGGCCTGCTGGTCCCGGCCACCCTGATGGCCGTGTGGGGGCGTTCGGTGCTCCTCAGGGCCGTGTGGGCGGCCGCGTTGACGGCGAGCCTCCTGGCCGCCCAGGCGCTCGCCCTGTGGCCCCTTGACCAGGTCGACTCCTGGCGCGTCACCCTCCAGCCGTACCCGATGCTCACCGGGGTCGCGCTCGTGCTCGCCGCGGTCTACCTGGTGCTGTGGCTGAAGGAGGGCGAGAGTGCCGGTCCCGTACGGGCCGTCGCGGAACGCGGGCGCACGCTGTGGGTGTTCGTGCCCGCCGTGGGCGTCGCGGCCCTCGCCCTGGGCAGCACGTTCGACTGGTCGCCGAGCCTGGTGATCCGCGCGGCGCTGGTGTCGGTCCTCGTCCTGCTGGCCCTGGCCTCCTCCGGCGCCTCGAAGGGAGCCGTCGGCCGGGCGCCGGCCTACGCGATGATCGCGGTCGGCGTCGTCGTGCTGCCGACCGCCGCCCAGATCACCTACGTCGAGCTCGGCGGGCTGGGAGGTCCCGGCCTGTCCGGACTGTGGCCGGCCTTCGCGATCGCCGCGCTGGTGGGCCTCCTGTCCGCCGCGCTGGCGAACCGGCCGGGTCACGCGGCCATGCCCAGGGTCACCGCGGGCGGGCTCGTGGTGATGGTCGCGGGCCTGTGCGCCGTGCGGCTGTTCCTTCCGGCTCCGGGCGGGCTTCCGCTGATCATCCCGTTCGCGCTGCTCGCGGGGGGTGCCTCGGTGGCGCTCACCGGCGCGCTGCGCTCCTGCGGCGAGGGGGCCGCGCTCCTGGCGCTGTCGCTGTTCTTCCCCGCGGTGCTCGTGGGCTTCCTGCTGGGCAGCGGTGTCCAGGTCACCCGCCTGGAGGAGGCCACGACCCCGCAGGCGCTGGTCGACGGGTTCGTGGACGCCCTGCATCTGTGGGCGCTGATCGGGGGCGGCCTGGTGCTCGCGGTGATCGTGCTCGGCGCCGTCCTGGCCCGTCTTCTGCCCGGTACGCCGGTGGGCACCCGGGAGGCGGGGGACGCGCAGGACGCGAGAGACGCGCGGGACACCCCGTTCGGTGCGGGTTCCGCCTCCGGGCTGGTGCCCTCTCCGGCGGGGGAGGTCGATCTCGCCGGTGGCGCGTGGCCGGACGCCACGGCGTCGGGACCTCCCAGACAGACCGGCCAGACCGGCCGGAGCGGTCGGCCAGAGCAGGCCGGGCAGGCGGAGCGGGACGCTCAGGCCGGGCAGGCGAGACACTCGGTGGTGCGGCCGCGGTCCGAGGCCGCGGCCGGTCCGCAGCCGCAGGTCCGCCCTGACCCCGAGGCCGGGCCCATGGCGGCGACCGAGTCCATGAGCGGGTCCATGGCCGTCAGCGGGGGCGGGCACGGGGCGGGCGCGGGCGGAAGGCCCAGGCCCCGGCACGAGCCCGACCGGGTCCCCGAGCGCGACCCCGAGCCGGAGACGGAGACCGAGCAGGAGAAGGTCGTCGCGCCGCCCGTGGTGGTGCCGCCGCCCGCGCCCTCGCCCGAGGACGGCCCGGGGAACGGGCCCGCCCTCCAGTGACCTCGCCGACCACGGGGAATCGCGCGAAGGACGGTAAACTTCGCGCGATTACCGCAGTCCGCGACCCATACATGTTCAAAGGAGAACTTCAGTGTCCGAGCGCACCCTTGTCCTGATCAAGCCCGACGGTGTGGCGCGTGGTCTCATCGGCGACGTGATCGCCCGTGTCGAGCGCAAGGGTCTGAAGGTCGTGGCGCTGGAGCTGCGCACCCTGGACGTCGACACCGCCAAGGTGCACTACGCCGAGCACTCCGAGCGGCCGTTCTTCGGCGAGCTGGTGGAGTTCATCACCTCCGGCCCGCTGGTCGCGCTGGTGCTCGAGGGGCCGCGCGCCATCGAGGCCTTCCGCGGCCTCGCCGGCCTCACCGACCCGGTCAAGTCGGCGCCCGGCACCATCCGCGGCGACCACGCCCTGGAGATCGGCGAGAACGTCGTCCACGGCTCCGACTCTCCCGAGTCCGCCGCCAGGGAGATCAAGATCTTCTTCCCGGATCGCTTCTGAACGCACGCTTTCACCGTGTTCGCCGGGCCCCGCCGTCCTTGTGGACGCCGGGGCCCGGTGTATTCGGCTAACCCAAGATTTTGCTGCGGCAGGCCGCCTCATTGCGCTCAATGGTGGGTACGTCACGTTACGATTCGAGTGCGTTCCGTAGTTTTCGCCGACGACCTGACGGAAGGAGGCCGGCCTTCCTCATGGGCAGCAATCTTGCTTTTCTGGGCCGTGACATGGCGGTCGACCTCGGCACCGCGAACACCCTCGTGTACGTACGAGGCCGCGGGATCGTGCTCAACGAGCCGTCCGTCGTAGCGATCAACACCGCGACGGGGAAGATCGTGGCTGTTGGTATCGAGGCCAAGCGGATGATAGGCCGCACTCCCGGCAACATCGTGGCCATCCGCCCGCTCAAGGACGGGGTCATCGCCGACTTCGACGTCACCGAGCGCATGCTGCGCTATTTCATCCAGCGGGTGCACAAGCGCCGTCACTTCGCCAAGCCGCGCATCATCATCGCCGTGCCGAGCGGGATCACCGGGGTCGAGCAGCGAGCGGTCAAGGAGGCCGGTTACCAGGCGGGCGCGCGCAGGGTCTACATCGTCGAGGAGCCCATGGCCGCCGCGATCGGCGCCGGGCTCCCGGTGCACGAGCCCACCGGCAACATGGTGATCGACATAGGCGGTGGCACCACCGAGGTGGCGATCATCTCGATGGGGGGCGTGGTCACCAGCCAGTCGATCAGGGTGGGCGGCGACGAGCTCGACCAGGCGATCATCGCCTTCGCCAAGAAGGAGCACTCGCTCATGCTCGGCGAGCGCACGGCAGAGGAGATCAAGATGGCCATCGGCTCCGCGTGCCTGCTCCCCGAGGAGAGTCACGCCGAGATCCGGGGCCGTGACCTGGTCAGCGGCCTGCCCAAGACGATCGTGGTGTCGGCCGCGGAGATCCGCAAGGCCATCGAGGAGCCGTTGAACGTGATCGTCGACACGGTCAAGACGACCCTCGACAAGTGCCCGCCCGAGCTCTCCGGAGACCTGATGGACCGAGGGATCGCCCTCACCGGGGGCGGGGCGCTCCTCAAGGGCATGGACGAGCGGCTGAAGGCGGAGACCGGCATGCCGATCCACCTGGTCGACAACGCCCTCGACTCCGTCGCGCTCGGCTCGGGCAAGTGCGTCGAGGACTTCGACGCCCTGCAGCAGGTCCTGGTTCCCGAGCCGCGGCACTGATGAAGGACACCCGCCGGGCACGGGTCAACCTGGGGCTGCTGCTGGCCGCCGCGCTCGTGCTCGTGACCATCGACCACCGTTCGGTGACGGAGTCGCCGTTCGGTCCGCTCAGGACGGTCGGCACGACGCTGTTCGGCGCCGCGGAGAGCGCGGGGGCGGGCCTCGTGCGGCCGGTCGGCGAGTTCTTCGAGACGATGGCCGAGGCTCCCTCGGCGCGCGCCCGCATCGAGAAACTGCGCGCGGAGAACCAGCGGCTCCGGCACGACCTGGCGGCGCAGAGCCTCGACCGGGGGCGGTCCCGGGAGCTTCGCAGGCTGCTCGGGGTCGCGGGGACCGGCGGATACCGGATCCTGCCCACCCAGGTGATCGCCCGGCGCGGCGCCCCCGGGTTCGAGGAGGCCGTCGAGCTCGACGTGGGACGCGCCGACGGGGTGCGCCCGGAGATGACCGTGCTGAACGCCGACGGCCTGGTCGGCAGGGTGGTCCAGGTGGGCCCGTCCACCTCGACGGTGGTGCTGCTCAGCGACCCCGCCTCGGCGGCCGGGGCCCGGTTGGAGGGCAGCAACGAGATCGGGGTGGTGCACGGTGTGGGGGAGAACGGCCGCCTGGTCCGCTTCCGGCTGCTCGACTCGACCGCGCCGATCACCCCCGGCCATCGCATCGTGAGTTTCGGCTCCCAGCGTGGCGCGCCGTACGTGGCGGGGGTGCCGATCGGGGTGGTGGAGCGGGTGGAGGCCACGCCGGGTGAGCTGACCCGCATCGCGTACGCGCGGCCGTCCGCCGATCTCACCGCGCTGGACGTGGTCGGCGTGGTGGTGCGGGCGCCGCAGCGTGACCCGCGTGACGCGGTGCTCCCGCCGGGACCGCCCAAGACGAAGGTCTCGACGCCGGAGCGGGCCACCTCGCGTTCACCCGACGCCGAGTCCGGCTCCGAGCCCGGCTCCGAGTCCCGCTCCGACGCCGAGTCCGGCTCGGAATCCGGCCCGCGCGAGGCGGAGGCTCCCCGTGGCCGGCGAGAGGGGGCCTGACGGGATGGGCCGCAACGTGGCCTTCGTGCTGCTGTTCCTGGGGATCATGATCGTCCAGGTGACCGTCGTCAACAGGCTGCCGCTGCCCGGGAACGCCGCGCCGGATCTGGTGCTGCTCGCCGTGGTGGGGTACGCGCTGGCGCGCGGGGCCGCGGCGGGAGCCGTCATGGGTTTCGCCGCCGGTCTCGTCAGCGACCTGCTGCCGCCGGCGGCGCACCTGCTCGGGCACAACGCGCTCGTGCTCTGCCTCATGGGTTTCCTGGCGGGACGCGCGGTGGAGAGCCAGCCGGGCGCGGCGCCGCTCGCGGCGATGGCCTGCGCGGTCGCCGGTCCCGTGGTCGCCCTGGTGACCGGCGCCCTGGTGGGGGATCCGCGCAGCGGGCTGTCCATACTGACGACGGTGCTGCCGCAGGCGATGGCCTACAACCTGCTCGCCGCGCCCCCGGTGGTGTGGATGGTGCGAAGGCTCGTCCGGGGGCCGGAGCCGAGGCCGGTCCGGGTGCCCCAGCACGTCATACGGAGTCGCCTATGAGGCCACGTACGCGGCCTCGTGCGTCGTGGGGTCGTGGCGGGCTTCGCCGCGAGGGGAGAGCGAGGTCGGGCGGGTCGTGGGCCGGGGGTTCCGGCCGGGTGTGCGGGGAGGACGGGGTATGGGCCTGATGCGGGGGCGGCTGGTCGTGGTGCAGGTGCTGGTGGTGTCGATGCTGGCGCTGCTCGCCGTACGGCTCTGGCAGGTGCAGGTGGTGCGCGGTACGGAGTACGTGGAGGCCGCGACCGAGACGCGTACGCGCGACGTCGTCGTCCCCGCGGTGCGCGGGCAGATCCTCGACGCGACGGGCCGTCCGCTGGTGCGCAACCGGACGACGCTGGTGGTCTCGGTCGACCGCACGCGCCTGAACCGGATGGCGGGCAACGGCCAGGAGGTGCTCCAGAGGCTGGCCGACGTGCTCGGCCGCCGTCCCACCGAGTTGCGGGAGCGGATCAGGGCGTGCGGTCCCGGGGTGACCCGTCCCTGCTGGCCGGGGTCCCCGTACCAGCCGATCCCCATCGACGTCGACGTCACCACGCGCGAGGCCCTGCAGATCCTGGAGCGGCAGGAGGAGTTCCCCGGGGTCACGGCCGAGGTGCAGGCCGTGCGGGAGTATCCGCGCAAGGGCGCGGGCGCGCAGGCGCTCGGCTACCTGCAGCCGATCACGCAGGAGGAGCTGGACAGGCGCGACGGGCTCAGGTCGGCGTTCTCCGGGGTCGACCTGGTGGGCAGGGACGGCCTGGAGTCGGTCTACGACGTGCCGCTGCGGGGGACGCCGGGGATGCGGCGGGTGCAGGTCGACCGGCTGGGCAAGGTCATCGGGGTGGAGCGGCACGTGCCGCCCGTCCCGGGCGACACGCTCATCACCAGCATCGACGCCAGGGTGCAGACCCTGGCCGAGAAGGCGCTGGCGGAGGCGATGAAGGGCGCGCCCAAGGCCGACGGGGCGGCGGCGGTGGTGCTGGACGCGAGGACGAGCCGGGTGATCGCGCTGGCCAGCGCGCCGACGTACGATCCGGCGGTCTGGAGCGGGGGCATCTCCGAGGCGGAGTACCAGCGCCTGCTGTCGGGCAAGACCGGCAAGCCGCTGGTGTCGCGGGCGATCAAGGGCGAGTTCGCGCCCGGTTCGACGTTCAAGGTGTCGTCGGTGTCGGCGATGCTCAGGGACGGCTATCCGCTGCACGGCAAGTACGACTGCCCGGGGTCCTTCATGGTCGGCGACCGGCCGTTCAACAACTTCCGCGGCATCGGGCTGGGCGTCCTCAACCTGCACATGGCGCTGGTGAAGTCGTGCGACACGATCTTCTACCGGGCGGCGTACGAGCAGTGGCTGCGCGACGGCGGGCTCAATCCCAAGGGGAAGACCAAGGAGCCGATGGCGAACATGGCGCGTGCCTTCGGGTTCGGCCGTCCCACGGGCATCGACCTGCCGGGCGAGTCGCCGGGCAGGATCCCCGACCGGGCGTGGAAGAAGGCGCTCTGGGCGGCGACCAAGGAGGACAACTGCAGGCGGGCCAAGACCGGCTATCCGGAGGTGGCCAAGAGCAGTCCCAGCAGGGCCGCGTTCCTCAAGCGGCTGGCGTACGAGAACTGCCTGGAAGGGTTCCAGTGGCGGCCCGGTGACGCCGCCAACTTCTCCATCGGGCAGGGCGACGTTCTGGTGACGCCGCTGCAGCTGGCGGCGGCGTACGCGGCGCTGGTCGGGGACGGCAAGCTGCGCAGTCCCAGGGTGGGCTGGGCGCTGGTGCGTCCCGACGGCACCAAGGTCAAGGAGATCAAGGTGCCGGTGGTGGGCAAACTGCCGATCACGCCGGAGGAGCGGGCCTACATCAAGGGGGCGCTGAGCGAGGTCGCCTCCGACGGCACCGCGGCCGGGGCCTTCTCGGGGTTCCCCATGGACAAGGTCAAGATCGGCGGGAAGACCGGCACCGCCGAGGTCTACGGCAAGGCCGACACATCCTGGTTCGCCTCGTTCGCCCCGACGGACAAGCCGAGGTTCGTGATCGTCGCCATGGTGTCCCAGGGCGGGATGGGCGGCCAGACCGCCGCTCCGGCGGTACGGAAGATCTACGAGGGCATCTACGGCTTCAAGCCCGACGGGAAGCCGTCCTCCTCGGTCCTGCCGGGCGGGCGCCCCGCGAGGGCGCTCCCGGTGATCGCCAAGGACGGGACGGTGTCGCGATGACGGCTTCGGCGACGCGGGCGGCGCCGGTGACCGTGCCGGAGGGGACGTTCGCGCGGGTGTCCGTGAGCGGCGTGCCCGTCCCGGTGTCCGCTTCGGCGTCCATTTCGGCGTCCATTTCGATGTCGGCTTCGATGTCGGCTTCGATGTCCGTCGCGGTGTTCGCGGTGGGGTTCGCGAGGGCGCCGGTGGTGACGTCCGCCGGGGAGGGGGCGTGAACCGGGCGGCGGCCGCGCCGCCGAGGACGTCCCTGGCCGGCCGGACGGTGGCGGCCGCCGCCACTGTGGGCCGGATGGACGGGCTGATGCTGGTCGCGGTCACCGCGCTGGCGGTGATCGGCACGATGCTGGTCTGGTCCTCGACGAGGACCTGGGCGGCCGGCTCCACGGGGCTGGTCAAGAAGCACATCCTCAACCTCGTCATCGGTGCCGTGCTCGCCGGTACGGCCGCGATGGTGGACCACCGGGCGCTGCGGGCCTTCGCGCCGCTGATCTACGGCGCGACGCTGGTCGGGTTGATTCTGGTGATCACACCGCTCGGCAGCACCGTGAACGGCGCCCACTCGTGGATCATGCTGGGCGGCGGTTTCGCGTTCCAGCCGTCGGAGTTCGCCAAGCTCGGCCTGGTGCTGATGCTCGCCATGCTGATGGCCCAGCCCGCCAGGGGCACCGACCGGCCGCGCGGTTTCGACGTCGTGGTCGCGCTGGTGGTGTCCGTGTTCACCATGGGCCTGGTGATGCTCCAGCCCGACCTGGGCACCACGATGGTGATCGGGGTGATCACGGCCGGCACGATCGTCGTGGCGGGGGTCCGCAAGCGCTGGATCGCCGGGCTCACCCTCAGCGTGGTCGGCGCGGGGGTGGCGGTGTGGTTCCTCGGCGTCCTGGAGCCGTACCAGATCGCCCGGTTCACCGCGTTCCTCAACCCCGCCAGCGATCCGCGCGGCGTCGGCTACAACAGCACGCAGTCGCTGATCGCGATCGGGTCGGGGGAGGTGTTCGGCAAGGGGCTGTTCGGGGGTGGCCAGACCACCGGGCGTTTCGTACCCGAGCAGCACACCGACTTCATCTTCACGGTGGCGGGGGAGGAGTTCGGTTTCCTCGGCTCGGTCACCGTGGTGGCGCTGCTGGGGGTGATCCTGGTGCGGGGAGTGCGGATCGCGCGCGAGTGCGACGACCGCTTCGGCGCGCTGGTGGCCGGTTCGATCGTGTGCTGGCTGGCCTTCCAGTCGTTCGTCAACATCGGGATGACCGTCGGGATCATGCCGATCACCGGCCTTCCCCTGCCGTTCGTCTCCTACGGCGGCACCGCCACCTTCGCCAACATGATCGCCTTCGGTCTGCTCCAGGCGATCCACATGCGCGGGCAGCCGCTCAGGTGAGCCTTTCCGTGCCCGTTTCGCCCCTGCCCGCGGCGCCGGGACGCCTGCCGGGGTCGCGTACGCGGCGCCCGTGAGGGGCCGCGCCACCGGCCCGGCCCGCCGTGAGCGGGCGGCGACCGCCTGTGGCACCCCCTCCAGGCGGATATTCTTGATGGCATGTCTGTCGAGTCGCTGTTTCCCCGCCTGGAAGCGCTCCTGCCCAGGGTGCAGAAGCCGATCCAGTACGTCGGAGGTGAGCTCAACTCGACCGTCAAGGACTGGGACGAGACCACGGTCCGCTGGGCGCTGATGTATCCGGACGCCTACGAGGTCGGCCTGCCCAACCAGGGCGTCCAGATCCTCTACGAGATCCTCAACGAGCTGCCGGAGACGCTGGCCGAGCGGACCTACGCGGTCTGGCCCGACCTGGAGGCGCTCATGCGCTCCGAGGGCGTGCCCCAGTTCACGGTCGACGCGCACCGGCCCGTACGGGCGTTCGACGTGCTCGGGCTCTCCTTCTCGACCGAGCTCGGCTACACCAACATGCTGACCGCGCTGGATCTGGCGGGCATCCCGCTGGAGGCGGCCGACCGGGGCGAGGACGACCCGATCGTGCTGGCCGGCGGTCACGCGGCGTTCAACCCCGAGCCGATCGCCGACTTCCTCGACGCCGCCGTGCTGGGCGACGGGGAGCAGATCGCCATCGCGATCACCGAGGTCATCCGCGAGTGGAAGGCCGAGGGCTCGCCCGGCGGGCGCGACGGGCTGCTGATGCGGCTGGCCGAGTCCGGCGGGGTCTACGTGCCGAAGTTCTACGACGTCGACTACCACCCCGACGGCCGGATCCAGCGCGTCGCGCCCAACAGGTCGGGCGTGCCGTGGCGGATCCACAAGCACACCGTGATGGACCTGGACGAGTGGCCGTACCCCAAGAAGCCGCTGGTCCCGCTCGCCGAGACCGTGCACGAGCGGTTCAGCGTGGAGATCTTCCGCGGGTGCACCCGGGGGTGCCGGTTCTGCCAGGCCGGCATGATCACCCGTCCGGTGCGCGAGCGTTCGATCACCACGATCGGCGACATGGTCGAGGCGGGCGTCAAGGCGTCCGGCTTCAACGAGGTCGGCCTGCTGTCGCTCTCCTCGGCCGACCACTCCGAGATCGGCGAGGTCGCCAAGGGGCTGGCGGACCGCTACGAGGGCACCAACACCTCCCTGTCGCTGCCCTCGACCCGGGTCGACGCCTTCAACATCGACCTGGCCAACGAGTTCTCCCGCAACGGGCGCCGCTCGGGCCTGACGTTCGCCCCGGAGGGCGGCTCCGAGCGGATGCGCAAGGTGATCAACAAGATGGTCACCGAGGAAGACCTGATCAGGACGGTCAGCACCGCGTACACCCAGGGCTGGCGGCAGGTGAAGCTCTACTTCATGTGCGGCCTGCCCACCGAGGAGGACGCCGACGTCCAGGGCATCGCCGACCTGGCCAAGAAGGTCATCAAGGCGGGCCGCGAGGCCACCGGGTCGCGCGACGTGCGCTGCACGGTCTCCATCGGCGGTTTCGTGCCCAAGCCGCACACCCCGTTCCAGTGGGCCGGTCAGGCCGACCACGAGACGGTCGACCGCAGGCTCAAGGCCTTGAAGGAGGCCCTGCGCGGCGACCGTGACTACGGCCGTGCCATCGGCCTGCGCTACCACGACGGCAAGCCCTCGATCGTGGAGGGCCTGCTCTCCCGGGGGGACCGCCGGGTCGGCGAGGTCATCCGCGCGGTGTGGGCGGACGGCGGCCGGTTCGACGGCTGGAGCGAGCACTTCTCCTACCAGCGCTGGATGGACGCCGCCGCCAAGGTCGGCGTCGACGTCGACTGGTACACCACGCGCGAGCGCGAGGAGAACGAGGTCCTGCCCTGGGACCACCTCGACGCCGGTCTCGACCGCGAGTGGCTCTGGCAGGACTGGCAGGACGCGGTCAACGACGTCGAGGTCGAAGACTGCAGATGGACCCCGTGTTACGACTGCGGCGTCTGCCCCACGATGGGGACCGAGATCCAGATCGGGCCCACCGGGAAGAAGCTGCTGCCACTGACGGTTGTCTGAGGTAGGCGGTGCGTGAGCGCCGCTCATCCGAAACGACGACCACGACTTGGGAAGGACGACACCACCCTGAAACCCGCTCCCGACGGGCCGCCGCCCGCGCCCGTGGTGCAACGCCTGCGCGCGCGCTACGCCAAGCGCGGCCGCCTGCGCTTCACCAGTCACCGTGACATCACCCGGGCCCTCGAACGGGCGGTCCGGAGAGCCGACGTCCCGGTGGCGTTCAGCGCGGGCTTCTCGCCCCACCCGAAGATCTCCTACGTGGGAGCGGCCGCCCCCACCGGGGTCGCCAGCGAGGCCGAGTACTTCGAGATCAGCGTGACGCGCGAGTGTGACCCGGAGCGGCTGCGCGCCGCGCTGGACGCCTCGCTGCCGCCCGGTCTCGACGTGCTCGACGTCGTCGAGGCGGGCTCCGCGAGCCTGGCCGACCGGATGGAGTGCTCGGCGTGGGAGCTGCGGCTGCCGGGAGCCGATCTCGCCCTCGCCGAGGCCGCGGCCGAGAAATTCGTCGCCACGGACCACGTCGAGGTCGAACGCCTTACGAAGAAGGGGATGCGACGCTTCGACGCACGTGAAGCGGTGCTGAGCCTCAGGGTATTTGAGGGAACTGAGACAACAGCAGGTCAGGCGTCCAGTCAGCCATGTGTCATACTTCGCATGGTTGTACGGCACGAAACTCCTGCCGTTCGACCCGACGACGTTCTCACTGGACTGCGTCTTGTGGCTGACTTCGCGCCGCCGGTGCCCCCCGAGGTGACCAGGCTGGCGCAGGGCCCGCTGGACGTTCACACCGGTGAGCCCGCCGATCCGTTCGGCCTGGACCGCGACATCACGCGCGGCGGCGAAGCGGAACCGGTGGGCAGGCACGTCGGCGGCGACATATAGGACTTGGCGCCGGGCCCCAGGCCTGGCGGACAGTGAGAGACGAGAGCTCCCGCGCGGCGCGGAGACGCGCCCGGGAGCTGAACGGGAGAGCGCCCGCATGCTCGACAACGAGCCCAACGCCGGGGTCAACAGCCCTGGCGGGGACACGACAACAGAAGACACCCGGCCACCGGTGACCCGCCGCAGGGCCGCGAGCCGGCCCGCCGGACCTCCGCCGGAGCCGCCGGAGCCGGCCCCCGTGGTCACGGCCCCGCCCGCGCCGGTCGCGGCACCCGCGGCTTCCGTGACTCCCGAGGTCTCCGTGGCGGAGCCCGAGGCCGGGGCGCAGGAGCCCGTCGCGGCACCCAAGCGCACCCGTGCGCGCAAGACGGCCGTGGCGGACGGTACGACCACCACCACGCGGCGTAGCCGTGCGAAGAAGCCGGTCGCAGAGCCGGCCGAGGCCGAGATCGCGGCGTCCGCGGAGGCCGCGGCGCCCACGGCGCCCGCGGGGGTTCCTCCGGCGGCACCCGCCGTACCGGACCCCTTCGCCGTCCCCCAGCCCTTCTCCGAGCCCGCGCCCGAGACCGGAGCCGAGCCCGCGTCCCAGGAGGCGCCCGCCGCTCCGGCCAAGCGCACCCGTACGCGCAAGAAGGCCGCCCCGCGCGAGACGCCGCCGGTCGAGGCCGAGCCGAGCGTCCCCGAGGTGTCCCCCGCCGAGGCGGAGGAGGTCGTGGCGGAGCTGCTGCTCGACCTGCCCGCCGACGAGCCGCTCGACGACGAGCCCGCGGGCGAGGACATCGTCGTCGAGGAGCGGTCCGTCCTGTTCGCCGACCCCTTCGGGCTGGTCGGGCAGGAACGTTCCGAGGTGCCCTCGGTGACCTTCCAGGCACCCGCCGCGGTGTTCCAGCCCCTGTTCCAGGCCCCCGATCCGCAGCGGGCCGCTCAGGCCGCCGCGCGTCCCGCGCCGGTCCAGCCCGCCGTGCAGGAGCCCGAGCCCGCCGAGCCGAAGGCCGACCGGGCCGAGAAGATCGACAGGGCCGAGAAGGCCGAGCTCGCCGAGGAGATCGAGGACGACGACTCCGACGGCGACGACGACGCCAGTGGTCGCCGGCGCCGGCGCCGCAGGGGCGGCCGGGGCCGTGGCAAGGCGCGCGACCTCGACGAGGCCGAGGAGACCGAGGCCGAGCAGGACGACGAGGAGCAGCCCGAGGCCGAGCAGGACGACGACTCCGAGAGCGGCAGCTCGCGCCGTCGCCGTCGCAGGCGGCGCCGGGGCACGGACGAGCCCGGCGACGTCCCGGACGACCCGCCGAACACGGTGGTGCGCATCCGCGCGCCCCGCGCCGGGCGCAGCACCTCGGTGGACGAGGTGCAGAGCGTGCGCGGCTCGACCCGTCTGGAGGCCAAGAAGCAGCGCCGCCGCGAGGGCCGCGAGCTCGGCCGCAGGCGTCCGCCGATCATCACCGAGTCGGAGTTCCTGGCCCGCAGGGAGTCCGTCGAGCGCATGATGGTGGTCCGCCGCACCGGCGGGCGCACCCAGATCGCGGTGCTGGAGGACGGCGTCCTCGTCGAGCACTACGTCAACCGTGAGGCGAGCCAGTCGTACGTGGGCAACGTCTACCTCGGCAAGGTGCAGAACGTCCTGCCGAGCATGGAGGCGGCGTTCGTCGACATCGGCAAGGGCCGCAACGCGGTCCTGTACGCCGGTGAGGTCAACTTCGACACCGCGGGGCTGGAAGGACAGCCCAAGCGGATCGAGGTGGCGCTGAAGTCGGGCCAGTCGGTGCTGGTGCAGGTCACCAAGGACCCGATGGGCCACAAGGGCGCCCGCCTGACGAGCCAGATCAGCCTGCCGGGCCGTTACCTGGTCTACGTGCCCGACGGCTCGATGACCGGCATCAGCCGCAAGCTCCCCGACAAGGAGCGCACCCGCCTCAAGAGCATCCTGAAGAAGGTCATGCCGGAGAACGCGGGGGTCATCGTCCGCACGGCCGCCGAGGGCGCGTCGGAGGACGAGCTGGCCCGCGACGTGGCCCGGCTGTCGGCGCAGTGGGAGAACATCCAGCGCAAGGCCAAGTCGGCGAGCGCGCCCGAGCTGCTCTCCTCCGAGCCCGACCTCACCGTCCGGGTGGTCCGTGACGTCTTCAACGAGGACTTCGCCTCGCTGGTCGTCGCGGGCGACGTGTGGGAGACGGTCGACGAGTACGTCCGCTACGTCGCCCCGCACCTGGCCGACCGCCTCAGCAGGTGGGAGGAGGGCGGCGACGTCTTCGCCGCCTACCGGATCGACGAGCAGATCGCCAAGGCGATGGAGCGCAAGGTCTGGCTGCCCAGCGGCGGCTCGCTGGTGATCGACAGGACCGAGGCCATGACCGTGGTCGACGTCAACACCGGCAAGTTCACCGGCCAGGGCGGCAACCTGGAGGAGACCGTCACCCGCAACAACCTGGAGGCGGCCGAGGAGATCGTCCGCCAGCTCAGGTTGCGCGACATCGGCGGCATCATCGTCATCGACTTCATCGACATGGTGCTGGAGAACAACCGCGATCTGGTGCTGCGGCGGCTGCTGGAGTGCCTGGCCCGCGACCGCACCAAGCACCAGGTGGCCGAGGTGACCTCCCTGGGCCTGGTCCAGATGACGCGCAAGCGGGTCGGCCAGGGCCTCCTGGAGGCCTTCTCCACCACCTGTGAGTGCTGCAACGGCCGGGGCCTGCACGTCTCGTCCGAGCCGGTGGAGGGCAAGCCTGAGCCGCGCGGCACACAGGGCAAGATGGCCGTGGAGAAGGCCGTCGCGGAGAAGCTCGGCAAGGACGGTAACCACGCGGTGGCGGCCGGTGACCAGTCGGGCCGTGATACGGTGACCGATGCGCTTGACGGAGTCCAGCACGAGGACGGTCAGGCAGCACAGGCTTCTGGCCGGGGGCGGAGACGCTCCCGCAAGGCCAGGCCGGCCGACTAGACCCCCGTCCCGCACAGGGACGGGGCCGAAGGCCGGCACCCCCGACGTTCCGCCCGGTTCGACCAGGACACCGTCAATCCGGTACTCTGGTGAACCGGTGCGCTCATGGCGCGCCCTGTTCGCGCGCCTACCCGGTACGTCATCAATGACCACAGCCGGATGCGGGGCGCAGCATCCAGCGAGCAAGCAGTCAGAAGAAGGGTTCCGCGGTGTACGCGATCGTTCGTTGCGGCGGCAGGCAGCAGAAGGTCTCCGTCGGTGACGTCCTTGAAGTGGACAAGGTCGCCGGCGAGGTCGGTTCCACGGTTTCGCTGCCGACGGTCCTCGTCGTCAACGACGGCGACGTGACCACCGAGGCGGGCAAGTTCACGGTTGCCGCCGAGATTCTCGGTGAGACCAAGGGTCCGAAGATCCGGATTCTGAAGTACAAGAACAAGTCGGGGTACAAGAAGCGCCAGGGTCACCGCCAGCGGTACACCCAGGTGAAGATCACCGGCATCGACCAGGCCTGAGTTTCGGGAGTTTTGCGAGATGGCACACAAGAAGGGCGCGTCGTCCACTCGGAACGGCCGCGACTCCAACGCCCAGAGGCTCGGCGTGAAGCGCTTCGGCGGTCAGCTGGTCAACGCCGGCGAGATCATCGTTCGTCAGCGCGGCACGCACTTCCACCCCGGCGACAACGTCGGCCGTGGCAGTGACGACACGCTGTTCGCGCTGGCCGCGGGCCACGTTCTGTTCGGTGTCAAGCGTGGGCGCCGCGCGGTGAGCATCGTCCCGGTCGCGGAGTAGATTCGCGCCGACAGACGTTGACGGCAGGGGTGGATCGCATTCAGCGGTCCACCCCTGTTCGCGTTTTCAGCAGAGGTTCCCGTAGATAGAGGTAGGAAAGTAGACATGCCGGACTTTGTGGACCAGGTGGTCCTGCACATCAAGGCCGGTGACGGGGGAAACGGCTGCGCCTCTGTCCATCGGGAGAAGTTCAAGCCGCTGGGGGGTCCCGACGGGGGCAACGGCGGCCGGGGCGGTGACGTGATCCTGGAGGTCGACGCCAACACGGCGACCCTCCTGGAGTATCACCGCCGCCCGCACCGCAAGGCCGACAACGGCAAGCAGGGGCAGGGCGCCAACCGCGACGGCGCCAACGGCGGGGACATCATCATCCCGGTGCCCGACGGCACCGTGGTCAAGAACGCCGACACCGGCGAGGTCCTGATCGACCTGATCGGCGCGGGCACCCGCTACGTGATCGCCGAGGGCGGGCACGGCGGGCTCGGCAACGCCGCCCTGGCCTCCGCCAAGCGCAAGGCCCCCGGCTTCGCGCTGCTCGGCGAGCCCGGCGACGAGATCGACGTCATGCTGGAGATGAAGAGCGTCGCCGACGTGGCGCTCGTCGGCTTCCCCAGCGCGGGCAAGTCCTCCCTGATCGCCGCGCTCTCCGCGGCCCGCCCGAAGATCGCCGACTACCCGTTCACCACCCTGGTCCCCAACCTCGGGGTGGTCACCGCGGGCGAGACCATCTTCACCGTCGCCGACGTGCCGGGCCTCATCCCCGGCGCCTCGCAGGGCAAGGGCCTGGGGCACGAGTTCCTGCGTCACGTCGAGCGCTGCAACACGCTCGTGCACGTGATCGACTGCGCCACGATGGAGCCGGGCCGCGACCCGATCAGCGACTACGAGGCCATCGAGGCCGAGCTGGCCGCGTACGGCAAGCTGGAGGACCGGCCGCGCCTGGCGGTGCTCAACAAGTCCGACGTGCCCGACGCCCGGGATCTGTCCGACATCGTGGGGCCGATGCTGCGGGAGCGTGGCCTGCGGGTCTTCACGATCTCCGCGGCCACCCACGACGGGCTCAAGGAGCTGACCTACGCCATGGGGGAGATGGTCGCCGCCGCCAGGGC
The DNA here is from genome assembly GCF_042428775.1 of Streptosporangium vulgare. NCBI lineage: Bacteria > Bacillati > Actinomycetota > Actinomycetes > Streptosporangiales > Streptosporangiaceae > Streptosporangium > Streptosporangium vulgare. The sequence continues at coordinate 163,059 of NZ_JBHMBS010000018.1, read as the reverse complement.
CGCCGCTCCCGTCCTGGAGCCGACCCGCCTGGTCATCCGGCCCAAGCAGCACGGCGACACGGGATTCGCGGTCCGCAGGGTCGACGAGCGCACCTTCCAGGTCACCGGGGTCAAGCCGGAGCGGTGGATCCGCCAGACCGACTTCACCAACGACGAGGCCGTGGGCTACCTCGCCGACCGGCTGGAGCGGCTCGGCGTGGAGGAGGAGCTCACCAAGGCCGGGGCGAAGGCCGGGGCCGAGGTGATCATCGGTTCCATGGAGAACGGCTACATCTTCGACTGGCAGCCGACGCTCAACGCGGAGGCCGTGCGCCAGGGGCCGCGCGGCTCCGACAACCGGCTCGGCTAACGGGACGTCCTGTCCCAGTCCGAGCGGCCCGTCCGGGGCGGCCCGGACGGGGGGTTCGGATAACCTGATCTTCCAAGTGATCATCTTTGAGAGGTGCGTGTCGTGGACTCTGCGCGCGAACGGATCCGTACGGCTTCACGCCTCGTCGTGAAGGTGGGTTCGTCCTCGCTCACCACCCCGCAGGGAATGATCGACGTCGACCGGGTGGACGCCCTGGTCGACGTGCTGGGCGCCCGCCGGAAGGCGGGCACCCAGATCGTGCTCGTCTCCTCGGGGGCGATCGCGGCGGGTCTCGGCCCGCTCGGGCTGCCCGCCAGGCCGCGCGACCTCGCCACTCAGCAGGCCGCCGCCTCGGTCGGCCAGGGCGTGCTGGTGGCCCGCTACACCTCCTCCTTCGCCCGGTACGGCCTGCGGGTCGGCCAGGTGCTGCTCACCGCCGACGACATGATGCGCCGCTCGCACCACGTCAACGCCGAGCGCACGCTGGCCCGGCTGCTGGAGCTGGGCATCGTCCCGGTGGTCAACGAGAACGACACCGTGGCCACCGACGAGATCCGCTTCGGCGACAACGACCGGCTCGCGGCGCTGGTCGCCCATCTGACCCGGGCCGACGCGCTGGTGCTGCTTTCGGACGTGGACGCCCTCTACGACGGCGATCCCCGCCGCCCCGGCGCCCGCAGGCTCGCCGACGTGCGCGGGCCGGAGGACCTCGTCGGGGTCGAGCTCGGCAAGGGCGGCGCGGTCGGCACCGGAGGCATGATCACCAAGGTCCAGGCCGCCAAGATCGCCACAGGGGCTGGGGTGCCCGTGGTGCTGACCGCCGCGGCGCACGCCGCCCAGGCCCTCGCGGGGACCGACGTCGGCACCTACTTCCACCCCGGCGGGCGCCACCCGGGCACCCGCCTGCTCTGGCTCGCCCACGCCACCACCGGCCGCGGCCGTCTCCACCTCGACTCGGGGGCCGTCGAGGCGGTGGTGAGCCGCCGCAAGTCGCTGCTCCCGGCCGGGGTCACCTCCGTCGAGGGCGAGTTCGCGGCGGGCGATCCGGTGGACCTGTGCGGGCCGCTCGGCCGGGTGGTCGCGCGCGGCCTGGTCAACTTCGACGCGGGGGAGATCCCCGAGCTGCTCGGACGCTCCACCCGGGAACTGGCCGCCAGCCTGGGGCCCGAGTACGAGCGAGAGCTGATTCACCGCGACGACATCGTCATACTGGAATCCCACAACTAGTTCTTTTGGAGCGCGAGATGTCCGAGGACTTCCTGAAGGTTGCCCTGGCGGCGAAAGAGGCCGCCGCCGAGCTGGCCCCGCTGCCGAGGGCGCCGAAGGACGCCGCGCTCCGGGTGATGGCCGACGCGCTCGTGGCCGCGTCCGCCGAGATCGTCGCGGCCAACGCGCTCGACGTGGAGAGGGCGAGGAAGAGCGGGACCTCCGAGTACATGATCGACCGCCTCCGTCTCGACGAGGCCAGGATCGAGGCGATCGCCGAGGCGGTCCGCGAGGTCGCCGACCTCCCCGACCCCGTCGGCGAGGTGATCCGGGGCAACACGCTGCCCAACGGGCTGGAGCTGCGCCAGCTGCGGGTCCCGCTCGGCGTGATCGGCATCATCTACGAGGGCCGCCCCAACGTGACCGTGGACGCCGCGGCGCTCTGCCTCAAGAGCGGCAACGCCACCCTGCTGCGCGGCTCGTCCAGCGCGTACGAGTCCAACACCGTCCTCGTCAGGATCATGCAGGAGGCGCTGGCGGGCACCCAGGTGCCCGCCGGGGCCGTCCAGCTGGTCCCCGGGCAGAGCCGCGACTCGGTCAAGGAGCTCATGCGGGCCCGCGGCCTGGTCGACGTGCTGATCCCGCGCGGCGGCGCCTCGCTGATCAACTCGGTGGTGGAGGAGTCCACCGTCCCGGTGATCGAGACCGGCGTGGGCAACTGCCACGTCTACGTCGACGCCGACGCCGACCAGGACCTCGCGATCCAGATCCTGATCAACTCCAAGGTCCAGCGGCCCTCGGTGTGCAACGCGGCCGAGACGCTCCTGGTGCACGCGGCCGTGGCCGACGCCTTCGTGCCGCGCGCGCTGGCCGCGCTGGCGGCCGAGGGCGTCACGGTGCACGGTGACGCGCGCGTCGCGGCGTACGGCGACGTGGTGCCCGCCGAGGAGGAGGACTTCCGGATGGAGTACCTCTCGCTGGACATCGCCGCCGCCGTGGTCGACTCGCTGGAGGACGCGGTGGCGCACATCAGGAAGTACGGCTCGGCCCACACCGACGCGATCGTCACGCGCTCGGTGAGCGCCTCCCGCAGGTTCGTCGCGCTGGTCGACTCCGCGGCCGTGGCGGTCAACGCCTCGACCCGGTTCACCGACGGCGGGGAGTTCGGCTTCGGCGCGGAGATCGGCATCTCCACCCAGAAGCTGCACGCGCGCGGCCCCATGGGCCTGCCGGAGCTGACCTCGACCAAGTGGGTCTACACCGGCGAGGGCCACCTGCGCACGGCCGAGGGCACGGTCCTCGCCTCGCCCGAGGCCGCCTCCCGCTAGTTCCCGCCGTTCCCTCCCGGCTTCCCGGCGGGGCGCCTCGCTGTCCCGGATCTTTCGGGGAGTCCGGCGTGCCGTCGGGAAAACGTCACACTCGCCCGCTATGGTGTGGTCTCCTATGGCTGGAGAGCAGGGGAGCGAGCGGGAGTGAGCGACCCGATAGGCGCAGCGGTCCCTGACCCATGTGGCCGACGCAGGAGGTCACGTGGGTCGTCTCGGGCGGGTCGGTCCCTACACGTTGCTGGAACGTCTCGGCCGTGGGGGAATGGGCGAGGTCTACCTCGCCTCCAGCCGCCGGGGTGACAACGTCGCGCTCAAGGTGCTCCACGACGTCCACGACGCCGGCTCCGAGGCCCGGGTGCGCCTGGAGCGGGAGGTCCGCGCCCTCCGCAGGGTGGAGAGCCCCTACGTCGCCCGCGTCGTCGACGCCGACCTCGACGGTGACCGGCCCTACCTGGTCATGGAGCACATCGAGGGAGACACCCTCCTGGAGCGGGTGCGCCGCGACGGTCCCCTGGAGGGCGCCGGGCTGCTCAGCGTCGCGCAGGGGCTCGCCGTCGCCCTGTCGATCATCCACGCGGCCGGGGTCGTGCACCGCGACCTCAAACCGGCCAACGTGGTGGTGGGCGGGGACGACGAGCCGGTCCTCATCGACTTCGGCATCGCCCACGTCCTGGACGCCACCCGGCTCACCCTGACCGGCACCTTCCTGGGCACCCCCGGATACGCCGCCCCCGAGCTGTTCGCCGACGAGCACGTGGGCGAGCCCGCCGACGTGCACGCCTGGGCGGCCACCGTGGCCTTCGCCGCGACCGGCCGTCCCACCTTCGGCGGGGGCACCGTCGAGGCGCAGATGTACGCGATCCTCAACGGCCAGGCCGACCTCGAAGGGGTCCCGGCCGCCCTGCTGCCCCTGATCCGCGCCGCCCTCCACCGCGAGCCGGCCAAGCGCCCCACCGCGGCGCTCCTCACCGGCCGCCTGGGCCGGCTGGCCCGGGTGATCCCGGCCGAGGCGGGGGCGGCCAGGAAACCGTCCGCTCCGGCGGGGGAGAGGCCCGGCCCGGCCAGGAAGCAGGAGAGCCGCTCCAAGTCCGCCGCCAAGGGTGAGGATCCCGCCAGGGGGGGCAGGGCGGCCAGGGCGGAGAGCGGCAGGGGGAGGCCGGTCCCGGTGGACGGCGCGGTGCGGGCGCCCCGGCCCCCGGCCGGTGCGGACGGCACGCCACGCGGCGGGCGGGCGGTGCCCGCCGGTGAGGCGGTCCGTGCGGCGCGGACCGCCTCACCGGCGGGTGAGACGTCGCGCGGCGGGCGCCCGGCCGCCGCGGTCGGAGAGGCGCCCCGTGGCGGGCGTCCCGCCTCCTCGACGGGCGAGGCGTCTCGCGGGGGCCGTACGGCCGCCACGGCCGGTGAGGCGTCCAGGACCGGCCGGGTCCCCGCGCCCGCCGAGACGTCGCGCGGTGGGCGCCCGGCCGCCGCGTCCAGGACCGTCCGGCGCCAGGCCGGCAAGGGGAGGGGCGGCGCGGCCGGAGAGCCCAGGGACGGGGGCCGGGCGGGGCCGCTGCCCGCGGGCAACGCGGCGCTGCTCCTGCTGGCCGTCCTGGCCGTCCCGTGCGTCGTGGCCACGGCCATCTGGCCGGCGGCCACCTTCGCCGTCACCGGGGTGTTCGCCACGCTCGCCCGTGCGCTGTGGGCCGGTCACTGGCTGGTCAGGAAGCGCAAGTCGGCCAGGACCCGGGCGGTCCTGCGGGTGCTGGGCTTCCCGCTGACCTTCGTCGTCTCGCTGCTGACCGCCCTCGTGTGGCCGGGGCTGCCGGCGGCGGTCCTCGCCGGGTGCGCGCTCTGGCTCACCCTCGGCGGCTCGCTGCCGCCCGACTGGTGGACGCACCCCGCCCCGGTCGCCGTCGCCGGCGTCGTGTTCGGCGTCGTCTGCGGAGGCATCCTCGGCCGGGAGATCGAGCGGATCGGCGCCGAGCTCGTCGAGCTCCGCAAGGAGGGCCTGCGCGCACTGGCCGTGCTGGGCGGGTTCGTCGCCCTGTGCTCCGCGGCCGTACGCGCGATCGCCCTCCTCGTGTAGACGCCCTCGGGGCCCTTTCCGCGGCGGGACGTGGGGGCCTTGGCCGGTGTGGTGAACCGGGGGGCGCGGGAGGCCGGGGCGCCGGTGGTGTGACCGCGTTTCGTCGTTCTTACGAGACTCGACAATTCTCGTGGGACGCGATGACGACACAGAGGCGAGCTGACGGGCGACCAGAATGAGAAAAGGGCCCGGGAGCAGCCACCCGGGCCCCTATTGGTAGAACTCTCCGTTAATTTCCATCGCGGCGGGAGAAGCGGTTGAAGATGCGCTCCCCGGCGTTGACGGCGCCTTCGGCCACGTCGCGCAGGACGCCGATGAACGGGTCCTGGGACTGTGACCAGGAGTCGCGGTAGGAGCGGGCGGCGGCCTTGATCTCCTCGGAGATCTTCGCGTTGGCGTCGTCGGCGCGGCGGGGGTACTCGCCGGCGATGATCGTGTCGTACTCGCCGCTGCGGCGCCACTTGTCGAGCTCGGCGACGCGGGAGACGGCGAACGGGTGGGTGGTGCCCAGCAGGTTGAGGACCTTGAGCAGGCCGTCGCGGACGTCGCCCGCCGTGTCGTACTCCCGTGCCTGGTCGAGGAAGGCCTCGATGTTCATCTCGTGCAGGCGCGAGCCGCCGGCGAGCTTCATCAGGGCGCGCAGCGCCGCGTCGGAGTCCTGGCCGCAGAGCAGGCCGCCACGGTCGGCGGAGAGCTCGGACTTGCGGTGCCACTCCTCCAGGCCGGCCACGATCGCGCGCAGGCCGATGTAGCCGAGCGGGATCCAGGCCACGCGGGTGGCCAGCCGGGTCAGGATGTCGAGCATGGTTCGGTAGACGGCGTGGCCCGACAGGATGTGGGCGGTCTCGTGGCCGATGACGAAGCGCTGCTCCTCCTCGTCCATCAGGTCGAGGAGGCCGGTCGTGACGACGATGAACGGGTCGTCGAAGCCGATCGCCTTCGCCTGCGCCAGCGGGCTCTGCTGCACGTAGACCTCGGGAATGCGGTGGAGGTCGAGCGTGTAGGCCGCGTCGCGGCCCATGTCGTGCAGGGCGCGGAACTGGGTGTCGCTGGTCCGCACGGCCGAGGCGAGGTAGATCAGGCGCAGGCGGCGCTCGCTGACCAGGCCGGACATCTGCTTGAGCACCGTGTCGAACCCGCTGAGCGACCGGAGGGCGACCAGCGCGGACCGATCGGCAGGATGTTCGTAGGCGCGCGAGCTGATGCCGGGAAGCTGCACGCGATGGCGATCCGGGGTGGTGGTCATGTTCGGCATGCTACGTCGGGTCTGCCTGCCACGCGCGGGGGGTGGTTAAAAGCTGTGTACGGCTTGCACGTATGGTCCGTTTCATGATGAACGTGCCTACCGGCCGGGGAAAGCGACGTCTGGGAGTCATGGGTGGGACCTTCGACCCGATCCACCATGGTCACCTGGTCGCGGCCAGCGAGGTCGCCCATCACTTCGATCTCGACGAGGTGGTCTTCGTGCCGACGGGAAAGCCGTGGCAGAAGGCCGACAAGATCGTCTCCGCCGCCGAGGACCGCTATCTCATGACGGTCATCGCGACAGCCTCCAACCCCCGCTTCTCGGTGAGCCGCGTCGACATCGACCGTCCGGGGCCGACCTTCACCATCGACACGCTCAGGGAGATCTCCGCCGCCTGGGGGCCCGACGTGGATCTCTACTTCATCACCGGGGCCGACGCCCTCGCCCAGATCCTGAGCTGGCGCGACGTGGACGAACTGTTCACCATCGCGCACTTCGTGGGCGCCACCAGGCCCGGCCACGTCCTGCGCGACCCCGGCCTGCCCGACGGCAAGGTGAGCCTGGTGGAGATCCCGGCGCTGGCCATCTCGTCGTCGGAGTGCCGCCAGCGGGTGGCCTCGGGAGAGCCCATCTGGTACCTCGTCCCCGACGGCATCGTCCAGTACATCAACAAGCGTGGCCTGTACGGTCACGCGCGGCCCTGAACGGGGCAGACGCCACGTCTCGTTCGCCCCGGCGCCTGGGGGGACGACCGGCCGCGGCGGGTCCCGGCCCGGTGTGAGGGCGCCGAGGGACGGCGTGGGACGGCGTGGGACAGGGCCGGAGCGATGGATGGTGAAAAATCCTGTGAATCGCGATGATCTGGTGGAATACCGCAGGCTAGAACGTGTTCCGATGAAATTCGCTATGATTTGGGAAGTTTGCGTGGGACGAGTATCCGCAGCTCAACCGGCATGATCGTCGAGCGGCCCGGCCGGTGCCCGTCCCACCCGAGATCCACAAGCGCGGTCCCGGCCGCGGAAGACGCCCCTGATCAGGCCGCCGATTCGTTTGCGGCGCGGAATCGGGTGGCACACGATGGGCGTTGTTCAAAAGGCGGCTCTTCAACGAGCGCCGAATCGGGCACCCTGATAGGTGACAGCGCCGACTAGCAGGAGGACTGACCCACACCGTGACAGCAACCGACAGATCCGTCCAGCTCGTCAGGCTCGCCGCCGAGGCGGCGGCCGACAAACTGGCCGATGACATCCTTGCCTACGACGTGAGCGACCAGCTCGTCATCACCGACGCGTTCGTGCTCTGCTCCGCCACCAACGACCGCCAGGTCCGCGCCATCGTCGACGAGATCGAGGACCGGCTGCGGATCGAGGCCGACGCCAAGCCCGTCCGCCGCGAGGGCGAGCGCGAGGGCCGCTGGGTCCTGCTGGACTACATCGACATCGTCGTGCACGTCCAGCACGAGGAGGACCGTACCTTCTACGCGCTGGAGCGCCTGTGGAAGGACTGCCCCTCCATCGCGCTGCCCGACAGCGTGACCCAGGTCGCCGCCCAGCGCGCCCGCGGGGCGGTAGCTGAGTGAGTCGTCGCGTCGTCTGCCTCAGGCATGGCCAGACGCTGTGGAACGTCGAGCACCGCTTCCAGGGTCACAGCGACATCCCCCTCGACGAGACCGGGATCGCGCAGGCCGCCCGCGCGGCCTCGCTGCTCGCCGCGCTCCGTCCCACCATGATCGTTTCCTCCGATCTCCAGCGGGCCTTCGACACCGCCTCGGCACTGGGCCGCGTCACCGGCCTGGACGTCGCCGTCGACAAGGACCTGCGCGAGCGCGGCGGCGGTCAGTGGGAGGGGCTCACCCGGGAGGAGATCTCCGAGAGGTGGCCCCGGGAGTTCACCGTCTGGGAGGCCCCGGGCGGTGAGGCGGTCGGTGACGTCGCCGACCGGGTCTCCTCGGCCGTGCGCCGTTGGGCGGGAGAGATGGACTCCGACGGCCTGCTGGTCGTCGCCTCGCACGGGGCGGCGATCCGGCTCGGCATCGCCAGGCTCATGAACCTGCCGCAGGAGCTCTGGCCCGCCCTGGGCGGGCTCGGAAACTGCTCGTGGTCGGTGCTGGAGGAGGCGCGCAAGGGCTGGCGCCTGCTGGAGCACAACGCCGGGACCCTCCCCGAGCCGGTCAGCAGTGACGACAGCCCCGAGGCCACCGATGACGGCCCCGAGGCCGCCCGGGAGTGACCTTCGAGCGGCGCGGCTTGCGCCCCGGTGGCGGGCGCGGGCCGTGTGGTCGTCGATTAGGTGAACACGCGGGTGTCCTTATATGCTTCCCGAGCGCCGCGACGAGAGCACTCGAAGCGGTGACCAGGGGCTATGGCGCAGCTGGTAGCGCGCCTCCATGGCATGGAGGAGGTCTGGGGTTCGAATCCCCATAGCTCCACGTCGGGCCGCCGCACGGGCGGGCCCGCAGGACGTCGCCGAGATCCCGTCCGATCGTCTCGATCGGGCGGGATCTCGGCGTTTCCGGGGCCGGGGAGCGGCTGCGGTCGTTTCCGGGGCGCGGGAGGGGCCGGAGGTCATCCGGTTCCGGTCCGGTCGTAGATTCCGGACACCGCCCGCGCGGTCTCCGCCACGAGGTCGCGCAGCTCCGCCGGGGCGACGACCTCCAGGTCCGCGCCGAAGCGCAGGAACTCCGCCAGCGCGTGCCGCGGGGACTCGACCGGGACCGTGACCCGGGTCCAGCCCTCGTGGTCCGGGGGTTCCGCGGTGGCCTCGGCGGCGCGCAGGACGGCCGGGAGGACCATGTCCGGCAGCCGCTTCATGCCGAACGGCGAGAGCCGGATGACGGCCTCGCCTCCCAGGAGCCGTGTCTCGAACTCCTCCAGGGCGCCGTTCCAGTGGGTGGCGAGATCGAAACCGGCGGGCCGCTCGAACGGCTCCCGGAGCGCGGGCGGTTCCAGGATCTGCGAGACCCGGTAGGTCCGCACGTGCTCGCCGCCGCGCGCGACGAGATACCAGCGGCCCGCCTTGAGGACCAGCCCGTACGGCTCCAGCGTGCGGACCACGTCCTGGGGGACCTTCCAGCGGTGGTAGCGGATCTCCAGACGGCGTTCGTTCCAGACGGCGTCGGCCACCGCGGCCAGGTGCGGGGTCTCGTCGGCGCCGTGGTACCAGTCGGGCGCGTCGAGGTGGAAGCGTTCGCGGATCCGCCCGGCCCTGTCCCTGAGCTCGACCGGGAGCGCCGCCATCAGCTTTAGCCCCGCGGCCGTCACCACCGAGCCCAGCCCGAGCTCCGCGGCGGGGCCCGGCATCCCCGCCAGGAACAGCGACTCCGCCTCGCCCGCGGTCAGCCCGGTGAGCCGGGTGCGGTAACCGTCGAGCAGCCGGTAGCCGCCGGAGGGGCCCGCGTCGCCGTACAGCGGCACGCCGGCCGAGTGGAGCGAGTCCACGTCGCGGTAGATGGTCCGGACCGAGACCTCGAGTTCGGCGGCCAGCTCCCGGGCGGTCATCCTGCCCCGGGTCTGCAGGAGCATCAGCAGGGAGATGAGACGGCTCGCGCGCATGTCACGAATTATCGGGCGAGGTCGGAGAAACGGGTTCCCGTTGTTCGAGCGACGGGGCCAAAGAGGCGGGTTCCCGTTGTCCGGGCGAGGTCGGAGAAACGGGTTCCCGTTGTGCGGGCGGGGTGGAGGAACGGGCTCCCGCCGCCGGGCGGCCGGAGAGGCGGCTTCCCGCTCTCGGCGGGGCCGAAGAGGCGGGTTCCCGGCTCGCCCTTGCCGCGCCGGCCGCGCCTCCTCCGTCTGGATGCGGGGCCGGCACGGTGGGGCGGGCCGGGAACCACGGACGCGGGTGACGTCCGCGCTCCTCTTCATGATCGGTCAGCCGGAACGGTGAGGCAGCGCGTTTTAGCCTTACTTAAGGCGGGTTTACGGGTGACCTAACCAACCCTCCCCGGCGGCACCCCGTACCGGCGGACGGCGCGCTTCCCGGCGGCCGGGGGCGGGTCTCTCAGTGTGTCGCGTTCCTGCGCGGCCAGCGGTCGCCGACCAGGCGCCGGGCGGTACGCGGGGGCCGGTCGTGCCGGTCGGTGCGGAACCAGAGCTGGACCCTGGCGCCGCCGAGGGAGGAGGCGTCGATGCGCAGCGTGCCGCCCGAGGACTCGGCGAGCCTGCGGGCGATGTCCAGGCCGAGCCCGGTCGATCCCGCGCCGCTGGCCCCGCGCCGCAGCGCCGCCTCGGGGTCGGGGATGCCGGGACCGGCGTCGGCGATCAGCATGCCGACGGTGCCCGCGCCCTGGTGCAGGGTCACCGTGAACGCCGTGCCCTCGGGGGTGTGCCGGAAGACGTTGCCGAGCAGGGCGTCCAGCACGGCGCTGAGCTCGGCGGCCGCGACCGGTACCCGCGCGGGCGCCGAGGCGCCGATCAGCTCCCACGGGCGCCGCTGGTCCTCGGCCAGCGCGGACCAGAAGGTCAGCCGTTCGCGCAGCACCTCGGCGGCGTCGCAGTGGACGAGTTCCGGAGCGCGGGAGGGCTGTCTGGCCGCCGCGATGATCTGGTCCACCTCGGCCTCCAGGCGGCCCAGCGCGCTCCTGCTCTGCTCGGCCTCGGGTCCCAGGTGGTCCAGGCTGAGCCGGAGCGCGGTGAGGGGGGTGCGCAGGCGGTGCGACAGGTCGGCGGCCATCTCCCGTTCGGCGGCGAGCAGCTGGATCACGCGGTCGGCCATGCTGTTGAACGCCTCACCGGCCGCGACCAGCTCGGGCGGGCCCTCGGGCTCGATGCGGACGCTGAGGTCCCCGGCGCCCAGGGCGCTCGCCGCCCGGCCCAGCCGCCGGGCCGAGCGCACCACGCGAACCCCCAGCCGGTCGCCGACCAGCAGCGACCCGGCGACGAGCGCCGCCGCCACCCCGCTCAGCACCGCCCACGACGAGGCGACGCCCCGGGTGAGGTCCGCCGGCGGGATGAAGATCTCGATGACCACGGTCCTGCCGCCGTCCAGGGCGACGGGGCGCAGCAGGAGGTAGCCGGTGTCCATCTCCGTGGTGATGGCCCGGGTGAGCCGGGAGGCCGCGGCCACGGTCTCGGCGGGGGCCCTGACGGTACCGGCCGAGCCGCCGCCGGGCAGGTGGACCGCGATCCGGTCCCGCGCTCCCGTACTGAGCAGCGCGTGGGTCAGCCGGTCCGGATCGACGGTGATGGCCAGCACCGGGACGAGCGCCGACGCCTGCCGCTCCGCCTCGGCCATGGCCCGGCCGTGGGCGATCTCCCTGACGATGAGCCCGAGCGGTATCAGGAAGGCCAGGGCGACCATCGAGGTTCCCGCGACGGTGAGCAGGGCGAGGGTCCGCCTCACGGCGGCGTGATCAGCATGACCCCCACGCCGCGTACGGTGTGCAGGTAGCGGGGGGAGGAGGCGCTCTCGCCGAGCTTGCGCCGCAGCCAGGACAGGTGGACGTCGATCGTCTGGTCGTCCCCGTAGGACTGCTGCCACACCTCGGTGAGCAGTTCCTTGCGGGAGACCACCCGGTCGGCGCGGGCGGCGAGGTAGGCGAGAAGGTCGAACTCGCGCCTGGTGAGGGTGAGCGGGGCGCCGTCCAGCCCGGCCTCGCGCCGGTTGAGGTCGACCGACAGCGTGCCGACGCACAGGACCGCGGGCGGGGTCGCGCTCCGCGCCCGGCGCAGCACGGCGTCCAGGCGGGCGTTCAGGTGGTCGCCGGAGAACGGTTTGACCAGGTAGTCGTCGGCCCCCGCCTGGAGCAGGCGGACGATCTCCGCCTCGTTGTCCCTCGCCGTGGCCACGATGACCGGCACGCTGGAGACGCTGCGGACCATCTTGAGCGCCTCCGCCCCGTCCAGGTCGGGCAGCCCGAGGTCGAGGACCACCGCGTCCGGGGGGTTCTGGGTGATCTCCCTCAGCGCGTCGAGGGCGCGCCCCGCGCTGCGCACGGCGTGCTGGCGCCTGCTGAGTTCCTGGATGATCGCGGATCGTACGTACTCGTCGTCTTCGACCACCAGAACCGTCGCCATGCCATGTAACGGTAGTGAACAATGAGACATATGGCGTAATAATTCACGACATGCGGCAGACGCTGGGGTTCATAGCGGTGTGGTGCGGGGCCACCGTCCTGGCGATCTCGGTCGCCTGGTTCGGCGTCCGCGACGTGCTCCGCAGCGAGGTCTTCGAGGACGCGAGCATCGAACCGCTCAACGCCGCCATCGGCCGTACGGGAGACTCGGCGCTCCCGCTGGGAGCGCCCACCGGGCCGCAGGCCGTCGGCACGCCGGACGCCTCCTCCACCGCGCCCGGCCGGACCTCGGCGCCCCGCCTCACCCCGCCCGCGCGGGACACCGCCAGGCCGCGACCGGAGCATTCCCCGTCGAGGACCGCCGCGACGCCGTCACGCACGCGGGAGACCGGGCTCTCCCGTTCCGGGCCGTCGGCGTCCCCCTCCCGGTCCACGTCCAAGCCTGCCGCGACCCACGCCGCCCCCGCGCCCTCGTCGTCCGCCGCGCCCAAGGCGACGGCCACCAGAACACGGTCGATCTCCACCGAGAACCTGCGCGTGGTGAACGTCAAGGGCGGTTCGGTCTCGTTCGCCATCGAGAACGGCGTGTGCCGCCTGATCGCCGCCGCTCCCAACGCGGGCTACGAGGCCAAGGTCGCCTCGGCCACCGGCTGGATCCGGGTCGACCTCGTCCAGGGAGAGCACGGTTCGGCGGTCTTCTGCATCGGGGGGGAGAGCCGCACCGACCTGTGGGAGTACTGAGTACTGGAGCAGGTCCGCGGGAGCCGGGACGGGTCTCCGGGAGTCAGGGCCGCTCTCCGGGAGGGGTGAGGTCGTCGGGGTGTTCTCCGGGCGGACCGGGGTGGCGGTCGCCGAGGCTGTGGGGGTGGTCGTAGTACGGGCGGGTGGGCCGGTCGCCGAGGTCGTGACGGTCTTCCTCGCGCGGGCCGGGGAACTGGTCACCGACGCCGTGACGGTCTTCCTCGCGCGGGCCGGTGGGCCGGTCGCCGAGTTCGCGTAGTCGCGCGGCCGCCTCGGCGACGCGCTCCTCGCCGAAGACCGCGACGCCGTGCCGTTCCAGCAGGGCGGTGGTGACCCCGTTGCCGGGCACCCGCCGGCCGCCGAAGGCGCCGTCGTAGACGGTGAGGCTGCCGCAGGAGGGGCTGCCCTCCTTCAGGATCGCCACCCGCACGCCGTGGGCCCGCGCGGCGGCGAGCGCCGCCCGCGCGCCGGCGAGGAAGGACTCCGTGACGTCGGCGCCCCCGGCGGTCAGCACCCGGGCCGTCCCGGCGAGCACCGCCTCGCCCCCGGCTCCGCCCTCGATCTCCGCGGCCGGGCGCGGGACGGGCAGGCCGCCCTCGACCTCGGGACAGAACGGGACGAGCCGCCCCTCCCGCCGCCACGCGGCCAGCAGCGCGTCGCCGCTGGTCTTGGCGGCCCCGTCGTAACGGACCTTCCGCCCCATCAGGCAGGCACTGACCAGGATCCTCTCCACGGCCCCAGAGTACGTGGCGCGACGCGAGGGGCGAGGGGGCCGGGCAGTACCCTGCTGCCCATGCTTCTCGATGTCCCGGGGTCTCGATGATCGGCCCGCTCGCGACCGGCCTGATCCTGCTGTCGCTGGTGATCGGGATCTTCAGCCTCGTCACCACGGCGAGGAACAGGGCGATGGGAAGAACGCTCCTCGTCGCGCTCGGGGTGCTGGAGCTCGGCCTGCTCGTCCAGGCCGGGTTCGTGATCGCCGCGCTGGTGCGGGGCGAGGGGCCCGCGGAGACGGCCACGCTCATCGGCTACCTGGCGGGCAGCCTGGTGATCCCGCCGGCGGCGGCGTTCTGGGGGTACGGCGAGCGCTCGCGCTGGGGGCCCGCGGTGATCGCGGTGGCGGGCTTCGCGATTCCCGGGATGGTCGGGCGGATGCTCCAGCTCTGGCAGGGACTGCCGTGAGCGAGCCGGCGATCGGTACCGGGCCCGGACGCGCGCTGGTGGCGGTCTACGGGGTGTTCGCCCTCGCGGCGGGGGCCCGCGCCGCCGTGCAGATCGCCACCCGGTTCCAGGAGGCCCCGCTGGCCTACTCGCTGTCGGCGTTCGCCGCGGCCGTCTACGTCGTGCTGACCGTGGCGCTGGCCAGGGGGAACAGGACCCTGGCACTGGTCGCCTGCGGTGTCGAACTGGCCGGGGTGCTCGTCGTGGGCACGCTCAGCATGGCCGACCCCGAGGCCTTCCCGCGTGCCACGGTTTGGTCGGGTTACGGAAGCGGATACCTGTTTATCCCACTTGTGCTCCCTGTCCTGGGGCTTTACTGGCTTTTGCGGCGCCGCTAGTTAGGCCCGCACCCCACAGGGCATGTGTGCCTCCCGAACCGACCAAACCACACAGGGAGGCACGGTCATGAGCTCGATTGAACAGTCCGTCGACGTCAACGTTCCGATCCGGACCGCGTACAACCAGTGGACCCAGTTCGAGAGCTTTCCCGAGTTCATGGAAGGCGTCGAGTCGATCAAGCAGTTGAGCGACACGCGTACGGCGTGGGTCGTCGAGATCGCGGGGGTCCGCCGGGAGTTCGAGGCGGAGATCACCGAGCAGCATCCCGACGAGCGGGTGGCCTGGAAGTCGGTCGAGCGGCCGCACCAGGCGGGCGTGGTGACCTTCCACCACCTCGGCCCCGACAGCACCCGGGTCACGTTGCAGATGGAGTACGACCCCGAGGGGTTCGTCGAGACCGTCGGTGACTGGCTGCAGATCGTCCGCCTGCGCGTCCGCGGTGACATGGAGCGTTTCAAGACCTTCATCGAGTCGCGCGGCGACGAGACCGGCGCGTGGCGCGGCGACGTGCCCGGCCCGCACGAGCGTGGCGACGCCGGCACCGCTGGCACCGGTGACCAGAGGCCGGGCGAGCATCACGGCACCGGCACGGGAGGCGGTCACGGGTTCGACGAGGCTGTGCCCTCGCCGCCTCCGCGCACGGGGGGCCAGTCCTATCCGCCGGACCCGTCGCTTCCCCCGCCCGGTGGCACGCCGCTGCCCCCGCCCGGTCGCGGGCTCGGCGAGGAGCCGCCGCCCGCCCCGGGGCCGCGCATCTGACGCCCGCCCGCCGGAGTCGCGTACCCGAGCCCCCGCCGCCTGACCGGGCGGCGGATTCCCGGCCGGGGTACGCGTCCGGCGCCGGTCGCTTCCGGGCCGCGTGCCCGACGTAGGCGCGCCCGGTGTCGCCCCGATGTCCGGTGCCCGGACCGTCCGGGATTTCGGGCACCGCAGGCCGGGGAGTCGCGCCGGTGCGTGAGAGAGCCGGGTCACGTTCTGTAAACAGGGACGTGGCCCGGCTTTCATGTTGTCAGTGATTCGCGCCTGTCTCGGCCGGTCACGGGCGGTCAGGAACAAATCGAGGTTTCGCTCCTGTTAGAGTCGGGGTCAGCCAATCATCCTACGATTGGATGAAATCACTGAGGAGGACTGGAACCAGCATGAGCGTGCTCACCCATCAGACCAGGGGCCGCACCGGTGGAACGACAGGCTCTCTCGCCTGGTTGCTCGTGCTGGGAATCGTTCTCGCGGCGCTGAACCTGCGCACCGCCGTCACGAGCGTCGGGCCGGTTCTCGACCAGATCACCTCCGGTCTCGGCATGACCGCCGTCGGAGCCGGGCTGCTCACAACGCTCCCCGTGCTCATCTTCGCCTCGGTCGGCGCGGTGACCCCCGCGCTGTCCAGGAAGGTCGGAGAGCACCGCCTGCTGCTCCTCGCCCTCATCGTCCTCGGCGCGGGCCTGCTCATCCGATCGATGGTGGGCTCGGCCGAGGTCTTCCTCTACAGCAGCGCCCTGGCGCTGTCGGGCGGCGCGGTGGGCAACGTGCTCATCCCCAGCCTGATCAAGCGTCACTTCCCCGGCCGGGCCGGGACCATGACCACCGTCTACACCACCGCCCTCGCGGTGGGCACGATGCTCGCGGCCGCCGCGACCGTGCCCATCCAGCGGGCCACCGACGGCAACTGGCACGTTGCCCTCGGGGTGTGGGGGGCGTTCGCCGCCGTCGCCGCCATTCCGTGGCTTGCGCTCTCGCGCAGTGAGCCGGAGCGGCACGGAGCGAGCGGGGGAACTGGTGCCCGCGCCCTGCTCCGCAGCAGGATGGCCTGGGCGGTCGCCGCCTACTTCGGCACCCAGAGCATGGTCGCCTACATCATGTTCGGCTTCCTGCCGAAGATCCTCACCGACGGGGGCTACACCACCTCGCAGGCGGGCCTGGTGCTGGGCGTCTTCACCGCGATCGGCATCCCGGTCTCGCTCGTCGTGCCCGCGATCGCGTCGCGGTTCTCCGACCAGAGGCCCGTGGTGGCCGCCTTCGTCTTCTTCTACACCGCGGGCTTCCTCGGTCTCTGGCTCGCGCCCTCCGCCCTGGCCTGGGTCTTCGCCAGCCTGGTCGGCGTCGGCATGGGGTCGTTCCCGCTCGCGCTGACCATGCTCGCCATGCGTACCCGCACCCCCGAGGCGACGGCCGCGCTGTCGGCGTTCGGGCAGAGCACCGGATACCTCATCGCGGGTGCCGGGCCCCTGGTCGTCGGCGTCCTGCACGAGTCGACCGGTGGCTGGACGCTGCCGTTCCTGCTGCTGTTCGCGGTGGTCGCCGTCCAGCTCGTGGCGGGCTGGTACGCGGGCCGGCCGGGCTACCTGGAGGACGAGCGGGTCCTCGCGCGCTGACCAGGCGTGACCGGTACGGCTCGTGTCCCCACGGGGGCGGCGCGAGCCGTACCGGCATAATGGGGCGATGCCGATCACGGGTTCGACGCGGGTCACCTATCCGGGCGGGGCGGTCAGGGGGCGTTCGGCCGTCGTCGCCACCGTGCCGGTCGGGGACGGGTACGGGACCGTCGTGGCCGAGACACCCTTCCACCCGCTGGACCACACCTGGCCCGACCAGCCCGCCGACACCGGGACCATCGGCGGGGTCGCGGTGACCGACTGCGTGACCGGGGCCGTGGCCGAGGGCGAGGAGACCGTCCGTCTCGGCGCGGACATCCCGGTGCGCCGGGGCACCCCCGGCTGGCACTGGCTGGTCGTCCACGTCACCGCCGAACCCGTCGCGGACGGCGGGCTCACGGATGCCGGGTTCACGGCTGCCGGGCCCGGTGGCGCCGGGTTCGGTGCCGGAGCCGATGCCGTCGGGTCCGATACCGCCGGGCTCGGTGGCGCCGGGTTCAGGGGTGAGGTCGAGCTGGTGGTCGACGCCGAAGGCCGCCGCGCTCTCTCGGCGGGGCACACCGCCTGCCACCTCGCCGCCCTCGCGCTCAACGCGGCGCTGGCCGGACGGTGGCGCAAGGAGGCGCCCGCCGACGGGCTGGGCCACCCCGACTTCGACCAGGCCGCCATCGCCTCCTCGCGGATCCTTCCCGGCGGCAGCCAGGACGTCTACCGGCTGGGCAAGTCGTTGCGCCGCAAGGGTTTCGGCACCGAGGGGCTGGCCGAGGAACTCCCGCGGATCGCCCGCCTGGTCGGCGACCGGCTCACGGCGTGGATCGCGGCCGACGCCGCCGTCAGGATCGACACCCCGGGCCCGGAGCTGACCGCCCGGCGCACCTGGCACTGCGCCCTGCCCGAGGCCGAGGTCTCCATCCCGTGCGGGGGGACACACCTGTCGAGCACCGCCGAGCTCGGCGCGATCGCCGTGACCCTGGAGCTGTCCGCCGACGGTTCCGAGCTGACCATGCGCACCACCACCGGCCCGTACGCCGCCGCTTCGTAGGGCGCGGGGCATCGGGCCGCTGTGCTCGCCGTTCCCGGTCCGAGCTCGCGGGCGCCGGGGCGGCACCGTTTCCGGGGGCGGGCATCCCCGTACGCCAGGGGTGCCCGCCTTTCCCGGGGCCCGGTGCGGCCCCGGGAGCCGGCAGGTCAGCGGGTCACCCGGTCAGGCGCGGCTTCGAGCGTCGCGCCCCTGAGAGCCGTCCCGCTCCTGGGACGGGACCCGCTCCTGGGACGGGCCCGTTCCTGAGAGCGTCCCGCTCCTGGGACGGGACCCGCTCCTGAGTCGGCACGTCTCTGAGAGCGGCCCGTCCCTGAGACGGCCCGCAGGGCGGCCTCCGCCGCGATCAGGGCGCTGTGCGAGGAGACCTCGCTGAGCAGGCCGGGGGCCGCCACCGCGTCACCGATCAGCCAGACGCCGTCCCCCCGGTCGATCGCGGGCCGATCCCGCCAGGTGGCCCCCGGCAGGTCCAGGGCGCCGGTGCGGCCGTTGCACGTGGCCTCCCGCCGCCAGGTCGTCCGCTCCCGCCAGCCGGGGAGCCCGAGATCGGCCACCCGCTCCGCCCGGGAGATCGCCTCCGCCCTCGTCTCACCCGGTCTGACCGGCATCTGCAGCTGGCAGAGGCTGTGCCCGTCCGGGGCGAGGGAGGGGTCCGGCAGGCTGTACCGCTCCAGGAAGCCCCCCTCGTCCAGGTCGGAGACGACGAAGAGGTCGTCGGCGCTCGCGCGGAGGCCGAGGTCGAGCAGGACGGCCTTCCCGCTCTCCCCGCGCAGCGACTCGTCGCCGAGCAGTGTCCTGGCGGCGTCCAGCGAGGTCGCCACGATCACGGGGGCGTTCTCGGGCAGGCGGTCCACCCGCGAGCCGGTCTCGATCCGCACGCCCAGGCCGCGCGCGTGGACGGCCATCCGGTCGATCACCCGCCCCCAGCCGCCGGTGACGTAGCGCGGCGCCGGATACTTCGGCGCCGCCGCCCGCAGCGCGCGCTCCCAGACGAACGCCGCCGACAGCCGCCCGGGGTCCGCGTCGTAGGTGATCACGCCGACCAGCCCGGCGAGGGCCCGCATGCCCTCCTCGCCGAAACGGCGGGTGGCCCAGGTCCCGAAGTCCTCGTCCACCGGTGCCCGCAGCCGCCGCCTGGCGAGCGCCTTCAGCAGCGACCAGGGCGGCATGCCCGACAGCCGGCCGCCGTGGCGGAACCTGCTCCTGGCGAGGATGCCCGGGGTGAGCCCGGTGTACGGCCGGACGAGCCCCCTGGCCTCCAGCCAGCGCCATGGCTCGCCGTCGGAGTAGAAGACGTGGGTGCCCTCGTTGGCGACGTACGGTGCGGCGGTGCTTCTGGCCCGGCCGCCCAGCTCCCGGTGCGCCTCGTGGAGGGTGACCCGTGCGCCGCCCTCGGCGCAGGCGATGGCGGCGGTGAGGCCGCCGAGCCCACCGCCGACGATGGTGATGTCGCCGCCGCTGATCTGTTGCGTCTCTCGTGTCATGCCCGTACGACGCATCGAAGGACGCCGTTCGTGACATCCACCGGGACGTCTTCGTGGCCTCTATCGGGACATCGGAGAGCCGGGACACAGAGAGCCGGGACACAGAGAGCCGGGACACAGAGAGCCGGGACACAGAGAGTCGGGACACAGAGAGTCGGGACGTCAGAGATGGGAGAGCTTCTCCGGGTTCGTCACCAGGAAGATGGTCCTGATCAGGCCGTCCTCGACGACCAGGGAGAACACGCTGACCGGCCGCCCCTCCGCGGTCACCAGCACGGCCGGCCCGCCGTTCACCTCCGCGATCTCCACGCCGAAGCCGGAGACCGGTTCGGCGCCGATGCTCTCCATGAAGGTCCGCGGGCGGTCACCGGACGCGATCGAGGACAGGAAACGCGCCACCCTGCGCGCGCCCGTGATGATCCGCAGAGGGGCCTTCGCCTTGCCGCCGCCGTCGCTGACCAGCGACGCGTCCTCGGCGAGCATCGCGGTCAGCGCCCCCAGGTCGCCGCCCACGGCCGCCTCGGCGAACCGCTCGGTGAGCCTGCGCCGCACGCCCCGGTCCACCTCGAACCTCGGCCTGCCCTCCTGGACGTGCTCCCTGCCGCGCCGGGCGAGCTGCCGGGTCGCCGCCTCGCTGCGTTCGATCATCTCGCCGATCTCCGCGTACGGCATGCCGAACGCCTCCCGCAGCACGAACACCGCGCGTTCCAGCGGGGAGAGGGTCTCCAGCACCACGAGCAGCGCCAGCTCGACCGAGTCGGCCAGCTCGGCGTGCTCGGCCACGTCCGGGGTGACGATCAGCTCCGGCAGCCACGACCCGACGTAGGCCTCCCGCCGGGCCTTCACCCGCCGCAGCCGGTCGACGGCGAGCCGCGTCACGACCTTGACCAGGTACGCCCGGTCGTCCTCCACCCGGGAGACGTCCACCCCCGACCAGCGCAGCCACGCCTCCTGGACGACGTCCTCGGCGTCGGTCACGCTGCCCAGGATCCGGTAGGCGACCCCGGTGAGCAGGTCGCGGTGCTCTTCGAAACGCTCAACGGCCATAGGGGGATAGACGTATCACGGGGCTCCGATGTGACACGACCCGGTAAACGGTTGTTTACCGCCACCCTCTACCATGCGAGGGCGGAAGTCGACAGCGGAGACAGCGAGAACAGCGGAGGAGCGGGCAGTGACGGGAACGACCCTTGCCGAACCGGGTACCACGCGGCAGGGCAGGCATCTCTGGCTCACCCTGGTGGCGCTCTCCATGGCCGGGATGGTCGTGTCCGTCCAGCAGACCGTGGTCATCCCGCTGCTTCCCCGGCTGATGGCCACCTTCGGCGCGTCGGTGGCCGAGGTCACCTGGGTCTTCACCGCCTCGCTGCTCGCCGCCGCGGTGGCCACGCCGCTGCTGTCGCGCCTCGGCGACATGTACGGCAAGAAGCGGATGATCCTGTTCACCGTCGGCCTGCTCGTCCTGGGCTCGGTCGTCTGCGCCCTGTCCGACACCCTCTCCGTGCTGATCGCCGGACGGGCCCTGCAGGGGGCGTCGGCCGCGCTGATCCCGCTGGCCATCGGCATGATCAAGGACGGGTTCCCGCCCGCCAGGGTGATGACGGCCATCGGGGTGGTCAGCGCCACCATGGGCGTCGGCGGCAGCCTCGGCATGATCGTCACCGGCCTGATCGCCGACCGTACCCCCAGCCACCACCCCGTCTTCTGGATCACCGCGGGACTCGGGGCGGCCGCGGTCGTCCTCATCGCGCTCAGCGCCCGCGACGCCGGGCCCGGCACCGGCGGCCGCCCCGACCTCGTCGGCGCGGCGCTGCTGTCGGTCTGGCTCGTCTGCCTGCTGCTGGCGATCTCCAAGGGCAACGACTGGGGCTGGGGCTCGGGAACCGTCGTCGGGCTGTTCGCGGGCGCGGCCCTGTTCTGCGCCGTGTGGGTCGTCAGCCAGATGCGGCTCCGGGCGCCGATGATCCGGCTGCACCTGCTCGTCGGGCCCCGGTCCCTGCCCGCCAACCTGGCCTCGCTGCTCCTGGGCTTCGCCATGTTCGGCTTCTTCACCCTGATCTCCAGCTTCGTCCAGACGCCTCCGTCCGCCGGGTACGGCTTCGGCGGGTCGGTCCTCGACGTCGGCATCTACGCCCTGCCCAGCACCGTGACCATGCTGCTCGCCTCCTTCATGGCGGGCCGCCTCTCCACCCGGCTCGGCCCCGCCTACTCCCTCGCCCTCGGCGCGGCCCTGTGCGCGGCCGGATTCGGCTGGTTCACCTTCTTCAACGACTCGGTGCTCCACCTGATCGGCTCCAACGCCGTGCAGGGGCTGGGATTCGGCGTCGGCTACGCCGCGCTGGGGGCGCTCGCCGTGCAGCACGTGCCCATGGACCAGAGCGGCATCGCCAGCGGCATCAACTCCCTGGTCCGCTCCATCGGCGGCAGCGTCTCCGGCGCCGCGACCTCGGCACTCCTCACCTCCATCACCATCGCCGGCACCTCCGTCCCCTCCCGCGACGCGTACGTGATCTCCTTCGGCATCATCACCGCGAGCGCGGTGGGCTCCGCGGCCGTCGCGCTCGTGACCGGAATGAGGGCGCGAGGACTGTCCTGAGTCGGTTAGGATTTCATCTGCATCGCAAGGGGCTATGGCGCAGCTGGTAGCGCGCCTCCATGGCATGGAGGAGGTCTGGGGTTCGAATCCCCATAGCTCCACTTCGGTGACTGGGGTCCGCTGTTCGCAGGCAGAAAGCCTGCTCCCGGCGGGCCCCTTCGTCGTTCACACGGAGGGACGACCCTCCGGCCCCCCGGGGTGGGGGCTCCGCCCCCACGCCCCCCGCTTCGCTTCGCTCAGGGGGCTGCTTCGCCGGCTGGGCTGCTTCGGAGGCGTTCAAGAGTTTCCTTGATCGCGAATTCAGCTGGTCGGCCGTGTTCTCGCGTCTCACGGGGACAGGACCGCCGTCCGGAGCGATCCGGCCAGGCGACGGCCTGCGATGCAGGGCGAGGCGGAGTGGTGAGCGGGAACGGTACGGGAAAGGACGGCCGGGCGGGGCCGGGTCAGTCGTCGGAGGCGACGATGACGGTCAGGGAGTCCTCGTTCCGGTCGATCAGGACGAGTTCGTGGAACTCGCCGAGGATCCAGCCCAGGTCGTCGTCGCGGGCCGCCTCGTCGAGGTCGCGGAGGCGGTAGCGGGAGGTGGCCGCGCGGATCAGCGGGTAGACCTCGGCCTCCAGGTCGTGGGCGATCGTCTCGGGGAGGTCGGCGTACCTGCCGGCCCAGGTGCGGATCGTGGCGCAGGCGGCCTCCTGGCCGATCTCCTCGAACGAGGCGGCGGAGAGCGCGTCGAGACGGTAGGGGCCGTGCACCGGCCCGCCGTCCTTCCAGGAATCGGCGCCCAGATAGTCGTCCCGGTACAGCTGGTGGGAGAGCAGCGCGGTGAGCAGCGGTTCGTCGTCCTGCGGGGTGGCGAGACGGAAGTGCTTCACATCCACCCAGCGGTAGGTCCCGTCCTTGAAGTTGACCAGGGTGGTCGAGGCGAACGCCAGTTGCTCCATGGGTGTGACGATAGTGACTCCTGGGATCTGATCATCACCAATTGGCCGAACTGGATAAGGGCTCGGCAAACGGAGGAAACAGGGCACGAGCTGGGCGCGGGCGGCGGCGGATGTCCGTTCCCCGGGTGAGGGGACGACGTTTGCGGCTCCGGGGTGGGGGCAGCCGTCGACGTATCCGACGCGGTGCTGTTCGACGTATCCGACGTGGTGTTACAGGAGGTCAGATGCTGCCCCGGAAGCAGAAGGTCGGCACGGTCGCGGTGATCGCCCACCAGAAGAAGACGTTCGGCGGTGGACTCGACGAGCTGCGCAGGCTCCTCGCCGACGAGGGTGTCGGCGAGCTGCTCTGGTACGAGGTGCCCAAGAGCAAGAAGGCGCCGAAGAAGGCGAAGAAGGCGCTGAAGGAAGGGGCCGACCTGGTCCTGGTGTGGGGCGGCGACGGCATGGTGCAGCGCTGCGTGGACACGCTCGCGGGCTCCGGCGTCACGGTCGGCATCCTCCCCGCGGGGACGGCCAACCTCTTCGCGCAGAACCTGGGCATCCCCGAGGACCTGCCCAAGGCCGTGCACATCGCCTTCCACGGCGAGAGCCGGAAACTGGACCTCGGGAAGGTCAACGGGGAGCACTTCGCCGTAATGGCCGGGGTCGGGTTCGACGCGGCGATGATCGAGGACGCCGACCGGGGGCTGAAGGACCGCCTGGGGCGCGTGGCGTACGTCTGGACGGGCCTGCGCCACGTCCGGGGGGAGCTCGTGCGGATGGAGGTCAAGATCGACGATGTGACGTGGTTCGAGGGCGAGGCGAGCTGCCTGCTGCTCGGCAACGTCGGCACCATCACCGGCGGCATCGAGGCGTTCGACGACGCGCGTCCGGACGACGGATGGCTGGAGATCGGCGTGACCACCGCGACGGGGCCGATCCAGTGGGCCCGCGTGCTCGGCCGGATGAGCGTGGGGCGGTCCGACGAGTCGCCGTTCGTCCGGATGTCCCGGGCGCGCAAGGTGACCGCCACGTTCGCCACCCCGATGACCTACGAGCTGGACGGCGGCGCCAAGGGCACCGTCACCGAGCTCAAGGCCAAGGTCGTGCCCGGCGGCATCACCATCCGCGTACCCGAGTCCGGCGACTCCGGCTCGCAGTGATCCTGGATCACCGGCTCTGACCGGCCGTGATCGCGGGTCACCGCGCACGGCCGGTGCGGGGAGCGCGCGTCCGGTCGCCAGGCCGACCCTAAAAACCCCTTTTGGTTAACATTCATGACAAATGCAGATTGGGTATGGTTTGCCGACTAATTTCGCTTAACGGGAAAGAGCGAGTCGATGGCCGGTAATCACTGGACCAAGGGCGGCGTCCCCGGCCGGTCGGGGCGGGGCGTGCCGGTCACCGGTGCCGGCACCGGCCTCGGCCTGGAGGCCGCCCAGGTCCTCGCCGCGCACGACGCCGCCCGCCAGGCCCGCCTGTGGGCGGGGTCCGGGCGGATGACGGGGATCGTGTACGGACTGTGATCGATCTGAGGGTGTCGATCGACATAGACCGTCCCGCGGCCGAGATCTGGCGGATCGTCGCCGACTTCGGCCAGGATCCCCGGTGGCGCGCGGGCGTGACCACGATGGCGCCCGACCCGCCTGGCCTCGTCGTCCCGGGCACCACCACCGACGAGACCATGCGCTTCGCCGGACGCGGCTTCTACATCAGCGGTCTGGTGACCTCGGTGGTGCCCGGGAGGGAGTTCCTGTGGCAGGGGACGTCGGGGATCGACGTCGAGGGCGGCAGGTCGGTCGTGCCCCTGGACGACGGCCGGTGCCAGGTGACCATGTGGTTCCGGCTCAGGCTCCCCGGCCTGCTGCGGCTGCGCGCTCCCATCCTCGAACGCATGCTCAGGCGCAGACTCCAGCAGAACGTCCGCCGCCTCGGTGACCTGGTGGTCACCACGGACGCGTGACCGCTGTCCGCGCTGTTCGCGGTGACCGTGTTCGTGTGGTCGTCATGCCCGGATGACCGTCATCTGCAGTTCGGTCACCCAGTTGTCGTAGTCGCCCTCGGGACAGTCGATGGAGACCTCCCTCGCCAGCCCGACACCGCGGTAGCCGTGCTCGTCGATCCAGTGGGCCAGCGTCTGGAACGTCGGCCCGACCCGCTCCATCGAGCCGCGGTGGATGATCGTGGCGGCCTGCTCGATCTCCGGCAGGTCCACGACCGCGAAGTCGTGGTCGCCGTCCGTCTCCGCGGCGACCTCCAGCCCGGCGTGCACGGTCACCCGGCCGTCGGCCTCGGGCTCGTAGCGGGCGATGCCGTATCCGGTGACCTTCACCCCGGCGGCGTCGACGCGCCGGCACAGGTCGGCGAAGAGCGGCTGGATGACGGGACTGATGTCCTCACCCTCGTAGCTGGCCGCGACGGCGCTGAGCTCCGCCACGCGCGTCGAGGGGATCGGCTTGAGGAGAACCTCTTCGGGGTGCATGTGACCTTCCTTGGCGATCGTCGTGAGTCGTACTTCCACTCGGACGAGCCGGGCCGTGTCCGCCGCGATCCGTTCCTCCAGCTCGGCGCGGCGCAGCCGCAGCATCCCGAACAGCTCCGTGGCGTCGACCCGCTCGTCCAGGATCGAACCGATCTGGCGCAGGGTGAGGCCGAGGTCCTTCAGGGCGATGACGCGGTTGAGCCGCGACAGCTGGTCGGCCCGGTAGAAGCGGTGCCCGCTGCCCGGGTCGACATGGGCGGGCCGGAGCAGGCCGATCGCGTCGTAGTGCCGCAACATGCGCACCGACACCTGGCCGAGCTGGGAGAACTCTCCGATACTGAACATGGTGCTTTCAGGTATACGGGCTGACACCGTGTCAGCCGCAACCCCGGACCTCGCCTCCGCCGGGTCACCCTCCCGTACGCTCCGGCGACGTCCGGCGACGTCCGGCCGTCCCGTCACCGCGACACCCGGTCAGGTGTCGTCGTTGACGGCTACTTGCGGGTAGGAATAGGTTTCCAGATACCAACCGGTCGGTTCGGTGGGGGCATCGGCTTCGCGTGACGCGAGGCCGGAGCCCCGGCCGCCGGCCGTTCGTTGACTCCCTGGAGGCGTGATGACCGACGTCCAGCTGGCCCGTCAATCCTGGCGCCGCCTGGAGCCCGTCCACGGGATGATCTACTTCGTGCCCGAGGCCACCGAACGCTACGCCGCGCTCGGCCTCGACAGCCGCGCGGGCTACTTCGCCTCCCGCTCCGCGGCCTTCGGCGCCGCCTCCGCCGAACTGGTCATCGCGACCTTCTACAACTTCCACCCCGCCCTCGTACGGCGCGCGATTCCCGCCGCGTGGCAGGTCACGACCCCGGAGAAGCTGCTCGCGGCCCGTCTCGAAGCAGCCGGGGCGGCCCTGCGCCGGGCCGGGATCCACGAGATCGACACCCTCGACGAGACGACGGAGCTCGCCGCTCGCGCCGCGGAGCGGGCCTGCGAGCATCCCCAGGGGCGTCCGCTGTTCGCCGCGCACGCCGCGCTGCCCTGGCCCTCGGAGCCGCTCCTGCGGCTCTGGCACGCCCAGACGCTGCTTCGGGAGTTCCGGGGTGACGGGCACGTCGCGGCCCTGCTGACCGAGGGCGTCGGCCCGCTGGACGCGCTGGTCCTGCACGCCGCGACCGGGCACGTCCCCACGGTGTTCCTCAAGCTCAGCCGCGACTGGCCCGAGGAGGAGTGGGCCGCGGCCGAGGAGAGGCTGCGCGGACGCGGCCTGCTGGGCGGCGACGGGCTCACCGAGGAGGGCGCGGCCCTCAGACAGCGGATCGAGGACCGCACCGACGAGCTGGCGCTGCCCGCGTACGCCGCGCTCTCCGACGACGAGCTGGCCCGCCTGGCCGAGCTCGCGCGCGCCTTCGGCCGGGCCGTGGTGGACAACGGCCTGCTCGCCGTCTCCGGCTGAGCCCGCCGGGAGTCCTGGTCTTCGCGGTCGTCTCCCGCCGGGCTGGCCGGTTCGGTCCGGTTCAGCCCGGTTCAGTCGCTCGCGGACGGGTCGCCGACCTGGCCGATGAACAGCGGGGTCATCGTCGGCCGATGGACGATCGCGAAGGCGAACGGGTGGTCGGCGCGGACCTCTGCCTCCGGCGGGGGCGGGGCCGACACGGCGAACGCGAGGCCGGTGACGGCGGCGGCCTCGGTACCCCACTCGTCCACGGTGATGTTGGCGCGGTGGATCGCCTGGTCGAGCGAGGCTCCGTCGGTGATCCCCGAGTAGTCGTTCCCCCGCAGCCCCAGTTTCGCGAGCGATTCCGTCAGGTCCAGGCTCGCGGAGAAGTCCCACCGGGGCATGGCGAGCCGCACCGGCCGCCGATCCCCGAGCCCGGTCGCCACCTGCGCCAGCACGGCGGGGGAGAGCAGGTCGCCGGGGGAGCCGCCCGCTCGCGGCACGAGGACCCACATGGCCAGCTCGTCTCCGGCGTAGCGGAGCTCCACGGCCTGCCAGCCGGACCCCTCCGCGTACGGGAGGAAGCCGTCGCGGCGCATCAGGGCCGTGCGGGTCGTCGTGCCGTCCGCGCGGGTGAAGGTGGCGCCCTCCTCCGGCGGGTCGGTGAACGGTGTCGCCCAGTCGGCCTTGAGGTAGACGGCGTTGGCGATGACCAGCTTGGTCCTCGCTGGCAGGTTGTCGAACACCTTCTTGACACGCCCGGCGGTCCGCTCCTCGGCCCAGGCGTTGATGACCTCCGTGGCGTTCCCGGCGAAGTCCACCTGGCGCACGCCCGTGCCGTACTGCGCCGCGAGCGTGCGCAGGAACCCGGGCTTGACGCTCAGCCCCTCCTGGGTGAACACCTCGTTGGCGATGCCCACGACCGGCGGCTCGGACGCGCCCTCCTGGGCGTCCCGTTCCGCGCCCGGGTCGGGGAGGGGGGGCGGGTCGTCGGTCGTGACGATCCGCCGGGTGAGCGCGTTGAGCGAGGTGTGCGGCCCTTCGGAGGGGAAGCCGAAGACCGCGTCGAGCTCGGTGGCGGTGTCTCCGGCGGCTCCCGCCCTCGCCAGGCCGAAGGCGTAGCCGATGCTCAGGGGAGACAGGACGGTGTTGGCCCCGGGCCTCGCGGTCGCGGCGAACAGGGCGTGCCCGAAGGAGGTCAGGCCGCGTACGGTCTCCGCGACCGGTGGGTCCTGCGGGACCTCCCGTTTCACCCCCTTCGCGGTGATCGCGCTGGACTCGGTCATGGCACACGCCGAGAGGGCGGCGACGGCCAGCAGGGCGGGTAACAGTCGGCGCATGATCCTGAAACGTACGCCGCCGCCGGGTGGTTCACCCGGTTCAGCCGCTTCGTGCGGTTCGCCCGGCGTTCGGGTCGCGCGTTTGGTTCGTGTGCCTGGCCTGGTTCGTGTGCTCGGCTCGTGCGGCGGCCGGTTCGCGCGAGGAGCGGCACCCGGTTCGCGTGGCGGTCGGTTCGCGTGGTGGACGGCACCCGGTTCGCGTGCCGTTCGGTTCGCGCGATGGGCGGCATCAGGTGAGCGCCGCGAAGGCGCCCGCCCCGATGAGGGCGACGGCCCAGGCGAGATCGAGGTTGAACCACGCCCTGCGCAGCACCGCCACGCCCAGCCGCTCGTAGACGACCAGGGCCAGCACGGTGGTCGTGACCAGCATGGCCAGCGTGTGCACCCCGGTCGTCAGCAGGCTCTGCGAGGCCAGCGCGGCGGCCTCGTACCCTTCGTGGCCGCCGTGCCCACTGTGTGCGCCGTGTGCGCCGTGTGCGCCGTGTCCGTCGTTCAAGGCGACCGGGAGCACCATCAGCCCGGCCCCGTGAGCGGTGGCCATCAGGAACGACCACCCGGCCAGCTGCCACTTCGTCACCTTCATGCCGACCCAGCGGGGATGGCGCCGCCTCAGCAGCCGCCACAGACCGAACCCGCACACCACGGCCGCCACGCCGTACGAGACCACTTTGGGCGGGGCGGCGAGCCGGGCCGCCGACACCAGGCCGAGGGTGATCAGCACCGAGCCCGCGTGGCCGAGCACGATGGGCGGCAGCGCGCGCAGCACCCCGTCGCGTGAGCGCTCCTGCAGCCCGAGCGCGACCGCGAAGAGCCAGCCCATGGCCGGGTTCAGGCCGTGGAAGGCACCGAGCCCGGCCAGGATGAGCAGGGACGTCAGATCCATCGGGCACGCCTCGCGGGGAGTGGGAAGGTGGCGGGGTCCGGTGGGCCCGCGGCCGGGATCGGGGTCAGAGGCAGGGCCAGGGCCAGGGTCATGGGAAGCAGTAGGAGTCGGAGGAGGAGTCGCCGCCCTGCAGGCGGACCTGGTGCGCGCGGCGGCCGTCGGAGGCGAAGTCGACGAAGAAGCCCGGATCGAGGGCGATCGAACCGTCGTCGGCGATGTCCGCCTTCACCATCCAGCCGGAGATGCCGTCGGGGTAGAAGACGTCGTCCCAGGAGCGGTAGAGCGAGTTGGTGAAATAGACCCGCCGTCCGTCCCTGCTCGCCTCGACCATCTGCGGCCCCCCGTTCAACGCCCGGCCCGGAGCGGCGGGGTGGCCGTCACGTCTGGCGATCCCGCCGATCCGGACCGAGCCGGTCTCGCGCGGGGCGAAGGGGTTGGAGACGTCGTACGCCTTGAGTTCGCCGGTGCCCCAGGCGGAGACGAGCAGGATCCGGTCGTCGAGGGTGAGCGAGATGTCGCTGACCAGCGGTGGCACCGCGCCGAACTGCTTGAGCGGCTCGGGCAGCAGGTCGGGGTCGGCGGGCTCGGCCGGGATCGTGATCGTCTTGCGGGCCTTCCAGACGCCGTCCTCCAGGTACCAGGTGAAGATGTTGGCCGACAGGTCCTCGACGTCGATCACGCTGTTGACGAAGCCGTAGGTCTTGGTGGGGTCGTGGGCGGGCCGGAGCTCCAGGGCCATCTGGTGCCGGTCGCCCAGGTCGATCTCCTGGAGGTGCCTGCGCCTGACCAGGTCCCAGACGTGCAGCTTGTGGCCATACTGCCGTCCGACCAGAAGCTCGAGCGAGGGGCCCGGCTCGATCTGGTTGGGCGTCCCCCACTCGCTGGTGATCATCGTGTCGTGCCCGAGGTGCCACCAGAAGTCGTAGTGCAGCCGCTGCGAACCCCGGTCGGCCTCCCAGCGGCCCTTCGGCTCGAAGGTCTCGTGGTCGAGTGTGAACACACCGCCGGGCGCGTCGCCGTCCACGTTGCCGAGCGCGCTGACGTAGATGGCGTCGGTGCCGCAGTGGACGGTGTGCGGGCGGCTGTAGCCGGTCTTCTCGAAGATCGTCTCCGGCTCGATCGTCTTGACGAGCTTGGGGGACCAGGGATCGTCCTTGACGTCGAAGATGTAGATCCTGCTGGACCTCAGGCCGGGAAGGACCAGGTAGCGCCTCTCCACGTGCGGATGCGGCGCGTACGGGCACAGGGCCGCGCTGCATACGTTCCAGCCGAAGTGGTGGAGTTCGTCGCCGGGGACGGACATGTCGTGCACGTCGGCGATCGAGCCGTTCGACAGGTCGATCGTGGCGAGCCCGTCAGGCCGGTCGTCACCGGTCGTGGCGAGCAGCGCGACGTAGGCGAGCTCCTCCTTCGGGGCCGTCATGGCCTCGCGGGCCGACGGGTAGAAGGTGGGATCAGGCTGGATGAGTGCCACGGTGAACTCCTGAACTCGTAGCCGGAACCGATACCCAACTAATCATGTAGGAAAACTGCCTGTTGTCCAGGGGGCATGTTGCGTGACCGTCGTGGACGGGAGGGGTGCGTCCGGCTGCCTGATTCCGCCGGTTCGCCGGGCCGACGAACGTGGAGGACGGTCCGAGTGGGCACGAGATCCTCCGGTGAAGGGTTTCGGGTGGAGGGCGTTAAGCGAATGTTTCGGATAAGCGGAGAGGTGCGGGGCAAAATGCCCCGCACCTCTCCGTGTTTCAGTTGACGGCCACCTGGCCCGCGCGGCCGTTTCCAGGTTTCACTTCTCCGGTCCTACGGACTTTCGAAGTGAACCGCCGGGCCGGGACACGTCAGGCGATCTGTTTCCATGAGGCCCCTTTTCACGAGGGCCCTGGAAAACCTCAGCAGACTCGCACGGCCGCTGTCGTGCAGCCCCTCGGGCGGACCCAGTAGACCGGGACGCTGACCACCGGGGTACTGACGACCGGGTACCCGACAACCGTGCCCCTGTTGACCACTGCCCCTCCGGCCGGACCCTGAGGTCCGATCGGGCCCTGGGGTCCGACTGGGCCTTGGGGTCCTGGGGGCCCTGCGGGTCCTTCAGGTCCTGCGGGTCCTGCCGGTCCTTCAGGTCCTGCGGGCCCAGCGGGTCCTTCAGGTCCTTCAGGTCCTTCCGGTCCCTCGGGTCCTTCCGGTCCCTCGGGTCCTTCCGGTCCTTCAGGTCCGGGTGCGCCGTCGGCGCCTGCGGGTCCTGCCGGTCCCTCGGGTCCTGCGGGTCCTGCGGGTCCTTCCGGTCCAGGCGGGCCAGCCACGCCGTCGGCGCCTGCGGGTCCTGCCGGTCCCTCGGGTCCTGCGGGTCCTGCGGGTCCTTCAGGTCCTGCGGGTCCGGGTGCGCCGTCGGCGCCTGCGGGTCCTGCCGGTCCCTCGGGTCCGGGTGCGCCGTCGGCGCCTGCGGGTCCTGCGGGTCCTTCAGGTCCTGCGGGTCCGGGTGCGCCGTCGGCGCCTGCGGGTCCTGCCGGTCCCTCGGGTCCGGGTGCGCCGTCGGG
>NZ_JBHMBS010000018.1:0-131373 GCF_042428775.1 Streptosporangium vulgare | reverse complement strand
CGCCTGCGGGTCCTGCGGGTCCTGCCGGTCCCTCGGGTCCGGGTGCGCCGTCGGCGC
The DNA here is from genome assembly GCF_042428775.1 of Streptosporangium vulgare. Classification (NCBI taxonomy): domain Bacteria; kingdom Bacillati; phylum Actinomycetota; class Actinomycetes; order Streptosporangiales; family Streptosporangiaceae; genus Streptosporangium; species Streptosporangium vulgare. The sequence continues at coordinate 131,316 of NZ_JBHMBS010000018.1, read as the reverse complement.
CTGCGGGTCCTGCGGGTCCTGCGGGGCCTTCAGGTCCGGGTGCGCCGTCGGCGCCAGCGGGTCCTGCCGGTCCCTCGGGTCCTGCGGGGCCTTCAGGTCCGGGTGCGCCGTCGGCGCCTGCCGGTCCCTCGGGTCCTGCGGGTCCTGCCGGTCCTGCTGGTCCTGCGGGACCTCGGGGGCCCGTCAGGCCCCTGGGGCCTGCGGGACCAGGTGGGCCCTGAATCCCGTCAGGAATCCGGCAAAGGAAGATGGGCAGACCCAGCCACCTGCACAGCGGGATGTAAACCGCATCGCTCGCGGTCGGTTGCAGTCCGCCATGGATGATCGTTCCGGTGGTTACGACGTCCCTGGTGCGGACTACGGTGGGCAGGGCGATGAAGTTCGTGCAAATGCTGGAAAGCAGCGCGGGGCAGGGGTCACTCTGCACGCTTCCAGCGGATTGGATTCCGCTGTGATGAGCCAACGCCGATATCTGAAGTTGCGAATCGGCTGAAACTGGGACAGGGGAGTGCAAAAGAAGGACGGCCCCGGCGAGCGCGCCGCCCGCAAGGGTCCGTTTCATGAAAGTAGACACGTGCGTTGTCTCTCCCTTCCCATTGAGAGAAAACGCTGTACGGCCATTCTTGGGGTGTCCGGGGGATAGGCGGGAGAAACGCGGCTCAAATATCGGATGGAAGCTTGATAGGCGGTTCGCGTTTCTTTGCGTTCCGCAAATTTGAGTGTCTGTATAAAATATTAATGGTTCGATTATCCTGATTAATCGGACAAGTGAACCACGGTGAGATAAAGGGTAAATTACGCTAAGGGATTGTTTCGCACTGAAGTTCGGTGGCCGGTTCCAGCCTCCCGGTTCGGCGCTCGGATCCGTGTGAGCTCGCGTGGCCGGAGGGTGCCGGGGCGCGGAAGGCCCGCCGGTAGGCAGAGGGGGAGGTGCGCATCGCTCGGGTGAAGTGGTGGCGGAAGGTCGCCGCGCTGTCGAAGCCCACCGCGGACGCGATCTCCTCCACCGGCACGGAGGTGGACTCCAGCATCGCCAGGCTGGCCGTGACCCGCTGGGAGATCACCCACCGCAGCGGGCTCGTTCCGGTCTGCCGCCCGAAGTGCCTGATGAACGTACGCCGGGACATGTGCGCGGCCTCGGCGAGGGCGGCGATCGTGATGGGTTCGGCGAGGTGCTCCAGTGCCCAGGTCATCGCGGCCGCCATGGCGACACCGTCCTCCACCGGCGTGACCGCGGCCTGGATGAACTGAGCCTGTCCCCCCTCCCGGTGCGGGGGGATGACGAGTCTTCGCGCGACCTCGTTGGCCACGCCCGGCCCGTGGTCCTTGCGCACCAGATGGATCAGCAGGTCCAGCCCCGCCGCGCTGCCCGCGCTGGTCAGCACGTCCTCACCGTCCACGTAGAGCACGTCCGGATCGACTCTGACCCTGGGAAACCTTCGCTGGAGCAGTTCGGCGTACCTCCAGTGGGTCGTCGCCTCCCTGTCGTCCAGCAGTCCAGCGGCGGCCAGCGCGAACGCGCCCGAGCAGATGGACACGATCCGCGCCCCCCGGTCGCGGGCCCGCCGCAGTGCCGCGACCACCTCGCGGGACACCTCGCCGTGGACGTCCGCCACCCCGGGCACGATCACCGTGTCCGCGGCCGCCAGCACGTCGAGCCCGTGCTCCGCCCGCATCGTGAACCCGCCGGTGACCCGCAGGTCGGCGCGGCTCTCGGCGCAGACCGACAGCTCGTACCAGGGGACCTCCAGCTCGGGGCGGGCGATGCCGAAGATCTCGACCACGCAGCCCAGTTCGAAGGGGGACATGCCGTCGAAGGCGAGGACGGAGACGGCGGGGCGCGTGGCGCTGGGGATCGGTGAGGGGACGAACATGGCGAGATATTAACGGTAAGCGGCATTCGTGCCACTGTCGGGCCTGGCATCGCGACCGGCACCATTGCTCGTGTCGGCCGTCACGACCGGCACCACCAGTGGTGTCGGGCGTCGCGGTGGCACGGCACCGTCGCCTGTGGGGGGTTCGCGACCGGCGCCGTCGCCCGCGGGGGCGTCGTGACCGGCTCCGGCGCTCAGTCCGGGTATCGAGGTGGCGCCGTCGCCCCGCCACGGCCACCGTCACCGTCACCGTCACCGTCACTTGAAAGGGTCATACATGTCTGTCACCGCTCGTTCCTCTCGTTCCTCTTCCGCCGTCACCGTGGTACCGGCGGCGGGGAACGCCGACGCGCTGGCGCACTTCGCCGCGAGGCTGGCGTTCGAGACCGACGTGTCCGACGTCGCCGCCGACCTGGCCGCCGGGGTCACGGACATCGTCGTGGTCGACTCCCGGAGCCGGGAGAGCTGGGATCAGGGCCATGTTCAGGGAGCCGTCCACCTGCCCACCGCGCTGATCGCCGCCCGCGCCCGCTCGGTCGTCCCCGCCGGGGTGACCGTGGTGACCTACTGCTGGGGACCGGGATGCAACGGCGCCACCCGGGCCGCGCTGGAGTTCGCCCGGCTCGGTCACCCGGTCAAGGAGATGCTCGGCGGCTTCGAGTATTGGGCCAGGGAGGGCTTCCCCGTCGAGTCCGCCTCGGGCGTGACCCGCCGCCCCGTCGACGCCCTGACCGCGCCGGTCTCCGGCGTCGCCTGCGCCTGCTGACGTCACCCCGCCAGGCGGCGGGCGTACGCGGTGGGGGGCATGCCGATCACGGCGGTGAAGTCGCGGGTGAAGTGGGACTGGTCGCTGTAGCCGAGATCGGCGGCCAGCCGCGACCAGTCGGTGGCCGGCCCGGCCCGTTCGGCGGCCTCGTGGATGCGGTAGCGGCGGATCACCCACTTGGGGGAGACGCCGACGTAGTCGCTGAACAGCCGCTGCAGATGCCTCACGCTCAGCCCGTGCAGGGCGGCCAGGTCGCCGACGCGGACGACGGCCGGGTCGGCGAGCACGCTCGCGACGAGGTCCGCCGCCCGTTCGGCGACGGGGTCGCGGGCGGGGAGCCGCGCGAGCAGGAACCCCTCCAGCACCCGCAGGGCCTCCTCGTCGGACTCCGAGGAGGCGGCCATGACGGCAGGGGTCACCGTGTCGGCGTCCGGGCCGAGGATCCGGGAGGCCGGAGTGAGGAGGTCGGTGATCGTGGAGAGCGGGGCGCCGAGGAAGGGACGGAAACCGGCGGGCCGGAAGCGGGTGCCGACCACGATCCCGGTGCCGGTCAGGACCTCCAGGTAGTCGCCGGTGATGACCCCGGCCACGCGGGAACCGTCCTCGTGGAAGACCAGGTTCACCGAGGGGTGGGACACGATCCGCTGCTCGTACGGTTCGGCCAGCTCCCAGCGGACGATCCAGTGGTGCTCGACGAAGGGGGCCAGAGACGGGTGGCACGCGTGGCGCCCGTAGCGGAACCTGGCCGCCCCGAAGTTCAGGATGCCCCGGGTGTCGTCGGCGGGCGCCCCCGCCCCGCCAAGGGAGGTCGCCGTCCCGTCAGGGGAGGCCCCCGCCCCGCGAAGGGAGGCCGCCGCCCCGCGAAGGGAGGCCGCCGCCCGGCCAAGGGAGGCCGCCGCCCCGCCGAGAGGAGCCCTCGCGCCGGGGCCGGGCGGGCGGCTCACGACGGGATGGGGATGTGGACCCTCGGCAGGCCCTGGGGCTCCTTGCCCGGATACTCGCCGCCCAGCATGGTGGCCACGGTGTAGAGGTGCCAGGCCTGGTTGGGCTTCTTCAGGACGGGCTCGGCGAACAGCTTGCGCACCTCGTCCGGCCTGACGATGGGCGCCAGCAGGTCCAGGCGGCCGAGGACGTGGTCGCGTATCAGGCCGGTGAGTTCCTCGCCGGGGCTGGTCCGCCAGTTCCAGCCGCCTCCGCCGGTCTTCGGCGCGGTCAGCACCTGCGGCCTGCGCTGCCAGGGGTAGTAGCGCCTCCCGACGCTGAACCGCCACGGCTTGCCCTCGACCGGGATGTCCCTGAGCGAGGGGGCCAGGACGCCGAGCAACTCGTAGATGACCTCTTCCGACAGCCGCCAGGTCTGGTCGAGGCCCAGCGCGGCGCGGACCACCCGGTTGTCGAGGAACGGCCAGATCTGGTCGCCCCTGCGCAGCGAGCCCGCCCGTGCCCCCGCGTGCCAGCGGCCGACCTTGTAGGCGATGTACATGTGGTCGAGCGCCTCCAGCGGAGCCCGCTCCCGCCAGGGCCCGGCCAGCTCGCGGGCGTGCTCGTTGGCCTCCTCGGTGAACAGCGCCGGGTCCCGCAGGAAGGTCACGTCCACCCGGCGGCGCAGCGCCTTCTCCGTCAGGTCGGTCTGGAGCAGCAGCAGGCCCCCGGCCCGCAGGATCTCCCCGCTCTGCCCCGACATGGTTGGTTTGGCGCTGTAGGGGAGGTAGCCGACGATCGACTCGTACGCCGACGTCATGCCCTCGCAGGCGCGCAGCGTCTCGTAGGCCCGCGCGAGGGGGTGCTCGACGACGATCGCGTCCTTCTTCTCGGCGCGGGCCGGAGGGATGACGGTGTGCTCGACGCGGAGCGCGCGGGCGACCCGACCGGCGATGATCACGTCGGGGTGGGTGTCGAGGCCGTTGGTGGTCGCGCGCAGCGGGATGCCGGCCGCGTGCAGTGTCGCGGCGATCAGCCGGCTGTCCCTGCCGCCGGTGAGGGCCAGGTTCACCGGCTCCCCGGCCGCGCGCAGCGGCTCCACCGTCGCCAGCAGCGCGCTCGCCAGTTCGCCGACCAGCTCCTTCTTCTCCCTGCGCGACGTGGGCGCGGGCACGGCGGAGGGGAGCGGGGTCGTGGTGACCGTACGGCGGCCGCCCTTGACGGTCACCGACGAGGACGGCGGCAGCGCGCTCACCCCGCGGTAGGGCGTCTCGTCCGACAGGAAGTATCCCTGCCTGACCATCGACTGCAGCGCGAGCACGTCCCACTCGACCCGCTCGCCGCCGCCCGCGAGGTGGACCAGCAGCGCCCGGCTGCCGATCACGTGCACGTCGGGGGTCTCGGCGTAGTAGACCGGGCAGACCCGGTGGATCGCGGTGGCGGCCGACAGCTCGTCCTCGGTCGCCCGGAACGCGGAGAAGCACCCGCCGACCGCCTCGGTGTCCAGGGCCGGCATGGCCGCGAGCCGGTTCACGTCGTCCGGCGCGGCCAGGTAGCCGTTCACCCCCGTCACCCGGTCGTGCCCGGTCTCCAGCAGAGGAGGCCGCCGCGAGTCGTCCGGCTCGTTGGTCCAGGCGAACATGGTGATGCCGGGACGGTGCCACTCCCGGGACCTGATGACCTCGGGCGGTACGGGGAACGCGCTGTCGATCGCGTCCCTGACGGTGTGCAGCATCGCCTCCGGTATACCGGCTCCCGGTTGTTTGGCCACGAGGCCGAGATACACGCGCATGGTGCAGGATCCTATGTCGCGTTTTTTCAAGACAGCTGTGAGTCCGGCCGACAGCATGGCCGTCATGAACGAGATGCTGTCACGCGCCGTCACCGGCGCGGCGGCCGTCGCCCGCGGCGTCCGCGACGACCAGCTGGACCTGCCCACCCCCTGCGACGACTTCGACGTACGGGAACTGCTCGGCCATCTGGCCTGGACGGCCGCGATGTTCGAGGCGCTGGCCCGCCGCGAGCAGCCGCCGCCGCAGGACGCCGACCACGCCCCCTTCGCGGAGCGGGCCGCCGCGGTGCTCGCCGCCTGGTCCGCACCCGGGGTGATTGAGGGGACCAGTCCCACGCTGGGGATGCCCATGGCCATGGTGCTCCAGATGGTGCTGGGCGACATGGCGATCCACGGCTGGGACCTGGCCAGGGCCACCGGCCAGGACTACGCGGTGGACGCCGAGACCGGTGAGGCCGTGGCCGCCTTCGTCACGGCGACGGCACCGCAGGGACGGCGGATGGGGGTCTTCGGGGAGGAGGTGCCCGTGGCGCGGGACGCCTCGCCGTTCGAGCGGGCGCTCGGGCTCAGCGGGCGGGACCCGGCCTGGAAACCCTGATCACGCGCCGAACACGGTTTGCGCTCGCTTGGGTCAAGCTCCCGGCGGACCGGAGGGAGGAGCCGTCGTAGGGGATGACCCGCATCCCCAGGAGGCGACATGAAGTCACGTCCGCTCGCCATCGTCCTCGCCGCGCTCGCTCTGCTCGCCCTGATGTTCGCCGCCGCCTGCGGCGGTTCGGGGGCACCCGCGAGCCAGCCGATGCCCGAATCCGGGAAGGCGGTTCCGGCCATGCCCCCGGACGGCCGTCCGCCCGAGGCCGGGGGCGACACGTCCGAGACCGAGACCCAGGCCCGGGCCACCGCCGGGAACGAGGAGCCTCAGGCCGAGGCCACCCGGCGCGACACCTCCGCCGAGCAGATCTCCACCTTCGCCCTCGACGTGGACACCGCCTCGTACGGCTACAGCAAACGGGCTCTCAACGAGGGCAGGCTGCCGGAGGCGGGCCAGGTCAGGCCCGAGGAGTTCGTCAACTCCTTCAAGCAGGACTACGCGGAGCCCAAGGACGACGGTTTCACCGTGCACATGGACGGCGCCCGCACACCGGGCAACGGCACCGCGCTGCTCCGCGTCGGCCTGCAGACCCGCGGGGCGAGCGCGGAGTCCCGGCGCCCGGCGAACCTCACCTTCGTGGTGGACGTGTCCGGCTCGATGGACGAACCCGGCAGGCTCGACCTGGTCAGGGAGGCCCTGCACAAGCTCGTCGACCAGCTCGGACCCGGCGACCACGTCTCCCTCGTGGCCTTCAGCGACCAGGCGGACGTCGTCCTCTCCATGACCCCGGCGACGGACAAGGCCGGGCTCCACGCCGCCGTCGAACGCCTCGCCATCCAGGAGTCGACGAATCTGGAGGCGGGGCTGACCAGCGGCTACGCCGTGGCCGCGGCGGGCTTCAGGCCGGTGGCCGTCAACCGCGTCATCCTGCTCTCCGACGGCCTGGCCAACACCGGCGACACCACCTGGCAGGGCATCCTCGACAGGGTCGCGGACGCCGCGGGCAAGAAGATCACCCTGCTGTGCGTCGGCGTCGGCCGCGACTACGGCGACGAGCTGATGGAGCAGCTCGCCGACAACGGCGACGGCGCCGCGGTCTACGTCAGCTCCGTCGACGACGCGCGCAAGGTCTTCGTCGAGCAGCTCGCCACCAACCTCGACCTGCGCGCCCGCGACGCCAAGGCGCAGGTCGTGTTCAACCCCTCGGTGGTGGAGTCCTACCGCCTGATCGGCTACGAGAACCGGCAGATCGCGGCCGAGGACTTCCGGGACGACGGCAAGGACGGCGGCGAGATCGGCCCCGGCCACTCGGTGACGGCACTGTACGAGGTCCGGCTGCGCGGCGGGGCGTCGGGACAGCTGGCCACCGCCACCGTGCGCTGGCAGGATCCCGACACCCGCGACCCCTCGGAAGCCGCCCGCTCCCTGGAGGCGGGCGACCTGGCGGCCTCACCGTGGGAGGGGCCCACGCCGAGGTTCCAGGTCGACGTGGTGGCCGCGGGCTTCGCGGAGTATCTCCGCACCGGGGAGGGGATCGCCGGAGCCGAGCCCGACGACCTCGCCGCCCACGCGACCCGCCTGGCCGCGTCCACCGAGGACGCGGCGGTGACCGAGCTCGCCGGGCTGATCGAGAGGGCCGCGTCGCTCCGGTAGGCGCCCGTCAGGCGTCCTTCGGGTCCCTCGGCGTCCCCTCTGGGCGTCCCTCTGCGTGCCTCTGCGTCCCTCAGTGTCCGTCGATGTCCCTCAGTGTCCCTTGGGGTCCTCGGGCGTCGACCCTCGGGCGTCCTTCGGGCGTCCGCGTCCGCGCCGCACGTACACGCGACCGTGATCGGTGGGCCGGTTCTCCGTGAGCCGGCCCCGTGGGTGGTCCGTGCCGCCGGTCCCGTACCGGCGGCCGGAGCGTGATCGGGAGCGGGGGGTGGGGGTGGGAACGGGGCATGATCGGGAGCGGGCGGCGCGGTTACAGGGTGCGGGGTGATTTCCTATACACTGGCGTGGTCGCCGGGCCGGGCCCGGGGACGTCGGTTACACCCGAGGGGCTATGGCGCAGCTGGTAGCGCGCCTCCATGGCATGGAGGAGGTCTGGGGTTCGAATCCCCATAGCTCCACTTCGGTGAGAAAGGGCCCGCTGTTCGCAGCGGGCCCTTTCCTCGTTCACGCGACGGGTGACCCCCGAATTCCCGGACGTGGTGACCGGGGCCCGCTGTTCGCGGGCCGAAAGCCCGCTCCCGGCGGGCCCCTGCGTTGTTCACCCAGGGAGACCCCGGCCCCTGGGGGTGGTGACCGAGGTCCGCTGTCCGCCTGTTTTCGGCGGGCTCCTTCGTCGTTCGTCCGGGGATCGCGGGCGCTTGTCGTTGTGTTCGGCGGGATTCGCCGGGACCGACGCGACCGGCCATGAGCGTGCTCCCCAGGGTTTCCCCGGGGAGCACGCCACATGGCCGGTCGTTTCTCAGGCGCCGGGCCCCGGAGGAGGGGTCACCGGAGTGTTCGCCGGAGGGGTCACTGGCCGGTGATCACGAAGCTCGTTCCCGGCTGCCTCACGATGTTGCCGTCGGCCGAGTTCGTGATGGTCACGTTCGACAGGACCGCGTTGCCGCGGGCGCCGCTCATGGCCAGGATTCCGGCCCCGTTGTTGGACTTGTCGATCTTCACGTTGGTGATCGCGACGTTCGGCATGTTGCCGCCGCCGGTCTTGAACTGGATGCCGTCGTAGGTCGAGTCGGAGATGTCGGTGTCGCGGATGGTGACACCGGTGATGTCACTGCCCTGCGGGAACAACGTGATCGCCCCGAACTCCTGGTCCTCGTTCCAGAAGGCGCCACCCGTGCGGTACAGGCCGTTGTTGGCGAGCAGCGTGGTCCCCGAGAAGGGCAGGGGGCTGTGGTCGGTCGCCAGCATGATGCCCGGGTAGTTCATGGTGTCGTAGATCAGGTTGTTCTCGGCGGAGTTGTCGTAACCGCCGTAGATCGCGATGCCGTTCGCCCGCCAGGGCAGCTGGATGGTGTTGTTGACGAAGTGGTTGTCGTGCGTGTTGTCGACGACCCGGTCCTTCACCGCCTGGTTGGCCCAGATCGCGAGGGCGTCGTCACCGGTGTTGCGGAACGAGGAGTTGAACACCCGCGAGTTGCGCGTGCCGTTGGTGAAGTTGATGCCGTCGGCGTAGGTGTTGCGGATGCGCATGCCGCTGAACAGCAGGTTGTCGCCGGGACCCCACAGGGCCGGGATGTTGTCGTAGTCGCGGCCGACCCAGGCGCCCACGTTGGCGTGCTCGATCCACACGTTGGTGATCTTGGTGTTCTCGCCGAACCGGCCGTTCAGGCCCACGCCGCCCTCGTCGTTGCCGTCTCCGCCGCGGATGCGGCCCGAGCCGAAGATGGCGATGTCGGAGATCTGGGTGTTGCTGTCGATGTCGAAGCCGAAGTTGCCCTCGTGCGGGTGGTTGATGCCGCCCACCACGTCCTGCGGCTCGGTCAGGGTGTACAGCTGGGAGTGCCACATGCCCGCGCCGCGGATCGTGACGTTGCTGATGCCCACCTGGTTCCACTGACCTCGGTTCAGCGGGTCGTCGGTGAGGATCTTCTGCTCCTGGCGCCACTGGCCCGCCGGGATCCACACGCAGCTGATGACGCCGTTCTGGTCGTCCGTCACCGCCCGCTGGATGGCGGCCGTGTCGTCGAGACCGTCGTTGGGCACCGCGCCGTAGTTCGTGATCGAGGTGCAGCCGGCCGGCTGGCTCGTCGGCGGCGCCACCTGCTCCAGGTCGATCAGGTCGATGACGTAGAACGAGGCCGTGTCGCCCGCGTCACGCTGCAGCTTGAACTTGGTGCCGGCCGGGTAGCTCTGCGAGAGCAGCGCGTTCGACTCGTCGAACAACCTCCGGGCGTCGCCCTGGGGGGTGTTCGACAGCGCCTCGGGGCCGTCGGTGTTCCCGTACAGCCAGCTGTGGCGTGACGAGAGGGTCAGCTTCCTGGAGAAGGTGCCGTTGATGTAGAGGCTGATGGTGGCCTCGATGCCGCCGCCCCCCGCCGCGTCGGGGATGGAGTTGCGGACCACGATCGAGTTGGCGGGGCTGGTCGAGGTGAACTCGACGAACTGCCCGGTGCTGTTCAGCCGCACCGACTTGCGGCCCGAGGACTCGGTGGCGAAGTTGGTGTGCCCGAAGGTGCGCAGCGGGTCGGTCTCCAGCAGGGTGCCCTGGTAGCTGGCGGCCTCGGCCTCGTACTCGACGTACGGGACGGCCGCGCCGCGCCCGACCACGATCGACTGCGAGAACGTGTTGTTGTTCTCGTTGGTCTCGGTGACGGTGTTGGTCGCGTCGGCGGTGGCGGTGATGGTGGCGCCGCCGCTGGTGGCGGTCCAGCTTCCGCTGACGGCCACGTTGGCCGTCGCGCCCGCGGCGATCGACGCGGTGTTGCCGTTGAGCGTGGTGCCGCCCACCACCACGCGGGTGACCGTGGTCGCGCCCGACGCGGCGGTTCCCCGGTTCTTCACCGCGACGGTGAACGTGACCGCCGCGCCGACGGCCGGGTTCTGCGGGCTGGAGGTGACGCCGAGGACCTGCAGGTCGGGGCCGGGAGCCTGCGCGACCACCAGCGGGGACGACGCGGTGAGGGTGTTGTTGCCCTCGTTCTGCTCGAAGACCGAGTTGTCCGCGTCCACCCTGGCGCTGACCGTGTAGCTGCCCTCGCCGCGGGTGCCGATGTTGTGGGTCACCGTGGCGGTGGCGCCGGCGGCCAGCGCGGGGACGGCGACGGTGCCGACGAGGGTGCCGTCGAGGTTGAGGTTGACGCTGTCCGCGGGGGAGGCGGCGTTGCCCGCGTTCCTGACCGTGGCCGACAGCGTGATCGCGCCGGCCTCGCTCGGGGACGCCGGGGTCCATGAGAGGTTCGTGACCGTGAGGTCGGGGTTCGGCGCGGGGACGCCGAAGACCTGGAACTCGGCGACCTGGCCGCCGGGCGCGCCGCTGTTGCTGGTGAACCTCAGCTGCACGTCGGCGACGGTGGCGCTGAGGTTGATCGTCACCGAGTTGCCGCCGGAGGCCGGGTTGAACGTGTAGTTCTGCGCCGACACCAGGTTGGTGTAGCCCGTGGCGTTCTGCTCACGGCCCAGGACCTGGATGTTCTGCGTGCGGGTGCCCCACGCGGAGTCGGGGTTGAGCTTCACCACGACCGAGCTGACGGCGGCGTTGGCGCCGAGCTTGGCGGTCAGCGTGTTCGGGAACGCGCCGGAGTCGGCCTCCCAGTAGGTGGCCAGGTTGTTGTCGTTCGCGTTCGCGGCGACGAACGAGTGCACGTGGCCCGACTCGACCATCTCCTTGCCGATCGCCAGGTTCGAGCCGGGGTCGCCGGTGCCGTTGCGGGTCACGGAGTTGCTGTTGGCCGACTGGTTGCCCGCCGCGTCCCTGGCCCGCACGAAGTACGTCACGGTCGCCGACGCGGGCTGGTCGTCGGTGTAGGTCAGCACGTTGCCGACGCTGCCCCGCAGCTGGTTGTTGGCGTAGATGTCGTACCCGGTGACGCCCACGTTGTCCGTGGAGGCGTTCCAGGCCAGCCTGATCTGGCCGGTGGCCGGCTGGGTGTAGGAGAGGTCGCCGGGGGCCGACGGGTTCTGGGTGTCACCGCCGGTGCCGGAGCCGTAGATCTCGAACTCGGAGATCTGCGCGGCGGGCCAGCCGGTGTTGGCGGTGATGTTGACCCGCCAGTAGCGGTGGGTCGCCGCGCCGAAGTTGATCGTGACCGTGTTGCCGGTCGCGGGGTTGAACGTGTAGGTCGCCGAGCCCACGACCGTGCTGAAGGTGTTGCCGTCAGCGCCGCCCTGGACCGAGAGCGTCTGGGTGCGGGTCTCCCATACGGCCGGCGGGGGCAGCTTCAGGACGATCTGGTTGACGCTCGTGGCGGTGCCGAGGTCGATCCGTGCCCACTGCGGGAAGCTGTTGTTGGCGCTCTCCCAGTACGTGGACTGGTTTCCGTCGTTGATGGCGGACACCGCTTGCCCGCCCGTGGAGCTGCTCGCCAGGGTCGCCTTGCCCGGCGACAGATTGGGTCCGGCCGCGGCGGAGGCCGGGACGACCGACCCCACGACGAGGAGTAAGCCGGTGGCGACCATGGTCGCCACCAGCCGTAACGGTCTGTACAGCATTCTCATTCGCGCTCTTCTTCTCTCGTCAGGCACGGCAGGGCCGAGGCGTGAAGGCTGCGCCTTCACCGCACACGTAATTGGGGGGCAGGTGCACGACGGAGTGCATCCCTGGAGAGTTGCGAGGAATAGCAAGAAACTGAACAATAGATTGCAATATTCTTGCATGACGTTGGCCAAATGTTACATACGTGCTACGGGCGCGTCAACGGCTGGGAAGCAGCTTTCTCAACCGGCTCGACGCGAGATGTGACAACGGGTCAGAACGTCCGTGAACGCCGGGCCGCGGATGCCGGGAGCGGGCACCGGTCTGGTGGGCGCGGGGCGCGGGCGCCGATCCGAGGGCGCGAGGGCGCGGAGGCGTGGGGGCGCGAGGGCGCGGAGGTGCGAGGGCGCGGAGGTGCGAGGTGCGAGGGTGCGCGGGCGGATGCCGGGGGTGGACACCGGTCCGCGTGCGCGGGGGGGATACCGGGTTGTGGACACCGGTATCGAATGCCGGACAGAGAGGGGCGGCTCGGGGACGAAGGTGGTCGCCCCGCGCGCGTCGCCTGTCGGTCGTCGGTGCTTGCCGGTCGTCGGCGCGGGGCGGGCTTCGGTGTCTGTCGGCCGTCGGGGCGGGTCGGGTCGGGGTGGGGCGGTCGTCAGCGCGGGGGCGTCCTCAGTCCAGTTCGTAGTCGAGGTGGAAGGAGTGGGCGCCGTCCTCGTTGACGATCTGGCCGCCGCCCCGGATGCCCCGCAGCTCGCCGGTGCCGGACTCGGGGAGGATCGTCCAGCTCAGCCCTGACCCGCCGGCGTGGCTCGTGGCCGTGTGGTGGAGCACGAAGGTGCCCTTGCGGCCGTGCGCGGTGCCGGTGAAGCGCTCGAAGCCCGCATAGGCCGCCGACGTCTCGACCTGGGCGATCGCGGTGATGATGTCGGTGGTGCTGGTGCCGGCCAGGTCGCCGTCGAAGGTCTTGGTGATGTGGACGCGGGAGAGCGTGGCCCCCTCGCCCTCGTCGTAGGGCTGTGGGTCCCAGCTGTCGATGGTGAAGGTTCCGGTGGCGCGAGGCATGCGGGCTCCCTTGGGGAATTCCGGGGTCTTGCGCCCATCCTGGCGGCCGTACCTGTCACCTGATGTCAGATACGGAGCCCTACGAGAGGCTCCATTTGTCCATGTTCCAGGTGATGGTCGACTGCGCGGGGTTGGGGATGACGTTCTGGAGTCTCTTGTCCCACGCACTGAGGCCCGGGTGCTGGAACAGCGGGATGGTGGCCAGGTCGCTCCAGAGCCGCTTCTCGATCGCGCCAATGATCGGGTTCTGGGCCGCCAGGTCCACCGTCGAGTTCAGCTTCGCGATGAGACGGTCCACCTGCCGGCTGGAGTAGCAGCCGTTGTTGCTGCCCTTGTTCTGGGCGTCGCACTTCCCCGGCGAGGTGAAGTTGGAGGCCCAGTTGCTGACCAGGGCGGACCCCGACCAGGCGAACAGGGCCACGTCGTAGCCGTTGGCCGGCATCACGGTGCCGAGGAAGTCCTCGGAGCCCTTGTCGACGACCTTGAAACCGGCCTTGTTGCAGGCGTCGATGATGAGCTGCACCGCCGCGGTGCGGCGCGGGTTCGGGGTCTGGTACCCGATGCTGATCTCCAGGCCCGTCTTGCCCGCCTCGCGCAGCAGCGCCCTGGCGCCCGCGATGTCCTGCCGTGCGTACACGCCCGCGCTGCCGCTGGCCGCGACGACCGCCGCGCTGTTGGCCTGGAAGGGGGCCACGGTACGGACCTGCAGGGGCTTGGCGGCGGGGGAGACGGGCCCGATCAGGGTGTTGACGATGAGCTGCCGGGGCACGCACCTGGCGAACGCCTCGCGCAGCATCCTGTCCCTGAACGGGCTGGAGTCGAAGTTGAAGTCCAGGTGCTCGTAGGTGTACTTCTCGAAGACGCCGACCTCCACGCCCCGCAGCGACTGCAGCTGCCTGAGCACGTCGGGCCCCGGCTGCGGCTCGACGATCTGGACCTCGCGGTTCTGCAGCGCCTGGGCCTGCTCGTCGAGGGTGATGAAGCGCTCGACGATCGTCGGGGTCGCGGCCGGGGTGCCCCACCACCTGTCGTTGGCGACCAGGGTGAGCCGCTGCCCGGCGTCCAGCTTGGAGAGCTTGTACGGCCCCGAGGACGGGATCAGCTCGGCGTCGGGCAGCCTGCCCTCGGAGACCCAGCCGTCGTTGAAGAACTCGATGCCCTTCCGGATCCGCTTGGAGTCGCCCTTCCTGACCGCCGCGATGAAGTCCTCCTCGGACAGGCCGTCCTGCCTGGCGACCACATGGGCGGGCATCATCTCGGTCGCGCCCGGCCCCCCGGCCACCCAGTCCGCGAACGGCTTGTCGTAGACCAGGGTGAACTTCCTGCCGCCCTTTCCGCAGTCGGGGACCCTGGTGTCCCGCAGGCCGGTGGTGTCGGCGGAGGCGAAGCCCCTGACCTTGCCGGACCGGAAGGCCCACCACAGCATGACGTCGTCGCAGTCGATCGGGGTGCCGTCCGACCAGACCGCCTTGTCGCTGATGGTGTACTCGACGCTCAGCGGGTCGTCGGAGACCTTCTCGTACGTCCCGAAGTCCTTGTCGGGGGTGATCGCGCCCTTGTCGCCGTAGAACCAGAAGCCCGTCAGCACCCGCTGCAGGGGGGCGGCGTTGCGCGTGGCGTTCTCGGCGGTGGTGTTGTTGTTGTAGGAGTGGAACTCCTGCTCGTACGCGTAGGTGATGGTCTCGCTCGGCAGGGCCGGCTGCGAGCCGGAGGCCGTGGGATCGTCCGCCGGGCCGATGTCCGCGCAGGCGCCCAGCAGGAGCGTGCCACTCGCGAGCAGTGCCAGGAACCTTCCCGGCCTTCGTGCGTGGAACACGGCACCACCCCTTCGATCACCCGGTCCCCGGTCTGTCCCCGTACCGGTCGAGCATCGTCACTTCTCGTGGCCGGGCGGGACCCGGACGGGCATCGCGTCCCCCCGTGACCATGCCGGACGCAAGACCCTCAGATGAGGAGAATAGAAAAAACATAACCTTTGAGCGAATTCACCCGGTATGTGACCAGCATGTGAGATGACCGTCTCGTGGATGCGCGTGACGACCGCGACTACGAGAGGATGACCGTGGCCTGATCCTTGCGGTTATTGGCGCTCGGGCCACTCGTGGGCCCGTGGGTCGCCCCTCGATTATGGAGCGCATGAAAACGACCCCTCGGGCGCCCGAACGCACGCTGCACCGCGCCTGGATCGTGGCGGGAGTCGCGTTCGTGGCCATCCTCGGCGCGGCCGGGTTCCGGGCGACGCCCGGTGTGCTGATCACACCGCTCCAGGAGGAGTTCGGCTGGTCCCGGGGCACCATCTCGCTCGCCGTCTCGGTCAACCTCATGCTGTACGGGCTGACCGCGCCCTTCGCCGCCGCGCTGATGGACCGCTTCGGCATGCGCAGGGTGGTGACGTACGCCCTGCTGCTGGTCGCCGCGGGCAGCGGGTTCACCATCCTGATGAACGCCCCCTGGCAGCTCGTCCTCTGCTGGGGCGTGCTGGTCGGTCTCGGCACCGGCTCGATGGCCCTGGTCTTCGCCGCCACCCTCACCGAACGCTGGTTCGTCCGCCACCGGGGCCTCGTCACCGGCGTGCTCACGGCGGGCGGCGCCACCGGGCAGCTCGTCTTCCTGCCCGTCCTCGCCCACCTGGCGGCGGACAGGGGCTGGCGGTCGGCCGCCGTCACGGTCGCCGTCGCCGCCCTCGTCGTGGTCCCCCTGGTCTGGTTCCTGTTGCGCGACCGGCCCGAGGACGTGGGCACCACCGCCCTCGGCGCCGATCCCGCCGCGCCCCCGCCCGCCCGTCCGGAGCGGACCGGGGGTGCCGCCTCCCGTGCCCTCGGCGTGTTGTGGAGCGCGGCACGCACGCGCCCCTTCTGGCTGCTCGCCGGGGGGTTCGCGATCTGCGGGATGAGCACCAACGGCCTGGTGGGCACCCACTTCATCCCCGCGGCCCACGACCACGGCATGGCCGAGCCGGTCGCCGCGGGGCTGCTCGCCCTGGTCGGGATCTTCGACGTGGTCGGCACCGTCGCGTCCGGCTGGCTGAGCGACAGGGTCGACTCGCGCGTCCTCCTCGGCGCCTACTACGGGCTGCGCGGCCTCTCGCTGATGGCGCTGCCGAGCCTGTTCGGGGCGAGCGCCGAGCCCAGCATGCTCGTCTTCATCGTCTTCTACGGCCTTGACTGGGTGGCCACGGTCCCGCCCACCGTCGCCCTGTGCCGCCAGATCTACGGTCCTGACGGGGCCGTGGTGTTCGGCTGGGTCTTCGCCTCCCACCAGGTCGGCGCCGCGATCGCCGCGGTCGCCGCGGGCGTCACCCGCGACCACTTCGGCGCCTACGACCTGGCCTGGTACGCCGCGGGCTTCCTCTGCCTCGCCGCCGCCGTCATGTCGATCGCCATCACCAGGAAGCCTGTCATCGGGAAGCCCATCACCGGGAAGGCCGGCACCGGGGAGGCCGGCACCGGGGAGGCCACCGCGGAGGAGCAGGCATCCTTGAAGGCGTGAGAGAACGAGGCGGGCGAGCCGCGGGACACGGAATCACCGGATTGGGCACGCGGCGGCCGGGGGAGATCGCATGACCGGCGCCGGGGACGAGACGACAGACGCGGCGCCCGGGAGCGGGATGGAGTCGGGCGCGCCGGGCGGCGCGGGCGGCGAGGACGACAGGGAGCAGGAGCGGGAGCGGGACAGGAGGGTCCTCCCGCTCGTGGTGCGGATCGAGCGCTCCGCGCCGCCCGAGCGGACCGACGCCCTGGAGGCGGCGGCCCTGGCCGTGCTGGCCCTGCTCGACGACCCGCGCGCCCTCGACGGCGGCGAGTGGGCCGAGGCCGTGGGGGCCTGGGACGGCAGCCGGTTCAGGAAGGTCGTCCGGCGGGCGCGCGGGGCGGAGTGGCGCCGGGTGCTCGACCTGCCCGGTGTCACCGTCACCTCGGGCACCGCCGAGGTCCGCGTCCACCCGCCGGTACCGCTGGACGGCTGGCCCAAGGACCTCTCCAGGCTCCAGGTGTCCGGCACCGAACTCGCCGACTCCACCGAGCCGGGACCTCCGGGTGACGTGGTGCTGTGGCTCAACCCCGGGTTGACGATGTCGGCGGGCAAGGCCATGGCCCAGGCCGGGCACGCCGTCCAGCTCGCCTGGCGGGCGAGCGGGGACGACGCCAGG
Organism: Streptosporangium vulgare; assembly: GCF_042428775.1. NCBI lineage: Bacteria > Bacillati > Actinomycetota > Actinomycetes > Streptosporangiales > Streptosporangiaceae > Streptosporangium > Streptosporangium vulgare. The sequence goes on along the minus strand of NZ_JBHMBS010000018.1, from coordinate 114,038 downwards.
CGGGCGTGGCGGGACAAGGGCCTCGCCGTCTCGGTGAGGACCGCCGATCCCGCCGCGTGGGCCGCGCTGGTCGCCTCGGGCCTGCCGGTGGTCAGGGACGCCGGGTTCACCGAGGTCGAGCCCGGCTCCCGCACGGTCGTCGCGGACGTCCCGTGGCTGCGCGGGGGAAGCCGGTGATCATCGGATGACCGGCGCGTGATCGACGGGGAGAACGGACGCCGGCCGGGTCCCGGGGACGAGTGGTCAGCGGGGCATCCTGACGATGTCGGCGAGCACGCCGCCCTCGGGGGTGAGCCGCGCCTCCGAGGGGCTGTCGTGGACCACCAGGAGGCGCTCGCCGTCGAGCACGGTGATCCCCTCCGGGTGGTCGTTCCCGTTCCCGTGCGGCAGGTCGCCGACGAGATCCAGCTCGTGCCGTACCGACGGCTCGTCCTCCGGATCCCAGCGCAGCACCCGGACCGGGCCGTCCAGGCTCATGGTCGGCCCGGCGAGGATCAGCATCCCGTCCCGGTGCGGGCACATGTCGCGGACGCCGAGCCCGCCGAGGTTCAGGAAGTGCGTCCGGTACGGCCTGCCGTCGATGGGGGCGAGCCGCAGGCTGCCGGGACGCCGGGGGTCGCTCTCCGGCCGGATCTCCAGCATCGCGGCCCAGCCGCGCAGCACCGGGCCGCGCAGGCCGACGAACAGACGGCCGCCGAGCATGGCGATGCCCTCGATGTCCAGCCCGTTGTCCTTGCTGGGGATCGAGACGAAGGGGGCGAGGTGCGGATCGTCCGCCAGCAGGTCGGCCAGGTTCCGGCCGGGACCCGACAGGATCTCCGCCCTGCGGGAGCCGTCCTCGCGGACCGGGGTGGCGCCGACGAGCGGCAGCCGTACGAGGATGTAGCGGTTCTCCTCGCGCACCACGCTGCCGAGGCGGCGGCGGGCCTTGTGCGGCGGATGCCCCTTCTTGACCCGCCTGCGCTTGAGGCTGTGCGACCCGATCGCCCAGAGCCAGCCGTCCGCCCGGCCCAGGCCCTCGATGTCGGCCTCCTCGTCGCGCCCGGCGGGCAGGTCCACGAAATCGGCGAGGTGGAAGGTGCGCTGGTCGTCGAAGCGCCCGCCGCGGAACGTCAGATGCTCTACGGTGGCGGTCTCGTCACCGGCCAGCCAGAGCCCCAGGGCGTCGGTGCGCACGGCCGACAGATTGATGTGCGTCCTCGCCTCGCGTGAGGACACGTCGAACCTGAGCTCCACCTGGCTTTCCACGAACATCCTGGAATCATCGCAGGATGTTTCGCACAAGAGTGAGGAAGGTACTCGTTCCCGAAGTGTGATGGGGATCCCGCACGAGAAAACCGGATTTGTCGTACGCTCCCGATCGTGCTCGATGGGTTGGGTGGGACTCAGGGGACCCGGGAGACGGGTCCCGCGCCGACATACGCGACTGCCGAGGCGGCCACTTCGGAGATGCCGAGAATCGTGGCGGAGAGCCCCCCGAAGCTGCCGGACTCCCCCGTGAAGCGGTCCCGTATCGGCGACCTGCCGATGCGCGTCATCTACCGCTTCCTGGCCGTGGGTCTCGCGGTGATCCTGGCCGCGGTCGCGGCGGTGGTCGGCTTCGTCTCCTCGGGCTCCCCAGATCAACCGGGCGAGGGAAAGACGGGGCAGATCGCCGCGCCATCTGCCGCGCCACCCTCGCCCGGTCCAGGGTCGGCGGAACCGTCCGCCCTGGCGACCCCGGCGACTTCGGCGGAGCCGTCCGCCTCGGAGCCTGCCGCCTCGGTGTCGGCGCAGGCGTCCCCCTCGGGAACCTCCTCCGCGTCGGCGTCCCCCTCGGAGAGCCCCGCCGAGACGGCCGCTCCCTCCTCTGCGCCCGACGGCTCGGAGCCGGCGCCCGACCGCAGCGCGGTCATCGCGGCCCTCGCCGACCCCCGGGTGCCCGACCTGCCGCGCGACAAGCGGCTCGGCCGCCTGTCCGGCAAGTCGGGCAAGAGCAAGCGTCGCGTCCAGGACGGCAAGTCGGGCGTGTCGCTGGTCCGCCTGGGCAAGCCCTGGAAGGTCTTCGGCGCGGCGCCGTTCTCCACCAAGCAGGTGCTGCCGAAGGCGAAGGGAGCCGCTCACCGGGCGATGCTCGTGAGCTGCCCGGTGCCGATCCTGGTGCAGAAGAAGGCCAAGGACACCGCGCTGCTGGCCGCCCGGTGGACGCTCAACCACCACCCCAAGGGCAGCAAGATCACCTGGACCGCCTCGCAGTCGATCAAGAATGGCTGGCTGCTCGCCTACCGGGTGAAGTACAAGGTGAAGGGCAAGGCGCGCTCCTCCATGGCCGCCGTCGCCGTGACCGAGATCCCCGGCGCCAAGCCCGCGATGCTCTTCGCGACGATCCCCGACGTGCAGAGCAAGTACTGGCGCGCCATCAACACCGCGGTCTCCTCCCTCAGATTGAAGTGAGCCTCACCTGGGCAGGAATCGCCTTGTCCGTGTGACCTGGTGAAACTCGGGGGAATTTCACGGCCGGCCGCTTCGCCGCCGCACGCGCGACGACCTCCCGCCCGCTCGCCGGGCGCGAGGTCCGGCTCTCCTGCGGAGGCGGCCCCGGTTCGAGGGCCCGGACCGGGCCGGGCGTCCCGGACGCGCCTCCGGGACGCCCGCCCAGGCAGACCCCCCCGAGCCGTCGAGGGGGAAGTCGTGAACCGACCGGCGTCTCACGAGCGCAAGGGGACCGGCCCCGACACACCCGACCAGGGGAGCGGGCCCAAGCCCTGGCGGTCCGAGGGCCTGCCCGACGACGGCGGCTCACCCGCCCCGCAGCGCCCGAGGTTCAACTGGGTGCGCTTCCTGATGACCATGGTCATCGTCTACGCGGGCTTCTTCGTCGTCTCCTCGTTCTTCGAGGAACCCACCGAGCCGATCTCCTACACCCAGTTCACCCAGCAGGTCCAGGCCGGGAACGTCAAGGAGGTCTACGCCACGGGCACGGCGATCGAGGGCACCCTCAGGAAGACGGCCCGCGACCCCGACAGCGACAACATCGCGTACGACAAGTTCTCCACGGAGCTGCCGGTCTTCGCCGACCGGGCAGGGCTCTACCAGCGGCTCCTCGCGACGAAGGTGAACATCAGGGCCGAGCCCGTCGGCGGGAACCTCCTGTCGAACCTCCTGGCGTCGCTGGTCCCGGTCCTGCTGCTGGCCGGTGTGTGGATCTGGCTCGTCCGGCGCGCGGCGTCCGGCGCGATGGGCGGCGGGATGGGCGGCCTCGGAGGTCTCGGCGGTCTCGGCAGGTCCAGGGCGGCCAAGCCGGTGGAACCGGCCAAGGTCCGGGTCGACTTCGACGACGTCGCGGGCATCGACGAGGTGGAGAACGAGGTCGCCGAGGTGGTCGACTACCTCAAGGACCCCGACAAGTACCGGCGGCTGGGGGCGAAACTGCCCAAGGGCGTGCTGCTCGCCGGGCCGCCCGGCACCGGCAAGACCCTCCTCGCCCGCGCGGTGGCGGGGGAGGCCGACGTGCCCTTCTTCTCGGCGAGCGCCTCGGAGTTCATCGAGATGATCGTGGGGGTCGGGGCCTCGCGGGTGCGCGAGCTGTTCGACGAGGCCCGCAAGGTCGCGCCGTCGATCATCTTCATCGACGAGATCGACGCGATCGGCAGGGTGCGGGGCGGCAGCACCATCGGCGGCCACGACGAGCGCGAGCAGACCCTGAACCAGATCCTCACCGAGATGGACGGCTTCACCGGCTCCGAGGGGGTCATCGTGATCGCCGCCTCCAACAGGGCGGAGGTCCTCGACCCGGCGCTGCTGCGGCCCGGCCGCTTCGACCGTACCGTCGTGGTGTCCGCGCCGGACGCCGAGGGGCGGCTGGCGATCCTGCGCGTTCACAGCCGGGACGTGCCGCTCGCCGACGACGTGGACCTGGAGCGGCTCGCCAGGACCACCCCCGGCATGACGGGCGCGGATCTGGCCAACCTGGTCAACGAGGCCGCGCTGCTCGCCGCCAAGCGGGGCAACGACAAGGTCTACGCCTCCGACTTCGCCGACGCGCTGGAGAAGGTCCTGCTCGGCGCGGCCCGCGCCGTCGTGATCCCGCAGGACGAGCGGAGGCGCACCGCGTACCACGAGGCGGGTCACGCGCTGCTCGGCATGCTCCAGCCGGGCGCCGACCCGGTGAGGAAGGTCTCGATCATCCCGCGCGGGCGGGCGCTCGGCGTCACGCTCTCCACGCCCGACACCGACCGGTACGCCTACGACGAGAAGTACCTGCGCGACCGCATCGTCGGAGCCCTCGGCGGCATGGCGGCCGAGCAGATCGTCTACGGCGTGATCACCACCGGCTCGGAGAACGACCTCGAACAGGTCACCGTGATCGCCCGCGGCATGGTCGGCCGCTGGGGCATGTCCGCCAGGATCGGCCCGCTGACCGTCCTGCCCGCCGCCTCCGAAGGCCAGCCCGCCGCCGCCCCGGACACCCTCGCCGCGGTGGACCAGGAGGTACGGCGCATCGTGGACGAGTGCTACGAGGTCGCCCTGGCCGTCCTGTCGGAGAACCGGAGCCGCCTGGACGGCATCGCCGCGGCCCTGCTGGAGAACGAGACCCTGGCCGAGGCCGAGGCCTACGCCGCCGCGGGGCTCCCGATGGACACCGCTTCCGGGCTTCCCCCCTCGGAACCGCCTCCGCAGCTCCCACCCCCGCCGCACGCCTGACCTCCGGGCGCCTGGCGGGGATCGGATATCCGGTGTGGGCCGGGAGCTGTCGTGGATCGGACACCTGGTGTGGCTGGGGGCCGCCTGATCGGGCGCCTACCGTGGGCCGGGCATCTGGTGCGGGCTGTGGGGGCTGTCGCGGGCGGGGAGCCCGCCGTGGGCCGGGCGCCTGGCGGGGATCGGAGTCGCGCTAGGCTCGGTGGCCGTGACCCAGATCGTCCTCGCCTCCGCCTCTCCCGCCCGCCTCGCCCTGCTCCGCAGCGCCGGACTCGATCCCAAGGTGATCGTCAGTGGCGTGGACGAGGACGCCATCACCGCCGACAGCCCGAGCGAGCTCTGCCTCGCGCTGGCCCGCGCGAAGGCGACCGTCGTCGCCGGTGATCTGACCGAGGGGCTGGTCATCGGCTGCGACTCGGTGCTCGAACTCGACGGCCGGGCCTACGGCAAGCCGTCCTCACCCGAGGAGGCCGTCGCCCGCTGGCGCGGCATGCGCGGGCGCGAGGGCCGCCTGCTCACCGGCCACTGCGTGATCGACGTCGCGAGCGGGCGCGAGGTGGCGGAGGTGGGCGCGACGGTCGTGCGTTTCGGCACCGCGGGAGACGACGAGGTCGCCGCCTACGTCGCCACCGGCGAGCCTCTCCACGTCGCCGGGGCCTTCACACTGGACGGTCGCGGCGGCTGGTTCGTCGACGGCATCGACGGCGACCACGGCAACGTCCTGGGCATCTCCCTGCCCCTGCTCCGCCGCCTCTTCGGCACCCTCGGGGTCTCCGTCCCCGGCCTCTGGCAGCGTCCCTGACATCCGCCGTTCCGCATATCCGTTCATCGGGTTCGTCATCGCCGTCCCGAGCCCGCGGGGGGGGGCTTCGTGCGCGTCCCGGGCCTGAGGGAGGGCGGTCTCCGCCCGCATCGGGTGTTGTCCGTGTCCGCGTCCTGTGCCCGGGGCAAGCGCGGTCCCCGCCCGCGTCCGGCGTCGTCTCCGTCCTTCGCTCCGGGCAGGCGCGGTCTCCGGCGCCTGCCCGTCCCGTACGTCCGGCGGTGTGCCCGGCGTCGTCCCGCACGCGCTCTCCCGGGTGACCTCCGATCCCGATAATCTTCCGCCATGGGTCATTTCCGCTCCTTTCTGGACGGCATCGGGTTCTTCTTCCAGGGGCTGCGCTGGGTCGCGCGGTACCCGCGCTGGTGGCTGTTCGGGTTGATCCCGGCTCTGATCGCGTTCGCCCTCTACGCGACCGGCCTCTACTTCCTCGGCACGAACGCGCTGGACATCGCCGCGTGGGGCACGCCGTTCGCCGACGGATGGGGCGAGGCGGCGCGGACCGCGCTGCGGGCGCTGGTCGGGCTGGCGCTCTTCGGCGCGGCGCTGATCCTGTCGGTGGTGACCTTCACGGCGATCACCCTCATCCTGGGCGACCCCTTCTACGAGAAGCTCTCCGAGAAGGTGGAGGAGACCTACGGGGAGGTGCCGAGCGGCTACGACCTCCCGCTGTGGAAGTCGATCCCCCGATCCATCAGGGACAGTCTCGTCACCCTCGGATGGCTGCTGCTGTTCACGATCCCGCTGTTCTTCCTCGGTTTCGTGCCGGTGATCGGGCAGACGGTGGTGCCGGTGCTGGGTGCCCTGGTCTCGGGCTTCTTCCTCACGATCGAGCTGACCACGCTGGCCCTCGAACGCAGGGGGCTGACGCGCAAGCGACGTTTCGGCCTGCTCAGGGGGAACAAGGCCCCGGCGCTCGGCTTCGGGGTCCTGCTCTTCCTGCTCTTCCTCGTCCCGTTCGTCGCGGTGATCGCGATGCCCGCCGCCGTGGCCGGTGCGGCCATCATGGTCCGCACCCGCCTGGCGCCGCCCGTCCTCCCGGCGGGAAGGACGGGCGAGAGCCCGCGCGTCGACAGGGGGGTCTGAGGAGTTCCCGCCGCCTTCGGACGGCCCCCGGAGACAGGGGGCCCGGACTTCCTTTCGGAAGGCCGGGCAGACAGGCCCGTCCCGGCCTGGGAGCCGGGACGGAACGAGTCCGTGAGATCCGTCGGACACGGGAGCCGGAACCTCGCCCCGTCTCGGCTTCGAGGCCGGAGGCCGTCCGTCAGCGCGTCTCGACCCAGGCGCTGACGGTCGTGTGGGGAGTGATGGTGGTGAACGAGACGGTCCCGGCGGGCTGCCACGGGCCGATGATCGGGATATAGCCGACCTCGGCCAGGAAGTGCTTCTGCAGCACCCGGATGCGGTGCTCACCCGTGCCGGTGGCGCAGAAGCTGGAGGCCCACCTCTCCTGCGTGTTGACCTGATAGCTGCAGTTCTCCGGCGCGGCCGAGGCGCTGGACGCCGTCCCGGTCACCAGCCCTGCGGTCAGCAACCCGGTGGCGCAGGCCGCCGCCCATCTTCTCGCGATCATCTGTGGCTCCTCGTACGGGGGCAACGGGGGCAACGGGGGCAGGTGTCATGCGAGGCCGGCCGCTTCGGGAGTCCGCGCGGGATCGCGGCGGACCACGGGCCGGTGATCGTGTCAGGCGAACCCGCCGCGGCAGGTCGGGGTGGTTTTTGTTAGGAAACTTTCTTTTAAGAAAAAGTAGTCCCGCTGGAGGAGGGAGTCAATATCCCTTCGTCCCGGCTCCCCGGCCGTGGAGGCGATCCCATGTCCGCGGAGGCATTCGCGGAGGCGCCCCTTGCCCGTGGGGCGACCTTTGTCGTGAACGCGCCCCTTGTCGGTGGGCGCGTTCCCCGTGGGTGACGGTCGCGGGCTCTGTCCACAGAAAGGAGTTCGGTGCGGAGGCGGTGGTCCGGCTCCGGCGAGGCTTCGGGGTATGACACCGAACACCCCGGCCTCGCCCGAGCCCCCACCCGCCGAGTCCCCGGTCGCCCCCGAAGTGCTGCCGTCTCCACCGAGCCCGGCCCCGACCCCGGCCTCGCCACCTACCCCGAACCCGAGCCCGGCCCCGAGCCCGGCCTCGCCACCGACCTCGACCCGGTCCTCGGCCTCGCCTGATGTGCCGTCTCCACCGGCCCCGGCCCCGCTCCTGCCCGAAGTGCCGTCTCCGCCCTCCCCGCGCACCGAGCGGCCCCGGCTCCTGCTCGGTTCCACGGAAGACGTCCTGGGCGCCGTTCCCTACCTGCTGGGGTTCCATCCCGCCGACAGCCTGGTCGTCATCGGTCTCACGGGCAGCCTGTCCAGGGGCAGGCTGCATCTCACCGTCCGGTGGGACCTGCCCCTGGGGCCCGGCGGTCTCGGCCAGATCGTCCCGCTCTTCGGGAAAGAGGGCGTCACCCAGGTCGTCGTGGTCGGTTACGGTGCCGGCCCGCTGGTGACCCCGGCCGTGGACGAGGCCGTGGCGCTGTTCCGCCGTGGCGGGCTCATCGTCGTCGACGCGCTCCGGGTGGAAGACGGTCGCTACTGGTCGTACGGATGCTCGCGGACCGACTGCTGCTCGGCCGACGGCATGCCGTACGAGCGACGAGCCGGCGCGGTCGCGGCGGAGGCGGTCCTGCACGGGCTGGTCGCCCTGCCGGACAGGCGGACCCTGGAGCGCTCGCTCGACCCGGTCACCGGGCCCGCGCGGGAGGCCATCCGCGAGGCGACGGGCCGTCTCACGGAGGAGATGCGCGACAGGCTCGCCGGATGCCACGACGCCGACCGGTTCGCGGCGGAGTTCGTCGCGGACGGCATGGCCAGGGTCCGCGAGGCGGTCGTCACCTACGCCTCGGGAGGGCGGCTCGACGAGGACCAGGCGGCCAGGCTGGGGCTCGACCTGGCGGTGATCAGGATCCGTGACGAGGCGTGGGCGCTGGTCACCGACGAGAGCCACGACGCGCATCTCAAGCTCTGGCACGACCTCACCCGGAGGCTGGAGCCGAGGTTCGTGCCTCCGGTGGCCTCGTTACTCGGCCTGGTCGCCTGGCGGCGGGGAGACTCCGCGCTGGCGGGCGTCGCCCTCACCCGGGCGCACGAGGCCGACCCCGGATACTCGATGGCCAACCTGCTCGCGCACGCGATCCACCATCTGGTCCCACCCCACGTGCTCGACGACAGGATGCCCAGCCCCGAGGAGCTCGACCAGGAGATGGGCAGTCCCCGGATGGCCTGGCTGCTCCCGATGGCCGCGCTGCTGGGGGAGGCGGGCGGCCCCGGGCGCGAGGAGGCCGCCACGCAGACGCGTCATTGATTGTTCAGGTCGCCGGTCTGGGGGACCCAGGCAACGCCCGGCCGTCCTCGCTGCAGGACACGCTGGAGCACGCCGACTCCGGCCCCCGTCGCTCCCACGAGGGTGACCAGAAGGTGGACGGCACTGAAGTAGAGGCCGAAGAGGAGGCCCCGGCGGGCGAACACCCGCCGGTAGGTGCTGCCGTCGAGGACCACGGCGGCGGCGGCGAGCAGCGGCGACACGAGGGCGCCGACGGGGCCGACCAGCAGCGGCAGCAGGAGCGCCGGTACGGCGGCGACCAGCAGGACACCGCCGAACGCGCGCGGCACGGAGTCGCCCGGCGTCTCGCCCCGGGTCCACTCCCGCGCGCTCACCCGTGCGCGCCGGAACACCTTGCTCAGGATCATCCGCATCGTGGAGTCGTGGTCGGCCCGGCCGCAGACGGCGGCGGTGATGCGCACCTCGTAGCCTTTCCGCATCAGCCGGGAGCGATAGTCGGCCGACACCGTGTCGCTCAGGTGCGGGTTGAAGGGGCCGATCTCCTTGAACACCTCGGACGCCACGGCGAGCACGGCCGCGTGCAGCTCAAGGGTCGGCCGGTCGGTCGGCATCCACCAGTGATACATCTGCAGCGCGCGATACTGCGCGGGGAGGGTCCGGGCCGCCAGCGGCTCGGGGTGCAGGATGCCTCCCAGGGCACCCAGCCTGGGCTCGGCCTTGAGGATGTTCACCGCGTTCTCCACGGCGTCCGGGTCGAGGGCGATGTCGCCGTCCTGGAAGAGCAGGATCTCGCCGTGGGAGTGCTCCGCGCCGAGGTTGCGCGCGGTCGACGCTCCGCTGTTGACCTCGGTGCGCAGCACGGTGACGCCCATCGACCTCGCCACCTCCGCAGCGTCCTCGGTGCCGCAGTCGTCCACCACGATGACCTCGATGGGCGAGTAGGTCTGCTTCTCCAGCGCGCGCAGGCACAGGCGTAACACGTGGGATCGGTTGAAGCTGGGGATGATGACCGAGACTAGCGGGCGTTCTCGATTCACAGGTCGCTCCATTGACTGAAGGCCGCTCTTTCCGAACCGCCGGGTGTTGGCCGATGATCAGGGCGGGCTGCCCAGGTGGGTCTTCGGTCAAGCGGCCGTGGCTCGTCGCCCGGCCTCCGACCGTCTTGCTTCCCGCCCACGCTAGCCTCGACGGCTTGTCTCATTCTTGTCGTGCGGTCCGCCATGTCGTACGGTTCCCATTCTGCGCGGCTTGTGTGGTCCAGGACTGAGGCTTGTGCGATCCGAAAGCGAGCCCGGTGCGGCCCGCTGCGCGGACGACAAGGAAGCGACAAGAACCGGTCAGTACGTTGAGGTACCGCTGGAAGTGATCGCGGATCGTCAATGGCTGTCGCCGGCCTGACCTACGTGCCGAGGTGGTGTGCTGATGGGCGACCGGGACATCATGACCGAGGATCAGCCGACGGATGTCCCTCCCGAGAAGCCGCTCAGCCGGCGGGCTCGCCTGGGCCGGTTCATCCGGCCGCGGCGAAGGTGGTGCCTGGGCACCCGGCTGGTGGTGACCGCCACCACGGGGTGGCTGCTGTTCGTGGTCGCGCATCTGCTGGCCAGCGGCCGGACCTCGCTGTGGGCCCCGCTCGACCTGATGCCGCCGTTCATGTTCGTGGCGGTGCCGTTGCTGGTGCTGGTGGTGGCGCCGCTGGCGCGCCCGGTCCGCCGGCGCGTCATCCCGACGCTGGTGCTCACCCTGGTGCTCGGCGCGGGACACAGCGGGATCAACGTGGCGACCCTCTGGTACACCCCGCCGCCCGCGCCGCCCGGGGCCGTCAAGGTGGCCATGTGGAACACCGAGTTCTGGGACCAGGACTGGCGCACCTCCGACGGAAACAGCTACTCGCCCAACTTCTACGACTACCTGCGCGAGATGGACGCGGACGTCTACCTGCTCGCGGAGTACCTCTACGTCGACACCTCGGCGGGGGACATGATGACGTCGAAGTGGACCGCCGACATGGCACTACGCATCGACAAGACGGCGGAGCTGCGACGCGAGTTCCCGGGATACGAGATCGCGACGTCCGGGGAGCTGATCACGCTCTCCCGGCTTCCCATCGTCGCGCAGAGCGGGCTCGACATCACCCCGTGGCTGCCCGAGGACCAGAAGGCGGTCCCGGAGGTGATGCGGTCCTGGCCGACCTCCTACACGGTCGAGACGCTGCGCACCGACATCCGGGTGAACGGCAAGGTCGTCTCCTTCTACAACACGCAGATCACCCAGCCCCCGACCGAGTGGCGGCTGTACGACGGCGAGGCCCGCGCCTCCAACCAGTACGCCCACAGCCGGCGGGAGGCGAGCTACCGGGCGCTTCGCGCCGACATCGAGGCGAACGACCAGCCGGTGGTGCTCAGCGGTGACCTGAACACCACCCCGGCGATGGGGATGCTCCGGCTGCTGCCGGAGAAGCTGGTCGACCACACCGAGGCGCTGCCGTCCCTCTATCCGGCCACCTACCTCGCCGGAACCGCCGAGCTCTGGCGGATCGACTGGATGTTCACCACGCCGGACGTCGTCGTGCACAGCTACGAGATGCCCGGAGCCGCCGGACTGTCCGACCACCGTCCTCAACAAACGGTTCTATCGGTTGGCCACTGAGCCGTGGAAGGAATGCACATGACGGAACCGGCGACCGCGCGACCCGAGGATGTCGCGGTCATCGTGCCCAACTACAACAAGAAGAAGACCCTCCGAGCCTGTCTGGAGGCGGTGTACGCGCAGACGTACCCCCCGGCCGAGGTGATCGTGGTCGACGACCGCAGCACGGACGGCTCGCTGGACATCGCGCGGGAGTTCCCGTGCACGATCGTCGAGCTGCCGACCAACCAGGGGCCGTCGGGGGCACGCAACACCGGGGTCGCCTCCAGCAGCGCGCCCCTGCTGTTCTTCGTCGACTCCGACACCGCGCTCGCCCCGGACGCCGTGGAGAACGCGGTGCGGGCCTACCGGGAGACGCCCGACTGCGGCATGGTCCAGGGGATCTACGACAAGGAGCCGCTGTACGACGACGGCCTGGTGGAGAGGTACCGCGTCTTCTCCGAGCACTTCGACCGCCAGCGGGCGGTGTCCACGTTCCTGTCCAACTCGCTGATCCCGCGTACGGTCTACCGCGAGGCGGGCGGGCTGGACGAGCGGCTGCGCGACGGCGAGGACTTCGAGTTCGGCAACCGGGTGCCGTCCAAGTACCGGCTGGTGGTGACCGCGACCGTGGTCACCAGGGCGGACGACGTCGACCGGTTCTGGGAGTGCATGTGGGAGCGGTTCGTCAGGGCCAGCACCCTGCCGGTGATCATGTTGCGGGCGCGGCGGCTGTACGACGACGACACGATCGGGTTCCGGCTGGACATGATCGGCCCGGATCCCCGTACCCGCCGCCTGCCGCCGCGCATCTCCTCCGTCTCGGCGGCGCTGAGCCTGTTCACGCTGCCGTTCGTCTTCTTCTTCCCGTGGCTGCTCGTGGTGCTCGCGCTGCTGCTGGCGGCGTTCGTGACGGTGAACCGTGACTTCCTCCGATACTCCCACCGCTACCGGGGCGCGGGCTTCGCGTTCCAGATGGCCGTGATGCAGTTCTGCTACCACACGGCGTTCTTCCTCGGCGCCGGTGCGGGGCTGCCGCGGCTCGTCTACGAGCTGCTCCGCCGCCAGGGGCACCCGGCCAAGACCGGCCTCACCCCGGTCTCCCCGGCCGGTGCGCCCGAGTGACCGCGAGCCGGCCGTGGCGCCTGCCCCGCGCGCTCGTGCGCGCCCTGGTCGCGGCGTTCGCGCTGGTCCTGGTGGGCGCGGTGGCGGTGGCACTGGCCGGGCAGGACTGGAGCGTGGTCTCCGTCATGCTCGCCAGGAGCGACGGCGGGCGGATCGGCCTCCTGCTGGCCGGCGCGCTGCTGATCAGCATGGCCGGGCTGGGGTTCGGCTACCTGGCGTGGCGGGCGGTGCTGTTCGAGCTCGGCCCGCCGGTCGGCGAACCGCAGGTGGCGCGCGTCTTCTTCGTGACGTTCCTGAGCAAGTACGTGCCGGGGAAGGTGCCGGGCCTGATCGCCGCGACCAAGGTGGCCACGGCCAACGGCGTCGGTTTCGGGCGGTTGATGGGCACGGCGGCGCTGAGCATGAGCCTGGTCCTGCTGACCGGGCTCACGATCGGGCTGCTCGCGGGCGTGCACATGCTCGGCACCCAGGTGGCGTGGCTGGTGGCGGTGGCGACGGTGCTGATCGTGGTCGTGCTGGTACGGCCGCAGCTGGTCAACCACGGCGCGCACCTGGTGCTGCGGGTGCTGCGCCGCCCGGACCCGGCCAGGTCGGCCTCGCCACGCGGGATACGGTTCGCGGTCGTCGCGCAGGGGGTGTCGTGGCTGGTCACCGGCCTGCACCTGTGGCTGCTCGCGATCGCGATGGGGGCCGACCCGGTGCGGTCCCTGGGACTGTGCGTGGGCGCGTTCACCCTGGCCACGACGGTGGGGATGCTGACGGTCGTGCTGCCCGACGGGATCGGCGTCCGCGAGGCGGTGCTGACCGCCGCCCTGACGGTGGTGCTGCCCGCGCCGGCGGCCGCGGTGGTGGCGGTGGCGAGCCGGCTGGTCTCCACGGTCGGCGAGGTGGCGCTGGGAGCGACGGCGCTGGCGGTGGCCGAGGTCGCCATCCGGCGTTCCCCGGCTTCCGGGCCGGTCTCGGAGCCGGTCTCGGAGCCGGGGCCGGATCAGGCGTCCGCGACGGCGCCGGAGCCCACGGCGGTGCCGGTGCCCGCGACGGCGACGGAACCGGCTCCGGCCAGGTCTCCGGCGGGAGAGAAGTAGCCCTCACAAGCATCGGAACAGACCAACGCGTGCGAGCGTCCGCCGGGCGGGTCCCCTCCCGGCCGGCGGGCGCCCGCCAACCCGAAGGGGTCATCGACCATGGATGAGCAGCGGCCACTGGTCTCGGTCATCATTCCCAACTACAACTACGCCCGTACGCTGGACCTGTGCCTGAGCGCGCTGGAGCGGCAGGACTACCCGCACATCGAAGTGATCGTCGTCGACGACCGGAGCACCGACGACTCGGTGGAGATAGCCCACCGGCACGGGGTGCGGGTGCTCGTCACCGACACCAACATCGGGGCGCCGGCGGCGCGCAACCTCGGCGTCGAGCACGCGCGCGGGGAGGTGCTGTTCTTCCTCGACTCGGATGTGGCGCTCACCCCCGACACGGTCGGCAACGCGGTGGCGCTGCTCACGTCCGACCCCACGCTGGGAGTGGTGTGCGGCACCTACGAGCCGGAGCCGCTGATCCCCGACAGCCGCGTGGAGCGGTACCGCAGCCTCCAGCTGCACTACTGGATCTCCGGTGACGCGGGCGACATCACCACGATCTACTCGGCGATCTTCGCGATGTGGACCAGGGTCTTCCACGAGATCGGCCCGCTCAACCCCGCGTTGCGCCACAGCGAGAACGCCGACTACGGCCACCGGATCACCCAGCGCTACCGGATCGTGCTGGACACCGCGATCAGGGGCGCGCACGACCACGACGACAAGCTGAGCGTGGTGCTGTCGAAGTTCTTCCACCGCGCGCGCCTGCACATCCCGCTGTACCTGCGCCGGCCGGACTTCAACGGCGGCCCGACCAACAGCAGCCGCGGCTGGGGGTCGCTCGCCGCCCTGTTCGCGGTGGTCACCCTGGCGCTGCCGGTGCTGTTCGGCCCGCTCTGGCTGCTGGTGCCGCTCGTGCTGCTGGCCGGCTCCATCGCCTCCGACCTGGGGATGTACCGCTTCGTCTGGGGCTACGCCGGTGCGGCGTTCACCGTCTACTTCACCGCGATCCACTTCCTGGTGAACGTCACCGTCGCGCTCGCGGTGTTCGTCGGTGCCGCGCAGTGCGTGCTGTCCAGCAAGTTCCGGAACACCTACGACATGCCGGAAGCGTCCGCGCCGGCGATGGGGGCGTGAGTGATGGCCGGCCCGCTGGTATCGGTGATCGTGCCCAACTACAACTACGCCGGCTCGCTGGAGCTCTGCCTGCGCGCCCTGCAGGAGCAGACCTACCAGCCGATCGAGCTGATCATGGTGGACGACGGCAGCACCGACGACTCCGTCGCGGTCGCGGAGCGGCTCGGTGTCCGGGTCGTCCACACCGAGCGCAACATGGGGGTGGCCGGCGCGCGCAACCTCGGCATCACCCACGCCCGTGGCGAGATCCTGGTGTTCGTCGACTCCGACGTGGCCGCCTACCCCGACTCCGTCGAGGTGGCGGTGGGCATGCTCGCGGCCGACCCGAACCTCGGTGCGGTGTGCAGCATCCACGACCCGGAGCCGCTGATCCGCGACAGTCTCGTCGAGGAGTACCGGGCGCTGCAGTACTACTACTGGACGGCGAGTTCCGAGGGCCCCATCTCGTTCCTCTTCCCGGCGATGGTCGCGATGCCCCGCCACGTGTTCGACGAGGTGGGGCTGTTCAACACCCAGCTGCGCGAGACCGAGGAGGTCGACTACGGCCACCGCCTCACCCAGCGGTACGGCATGGTGCTCACCTCGGCGGTGCGCTCCCGGCACGACCACGACGACGAGCTGTTCAAACTGCTGCGCAAGCTGTTCAAGCGGGGACGCGCCCGGGTGCCGCTGTACGCGCGGCGCAAGCGCTTCGCCCGAGGGTTCGAGACCTCGAACCGGGCCGGTGGCAGCCTCGCCGCGCTGGCGGCGGTGGCCACGCTGCCGGCGCTGGCGTTCGGGCCGGCCGGCGCCGCGCTGCCGGCCCTCGCCCTGGCCGTGTCGATCCTGGCGGACCTCGGCATGTACCGGTTCGTGCTGCGGCGAAGAGGCCCGCTGTTCCTGCTCTACTACGGTACGGTGCACTTCGTGGTGAACGTGACCATCGCCGCCGGGGTGGCGGCCGGTGTCGTGCAGTGGTTCTGCTCCGCCAGGTTCCGCGGGCTCTATGATTCCGACCTGCTCGTGCGGCCCTCGGCCGCCGGTGAGGCGGCGACGTGACGGTCCGCCCGCGTCCGCCCGCGCCACACGCACGTTCCGGACCCGGCCGCCGTCGATGACCGACACGCGGGTGGTGACCGCGACCGCCGGGCCGGAGCCCGTCCGGCGGTCGCGCTGGTGGAGCTGGCCGCTGCTGTCCGCGCCGGTCGCCTGGCTGGTGTTCGTGGTGCTCCACCGCGTGCTGTCCGGCCGGGTGTGGTGGTGGCAGGTCCCGGAGCTCGTCCCGCCGCTCGCCTTCGCGGTCCTGCCGGTCCTGCTGCTCGCGGTGGCCCTGCCGGCGCGCCGGGCCCGGGGGTGGATCGCGGCGGTGACGCTCGCCTCCCTGGTGCTCGGCGCGGGCCTGAGCGGGCTCAACCCCGCCGCCCTGTGGCACCGTGCCCCGCCCGCCCCGCCGGGCGCGATCACGGTGTTCTCCTGGAACACGTTGTACTGGGACATGGTGGTGGGCGGGGAGACGATGCCGCCGCCCACCGGCACGCCGGCGCGTGACATCGACGACTTCTACCGGTATCTGCACGACCAGAAGGCGGACGTGTATCTCCTGCAGGAGTACGTCTACTTCGGCCCGGACTCGAAGGCGATCCGGGTGGACGACCTGGCCAGGCTGCGCCGGGAGTTCCCGGGCTACCACATCGCCACGGCGAGCGAGCTGGTGACGGTCTCCCGGTTCCCGATCGCCTTGCAGCAGGGGCTCGACCTCCGCCCGTGGGTGTCGGAGAGACGCGACGCGATCCTGCCCCCCGACCCGGGCCTGCCCGACTTCTCCGCGGTGAAGACGCTGCGCACGGACGTGCGCGTCGGCGGGGGGAGCGGGAACGGCGGGAACGGCGAGAAGATCGTCTCGTTCTACAACACGCACATCAACTCCCCCGTCCACGCGTTCCCGAAGGGCATGGACCCCCGCCGCCTCAACCGGACCCAGTACGAGCGGCGGCAGGCCAACCTCCGCGCGCTCGCGGCCGACGTGGAGAGGAATCCGCACCCGGTCGTGCTGGCCGGGGACTTCAACGCCTCACCGGCGATGGGCATCCTGCGCCTGCTGCCGGACCGGCTGGTCGACGCCACCCCGGTGCTCGGCTCGCTCTACCCCACCTCCTGGGACGACCGGTGGCCGCTGTGGCGGATCGACTGGGCGTTCACCACTCCGGACGTCACCGTGCACCGGTACGGGCTGGTGTGGTCGGAGGGCCTTTCCGACCACAGCGGGCAGCACCTGGTCATCTCGACGAGCGGGTGATCCGGACAAGGCTCGGCGAGCGGGCCCATGAGCCGGTGATCCGGGGACGATCCGATGAAGCGGGCATGAGTCGGTGATCCTGGGACGGTCCGGTGAGCGGGCACGAGCCGGTGATCCGGGGAGGGGAGTCGGGAGGAACCGTCAGGGCCTGGACAGCACCCGGCCGGGCAGGTGGGCCGCGGGGCGGGTCCAGCTCAGCGGTTCGGCGAGCGGTGGCTGCCCGAGCGGCGCCCAGCCGGTGACGGCGTGGTGGGCGCCGGCCAGGACCACCCCCTCGGCCGCCCAGACCGGCCGGTCGTGGTCGCCGCGCAGGATCTCCTGGTGCAGCGCGCGCAGCTCCGGCCCCGGCTCGATGCCCAGATGGTCGGCCAGGTACCCGCGCAGGCGCGCGTACTGGGCCACCGCCTCCGCGGTGCGTCCCAGGGCGCAGAGCGCGCGCATCAGCATGCTCGCGAGCGGCTCCACCAGCGGGTAGCGGGGGACGATGGGGGTGAGCTCGGTGACCACCGCGTCGGGCCGTCCCAGCCGCAGGTGTGCCTGTGCCCAGGTGACGATGGCGCCGACGAACTGCTGCTCGATGCTGTAGCGCATCCGGGAGGCCCAGTCTCCCGAGATGCCGGTCAGCGGCGAGCCGCGCCACAGCTCCATCGCCTCGGCCAGCAGCGCGGCCCGGGTGGAGTCGTCGCAGGCGTGGGTCTGCGCCTGTTTCGCCAGCCGGTGGAACCGGTGGGCGTCCACCCGGTCGGGGTCGGCCTCCAGCACGTAGCCGCCGCCGCGGCGCTCGATGGCGGCCGCGGTTCCCGTCAGCGCCTGCCGCAGGCGCGCGATGTGGGCGTACAGCGAATCCGTCGCCCGGTCCGGTGGGAGGTTCCAGACCCGGTCGATCAACGTCTGAAGTGGCACGGGATGGTTGACGTCGACCGCGAGGGCGGCCAGCACCGCACGTCGTTGCGGCGGCCCCAGCGGGACGCGCCGGCCGTCGACGGTCACCTCGACCGGACCCAGTATGCGGACTTCCATTCTTTCCTTCCGTGTCGCTCTCACAACGGGACCGGCTGGTGGGCGAGCACGAGCGTCACACCCAGGGTGGCGGCCCACAACATCGAGTTGGCGACCATGACCCGGTCCCGCAGCAGGATCCGGACCGGGTCACCACCGCCTTCGTCCATCAGCTGGATCTGCAGGTAGCGGAAGAGGGCGAAGAGCGCGAAGGGCGTGGACAGCAGCATCGCCGTCTGGCCGTACTGGGGGCCGAACGGGCCCTCGTCGCGCAGGTACATGAGGCCGGAGACGAGGGCGAGCACGGAGGCGATCTGCAGCAGCCAGTTGGTCAGCTCCAGCGAGTAGCCGTGGAGCGCGGGCCGGTGCGCGGCACCGGTCTTCAGCTCCTGGCGCCGCTTGCCGATGAGGAGCAGCAGCGACATCGAGAACACCGCGACCAGCAGCCAGGTGGCCGCCCGCCCCCCGGCCACCTCGTACCCCTGGACGACCCGCAGGACGAAACAGACCGCGACCGTGCCCACGTCGACGAGCGGGATGTGCTTGAGATAGCGGCTGTACGCGATGTTGATCAAGAGGTACACCACGATGGGCCAGTACGGTCCCGGGGTGAGGAGGATGACGGCACAGAGCAGCGCGAGCAGGCTGGCGCAGTAGGCGTACGCGACCCTGATCCCCACGCGGCCGGCGGCGACGGGACGGTGACGCTTGACGGGATGGTGCACGTCACGGTGCCGGTCGGCGATGTCGTTGCCGACGTAGACGGCGGAGGAGGCCAGGATGAACGCGACCGTGGCCAGGGCGACCTCGACCACCGTGGAGAGGTTCCACAGGGAGGTGTCGATGAGCGCGAGCGGCACGAGGAGGATCGCCTTGGCCGCGTGCGAGGGCCGTATCAGCCTGAAGAGGTCCGTGACCAGACGGGGCCGGACCTCCGCTTTCCGGTCCGAGGCCGGTCCCCTGGGCCGCGGGAGTTCTGGAAGGTCTGCCGGTTCGACGACGTACATGCTTTCCCCGTCACTTCAGAAGAAGACTTTCGCCAGTGACAGCGCGCCCTGCCGCCACGCGTCGCGGCTGGTCTGGCCGGCACCCCGCGGTGCGCCGGCGGTGCGGTTCTCGCGCCACCAGGCGTACGTGCGGAGGATCGCGTCCCGGTTGGACAGCCGGGGCCGGAAGCCGAGCCGGTCCCTGGCCTTGTCGATGCTGACGTAGGAGTCGGCGAGCAGCTTGTGCACCAGCCGCCCGTACACCGGGGACAGCCGGGTCCGCTCCAGCAGCCGGAGCCCGGCCAGGGCCGGGCGGACGGGCAGCGACACGACGCGCTTGCCGTGGCCGGCCGTGTCGAGCACCGCCTGGAAGTCCTCCCGCAGCGTGCCGAACTCCGCGGCCGCGAGGTTGTAGGTGTCGTTCGCGACGTCCGCCGGTGCCGTCAGGACGTCGGCCACGGCGTCCACCAGGTCCTCGATGGCGAGCATCTGGATGCGCACGTCCCCGCGGCCGAGGACCGGGAAGTTCCGGCCCTCCTCGGCCCACTCGAAGAGCATCGCGAACAGGCCCATCCGGCCGGGACCGAGGAAGGTCTTGGGGCGCAGGATCGGCACGCACATCCCGCCGGCCCGGTACTTGTCGGCCAGCTCCTCGGCCTCGGTCTTCGCCCTGGTGTAGGGATCGACCGGCTCGCGCGGATGCTCCTCCGGGGTGGGCACCAGCTTGGGGAGCCCGTACACGGCGGTGGAGGAGATGTGGACCGTCCGCTCCACCCCGGCCCGGCGCGCGGCCTCCAGCACGCTGTGGGTGCCTCCGACGATCAGGCTCTGGATCTGCTCCGCCGGATAGCTCGGCAGCGCGCCGGCGCAGTGCACGACCGCGTCAGCCCCGGCCATCGCCTCGGACATCAGCGCGACGTCGCGCACGTCGCCGACCCGGTGGCTCCATCCCGGGTCCGGGTCGGACGGCGGGCGCAGGTCCACCCCGACCACCTCGTGGCCCGCGAGCACGAGCCGCCGGACCAGGTTGCCGCCCAGCATCCCGGCGCTGCCGGTCACTACGACCCGAGAGGCCACCGCGATCCCACCTTCTCCCGTACGAAACGGGCGAGCAGCCGCGGCAGGCCCTTGGCCAGCGTCTTGTCGAGGCTCTGCACGAAGTACTCGACGTCGTCGGGTTCGATGGCGAGGGTCGGCGCGACGACGAGGGGGTTCTCGACGTTCGGGCTGTAGTACGACACGATGTCGTGCTCGCTGTAGAGGTCGGCGATCACCGAGAGGGTGATCAGCTTGGTGCGGAAGTGCGGGTCGCTGGAGAAGCCGGGTACCAGCTTTCCCGCCAGGTCGAGCACCTTGGGCCCGCCGGTCAGGAACACCCCCCAGAGTGCCCCCGTGCCGGTCACCTGGCCGACCACGTCCGGGTAACGCTTCTGGATGTTCTCCAGGCCGGGCTTGAGGATGCGCTCGATCTGCCGCGCCCGCGCGGGGTAGTCCTCCTCGACGATCACGTTGATCGCCTCGATCGCGGTGACGGTCTCCTCGCCGAACCCGTAGTAGGTCGTGCTGTGCAGGATGACGTCGGAGAGCCGGTCGTACGCCTTGCGGAAGATGGGTTCCCGCGCGGTGTACCCGGCGATCGACGCCTTCCCGCCGCCCAGCGACTTCGAGTAGACGAGGATGTCGGGCAGCAGGTCCGGGTAGCGCATGAAGTAGAAGAGGCTGCCGGTCTTGCCCCAGCCGGTGTACACCTCGTCGAAGATCATGATGATGTCGCGCTCGTCGCAGAGCCGCCGCAGCTCGCGCAGGTCCGACTCCGACCAGGAGCGCATGCTCGACGCGCTGAACGGCTCGACCATGATCGCGTAGACGTCGCACTTCCCGTCGGGGGTGCGCGCGGCGTCGACCGCCGCCCGCACGGCCGCGAGGTCGCCGTAGGGGTGGACGACGATGTTCGGGAGCCCGGGGAAGCGGAACGAGTTCTCCGACGACCCGGTCAGGCTCCCCGCCCCGAGGGTCTTGCCGTGGAAGCTGATGTCGGACCGCAGGATGGTGTTACGCCGCCCGCCGTGGTACTTGTACGCCATCTTGATGGCGCCCTCGTTGGCCTCGGCACCCGAGTTCGGGAAGTAGGAGATGTTCAGGTCGCCGGGCAGCAGCGTGGCCACGTTGTGGCTCAGCGCGGCCACGTACGGCGAGAAGAACGCCTTGTGGACCTCCATGCGCCTGGCGTCGGCGAAGCGGCGCCGGGCCGCCAGGATGCGCGGGTGGTTGTGGCCGTGGTTGAGGACGCCGACCCCGCCGGTGACGTCGAGGATCCGGCGGCCGTCACGGGTCCAGATCCAGGCGCCCTCGGCGCGCTCGGCGAGCTCGCGGCCGAAGCCGAACGAGGTCATGAGGTTGACCTGACTGCGGCTGACGTACTTTCCGTATAGGTTTTGAACCTGCTTTACGGTAAGGTTTTCGCACTCATCGATGCCGATTAGCTCCGACACGTTCGCCCTTTCCTGGCGTTTTTCCGCGAGTTTGCAGCTGCTGGCGTCACAGGTGAGTTTGGTTCGAGGATGGCAATCGTCGCGAGGTGGGTGCCCATCGGGCTCCTGCGGCCCTACCGCCGCTGTCACCGGTCAACCCTTGGGTCTTCCTGCGCAAGGTGCCGGCCTTCTCTCTAGAGGTGTGAGAAGACAAGAGACGTCTCGCCAATGGTGTTAAATGCGGCTATACCTCGCACCACACAAGTCTGTATAGGTTGACGCCGCGACGCGATGAAACGTGAGCGAAAAAGGGCGGCGCGACGCGCGAACTCGGGATTTCGTCTTTCCGGGATCCCGCGGTCATCGCGGTCACGTGTGACGATGATTTCGGGCGCACCGGATACCGCGATTACGGCAGGCATACGCGCGAATATTTCCAGCGTGTAAATTCCCGTGATTACGGCTGCCTCGCGCGAGGATTATTTCCGGCGGGCCGGAGCCCTCGCCGGTTCCGATCTCGCATTTCTCGCCGCCGTCGATCGAATGGAGCGTTCCCGTTTCGCGGGCCGCGACGCCCGGGGCGGGCCGCGACGTCCGGCGGCGACCGGCGTGGCCGGCGTGGCGGGTGCGGCGGGTGCGGCCACCTCGCCTCCGCGGTCACCAGGGCGCTCCGCCGCCGAGACCGGCGGCTCTCCGCGGGGCCCGGTGCGCCTAGCGGCCCCACCCGTACGACGGCTGGTACCTGACGACGCCGCGGGCGACCGGGAGACCGGTGCCGTCCCCCGTCGCGCCGTGCCCCTGGCGGGCGGTGGAGATCAGGTCGGCCATCTTGGCGTTGAGCCATCGGGGGTCGGCCGTGCAGCCGTCGGGCGGCATGCCGAAGCGGCCGAGCGCGAGGTGACCGAACTTGGCGTCCCGCCTGGTTCGCCGGTTGCACACGTCACCGAGAGTGCACGCGATGACGAGGGAGCTGTGCAGCGCCCGCCGTACGGCCCGCACCTGTTCCTCCTCGGTGTCCTCCTGCCGGGTCCGTTCGCGGGCGAACAGGCAGAGCAGGTCGTGCATGCGGTACCGGTCCGCGTCGCGGACCTCTAGGAGCTGGACGTCCGCGAGATGGTCCAGGAGGTCCGCGGTCTGTTCCTCCGAGCGGTCGGCCAGTGCCGCGGCGACCGCGACGCTGATGTCGGATCCGCCGAGCAGGCTGAGCAGCCGGAACATGCGGGAGTGCTCGGCCTCCAGACTGCGGTAGCTCACCATGAAGCAGGCCCGGACCGCCCGGTCGTCGGCCTGCAGCTCGGACAGGCGGTGGTCCTCGACCGCGAGACGGTCGGCGAGGACCCGCAGCGACAGGCCCGGCCGGGCGATCAGCCGGGCGGCGGCGATCCTGATCGCGAGCGGCAGGCCGCCGCAGAGCCGTACGATCGCCCGCGCCGCCCAGGGGTCGGCGGCGACGCGCTCCTCGCCGATCAGGCGGCTGAGCAGGGTGGTCGTCTCGTCCTCCGCCATGACGTCGAGGCGGAGATGCGTGACGGCGTCCAGGGAGGTCAGCATCCTCCGGGAGGTGATCAGTACGTAGCAGGTGGGGCTCGCGGGCAGCAACGGCCGTACCTGCGCGGCGTCCCTGGCGTTGTCGAACAGGAACAGCAGGCGTCTGCCGTCGGTCAGCGAGCGGAAGCGCGCGGCGGCCTCGTCCACCTCGGTCGGCACGGCCGCGTCGTCGCCGCCGAGGGAGCGTAACAGGCGGGCGAGGACCTCGGCCGGGTTCAGCGGCTTGACGTTGGGGGTGGAGCCGTGCAGGTTCACGTAGAGCTGCCCGTCGGGGAAGCGGTCCGCGATCTGGTGGGCGACGTGCACGGCGAACGCCGACTTGCCGATCCCGGCCGCCCCGGCGATCGCGGAGACGACGATCTGGCCGGGGCGCGCGGAGATCAGCGCCGTCCGCAGCCGCGAGACCTCGGTGGCCCGCCCGGTGAAAGCGGGCGAGTCGATCGGCAGCTCGGCCGGGGCGAAGACCCGGCGGGCGATCACCGACGGTGACGGCGCCGCCAGCACGGAGTCGTCGGCGAGGATCTGCCGGTGCATGCGGATCAGGTCCGGGCCGGGGTCGACGCCGAGCTCCGCGGCGAGCATCTCCCGCGCGCGCTGGTACACCGCGAGCGCGTCGGCCCGGCGGCCGGAGCGGTACAGGGCGAGCATGAGCTGCGCCCGGAGCCGTTCGTTCAGCGGGTCCCTGCGCGTCAGCGCCTCCAGGTCGGGGAGCACCTCGCCGTGCTGGCCCAGCGCCAGGCGGGCCTCCAGCGAGGCGTCCACGACGGTCGTCCTCAGCCGCTCCAGCCGAGCCGCCTCGCCGCGCAACGGCTCGGGCAGGGACAGCCCCTCCAGAACCGCCTCGGCGCGCCAGAGGCCCAGGGCCCGGGTGTAGCGTTCGAGCGCGACGTCATTTCGTCCTTCGGATAACATCAGACGCCCTTGAGAGGCGAGTTCTTCGAACAATCTCACGTCTATTTCACCGGGTGAGGCCCGGAGCACGTAGCCGTGGGAGCCCGCCTCGATCCGGGAAGGCGAACCGAGCGCCCGGCGCAGCGCGGAGATATACGTGTAGAGGTTCGACTCGGCGTTGGCGGGAGCGTGTTCGCCCCACAACCAGTCGAGCATCCGATGGGTGGGGATCGCCTTACCGGCATTGAGCAGCAGAGCGGCGAGCAACACCCGCTGTTTGCGTCGCCCGAGGGCGATCGGCTGCCCATTGGCCGCCCGAACCTCGATCGGTCCAAGAATCTTGAAATCCATCGGCATCACTCTTCAGCGCATACCATGCACCAACATGAAACGTACAAATACGCATAAATCCTGTTTTACATAGCGACTCATGATCGCGGGCTTCAACCTTCGGAGGGTACTCACCTGAAGGGAAGAAAAAGATTACGCGGGCGATACCCCCGAACGTTCGCACTCCAGTGCGACGTCGCGCGACATGTATCGTGATTGGCCCTGTTCGACCACTCCAACCAGGGAAGTCCCACATGGTGGAATGGTCGCGCCGCGGACCTCGGGCGCCCCGGGCGCGTCGGCCGATGCCGCTCGCGCCCGGCGCGGCGATCCGCCGTTCCAGGGTCCGGCGGATCCCGCCGGCCGGTCACCCCGTGGACGTCCGGCCGCGCCGCCGGAAGAGCCCGGTGGCCCCGGCCACCGGTTCTTCGTGTTCCCGCGTCACCGGATGATGTCCCGGCGTCACCGGACGATGTTCCCGCGTCACCGGACGACCGGGGTCTCCCCGGTCAGGTGACGGGAGGGAGGGGTCTCCCGGCTCAGCCCTCCGCGCGCTTCTGTCGCTCGTTGTAGGCCCTCATCCGAGGGGGATAGCCGGTCAGCTGCACGTCGTAGACCGGCAGGGCCAGGTCGCGGGCGACCTTGCGGATCACCGCGGGGGAGCCGACCCGGCGCCGGGTCCACTCACCGTCGTCGGCGACGGCCACCGCCGTGGTGTTCGTCGCGAAGGTCTCGGGCTCGACGTAGAACTCGACGCCCCGGCGCGACTTCGCGAAGGCGATGAGCGCCTCGATGTCGGCGTCGGTCGTGGCGCGGTCGTACTTGGCGATCTTCGGCCCGCGCAGGCGCCTCAACCCATAGCGATCTCGCCATCTCATGTTTCCTTGTATACCTCTCCTGCTCGTTCCATGGCGGAAGGCCAGGGATGGGTCTCAGGGACTTATGGGGGTTCATCCTGATATACGGCGCCGACAATCTGGACGAGCATTGAGGTCGAAGCGGCGACGAAAGGGTATCGGTCTCATGGCAGGCACAGCGACACCAGCGGGCCCGGGGTACGGGGGAGTGCCGGCGACAGGTCCCCGGCCCGGCCACGCGGGGCTCCGGGTCAGCAACCAGGACCGCGAGCGGGTGATCGAGCACGTCCAGGCCGCCTACGCGGAGGGAAGGCTCGACAAGTTCGAGTTCGACGACAGGCTGGAGCGGGCGATGACGGCCCGCGTCCACGGCGACCTCGTCCCGATCATGAACGAGCTGTACGCCACGCATCCGGCCCGGCTCGCGTCCTACCCGCCCGTCATGGGGCAGGTCCCGGCCGCGTACGGTCATCACGGCCGCCCCGCCGGGCGGGGCGACACCGGAGCCGAGCGGCTGGGCGCGATGGCGTCCCACCTGCTCCCGCTGGTCGGCCTCCCCGTCATCGGCCCGGCGGTCATGATGCTCACCGCGGGCAGGACCTCGCCCTACATCCGGGCGCACTCGGTGGAGGCGCTCAACTTCCAGCTGACGATGCTCGCGGCGACCATCGTGCTGGCGATCACGTTCATCGGCTTCGTCCTGACGCCCCTGCTCTGGATCGGCGGCGTGGTCCTGTCCGTGGTCGGCGCCGTGGCCGCGGCGGGCGACGGCGACTTCCGGTACCCCCTCACCCTGCGCCTGGTGAGATGACGCCCGCGGCGTCCCGGGAATCGACACCCGCGGCGCCTCCGGGACCGGGGACCACGTGGGGGGACGTCAGAGCATGAGGGAGCGGACCATGTCGACGGTGTCGGCCTGGTCCGCCGTCTTGTCGGTGCGGTAGCGGATGACCCTGGCGAAACGCAGCGCCATGCCGCCGGGATAGCGGCTCGACTGCTGCACGCCGTCGAAGGCGATCTCGACGACCGTCTCGGGGCGGACGGTGACCGTCCAGCCGTCGGTGGGGCCCTCGGCGATGCCGAGGAAACGCTCGGTCTGCCAGGCGAGCAGCTCGTCGGTGAGGCCCTTGAAGGTCTTGCCGAGCATGACGAACCCGCCGGTCAGCGGGTCACGGGCGCCCAGGTGCAGGTTGGAGAGCCTGCCCTCGCGGCGGCCG
Source organism: Streptosporangium vulgare (assembly GCF_042428775.1). Classification (NCBI taxonomy): domain Bacteria; kingdom Bacillati; phylum Actinomycetota; class Actinomycetes; order Streptosporangiales; family Streptosporangiaceae; genus Streptosporangium; species Streptosporangium vulgare. The sequence goes on along the minus strand of NZ_JBHMBS010000018.1, from coordinate 87,678 downwards.
CTCCCCCATTCGGCGGCCAGGACGACGAGGTCGAGCGTGTGCCGGGGCTTCACCTTGATCCAGCCGGCGCCGCGCCGCCCGGCCGCGTAGGGCGTCAGGAGTGACTTGACCACCACGCCCTCGTGGCCGCTCCTGATCACGTCCTTGAAGAACGCCTCGCCGTCCGCGACGTCGCCGGTGACCAGGCGGGGGGTGACCAGCTCCGGGGGCACGGCGGCGGCCAGGGCCGCGTGGCGCGCCTCACCCGGCAGGTCGAGCAGGTCGGCGCCGTCGACCCGCAGCGCGTCGAAGAAGAAGACGCTCAGCGGGGTCTTCTCCCTCGCGCGCGGCACGTCGGTGCGGCTGGACACGCGGCCCGAGGTGACCTGGAAGGGCTCGGGACGGCCGTCGGCGCGCAGCGCGATGACCTCGCCGTCGAGGACCAGGTCGCGGGAGGGCAGGGTGCTCATCGCCTCGACCAGCTCGGGCACCTGCGTGGTGATGTCCTCCAGGGCGCGGGTGAAGACGGTGACCCGGTCGCCCGAGCGGTGCGCCTGGACCCTGACGCCGTCGAGCTTCCACTCGACGGCGACCGGCCCGCCGAGCTTGTCGAACGCGGCCGTGATGGAGGCGGCGCTCTGGGCGAGCATCGGCGACACCGGGTGGCCCACCTCCAGGTGGAAGGCGCGCAGCGCCTCGACCCCGCCGCCCAGGGCGGCGGCGCCGACCGCGGGAAGCCAGCCGCGCAGCGTCAGCGCCCGCCTGACCTCGGCGGCCGGCACCCCGGCGGCCTTCGCCACGGCCTCGATCATCACTCCCTCGAGCGCGCCCTGGCGCAGCTCGCCCCGGAGCAGCCGCGACAGGAAGACCTGCTCCTGGCGGGTGAGGGCGCCGAACAGCTCGGAGACCAGCGCCCTGCGCGCGGCCTGCGAGCCGGGACCGGCGAGGGCCTTGATCCGGTCGAGGAGGTCGTGGACCCCGCGCAGGGTGGCGGTGGCGGCGAGCCGGGGTTCGGGCGGATCCTGCAGGCTCGTCCAGCCCACGCCGACGTTGCGCTGCGGCAGCTCCCCGGAGAGGTAGGCGATGGCGATCTCCGCCTCCTCCGGCTCGACCCTGCCGAGCAGCTCCGCTAGATGGGCGGTCTTCGCCAGCCGGGCGGAGCTGGCGGTCACGGCCGCCGAGGTGCGCGCGAGGTCGATCAACAACACAATGGCCAGCTTAAGAGCTACAAGCGGCATTTCGGTGAGGTGAGGCGCTGCTTTTCGGAGTCGTCGCGCTTCCAGGAGGGCGAACCCTCTCCCGAACCCTCCCGAACGTGAGACGACCGTCCGGTCAAGGCCGGTTGGGACACACGAGGGACGTCGCCGGACACAGGGGACGCGATAGGGCGCGATAGGACACGTAGGGCGGGCCACCCGTCGCCGGTGAGGCCCGCCCGTGCCGTCTCGCCTTGGGGCGTCAGCTCACGCCGAGCAGGTCCACGACGAAGATGAGCGTCTCGCCCGGCTTGATGCGGTTGCCCGCACCGGCGTTGCCGTAGCCGAGGTGCGGCGGGATGGTGAGACGGCGGCGGCCGCCGACCCTCATGCCCGCGACGCCCTGGTCCCAGCCCGCGATGACCCGGCCCCCGCCCAGCGGGAACTGGAAGGCGTCGCCACGGTTCCACGACGCGTCGAACTCCTCGCCCGTCGAGAAGGCCACGCCGACGTAGTGCACGGTGACCTGGTGCCCCGCCACGGCCTCCGGGCCGTCCCCTACGACGATGTCGACGATCTCCAGCTCCGAGGGCGGGGCGCCTTCCGGAAAGTCGATCTCCGGCTTCTCCAGTGCCACGTGGTTCTCCTTGGTTGGATACGCGCCGGTCGATTTCCGACCGGCCGGACGACTCTACGGGTTCCGGCGCCGCCACGAGAGCGATGGGGGGCCGGGGCGGCCTCCGCGTCGTCCCTGTCGTCCCTGTCGCCCTTCCGCGAGAGGCGAGCGGTTCCTCCCCGGGACTTCCCGGAGAGCTTCCCGGGGAGTTTCCCGACGGGCTTCCCGACGGACTTCCAGACGGGTTTCCCGAGGAGCGTTCCGATGAGCTTTCCGAGGAGCGGGGGTGGGTGTCCCGCCTACGGGGCGGCTTCGCGTACCGGGGGCGGCGGAAGGCGTCACCCGGGATCACGCCGCGCGAGGGCGGCGGCCATCGGCGCCGCGGGTGCCGGCGGCGCGGGAAGGCATGCGGAGAGTCGCTGGGGAGCGCTCTCTGAGAAAGAGAGTGAACCGCTCCGCGAGGGGTGTCAAGGGCTCGGCGCGGCATCGTGGAACACGACGGAAACGCGACCTTAATGTGACCTTTCATCGTGGGAGCGCTCCATTCACCATAAAATTTAACCCGAAAACCTCTGTGACCTGGTGAGATGTCTAAAAACCTGGGAGAGCGCTCTCCGTAAAAAGCTGATCCCCGGACTCCGATCGACGTCGGGGGGACCGTTGACACGTAACCCGCTTGGCATCAATCTGCTCAGGGAGCGCTCTCTCCATGATCACTTATGAGGACCCTAGGAGGGTTCCATGCGTAAGTTACGCCAGCGGTTCCTCGCCCCGATGGTCGCCGTTTCCGCCTTGGCCCTGGGCCTGACCGCCTGCGGCGGCGGTGACGCCGAGACCACCGGGACCGGCGGAGCGGCCTCCGCGCCGGCCGAGAAGATCAAGCTGACCGTCGGGCTGTTCAGCGACTTCCACTACGCGCCGCTGTACGAGGAGTTCAAGAAGACCCACCCCAACGTGGAGATCGTGGAGCGCCGCGCGCAGTTCAACGACCACCACACCAACCTCATCACCCAGCTGACCACCGGCGCGGGCGCCGCGGACGTGGTCGCCGTCGAGGGCGGTTACATCGGCGCCTTCACCCCGGTGCCGGACAAGTTCTACAACCTCAAGGAGTACGGCCTCGACAAGCGCGAGAGCGAGTACCTCGACTGGAAGTGGAAGCTGGGCGTCTCCAACGACGGCGCCTCGCTCCTGGGCCTGGGCACCGACGTCGGCGGCCTGGCCATGTGCTACCGCCCCGACCTGTTCAAGAAGGCCGGCCTGCCCACCGACCGCGAAGAGGTCTCGGCGCTCTGGCCGACGTGGGACGCCTACATCGAGACCGGCAAGAAGTTCGTCGCGGGCAAGGTGGAGGGCGCCAAGTTCACCGACGGCCCCGGCGAGCACTTCCGCGCCATGGTCGAGCAGGCCCCCATCGGTTTCTACGACGCCCAGTACAACATCGTCGCCGCCACCAACCCCGAGGTGCGCAAGGCGTACGACACGGGCGTGAAGATGATCGACGCCGGTCTGTCGGCCAACCTCGCCGCCTTCTCGCCGCCGTGGAACACCGGCATCGCCAAGGGCACCTTCGCCACCATGGTCTGCCCGGCCTGGAAGACCGGCACCATCAAGGACCAGAAGCCCGGTGAGGGCACCTGGGACATCGCCGCGGTGCCCGGCGGCGGCGGCAACCAGGGCGGTACCCACCTGATGCTGCCCAAGCAGGGCAAGCACCCCAAGGAGGCCGCGGCGCTGATCGACCTGCTGACCAGCAAGGAGAGCCAGATCAAGCTCTTCAAGGAGGCGAGCGCGCTGCCCTCGCTGCCCGCGCTGTACGACGACCCGGCGGTGAAGGACTACGTCAACCCGTACTTCGGCAACGCGCCGATCGGCAAGATCTTCACCGACGCCGCCAAGGCGCTCAAGCCGCAGCCCGTGGGTCCCAAGGCCGGTGACGTCCTGCAGGCGATCGGCAACGGCCTCCAGCGGGTCGACCAGGGCAAGCAGAACGCCGAGGAGGCCTGGGCGCAGGCGCTCAAGGACGTCGGCAGGATCAAGTAGTCGCCCTCCGGCCGGCTGGTCTCGCACCGGTCGGCCACCTGCCCGTGCCGCCCGCTCCCCGCGAGGGGCACGCCCCGGTCCCCGTGGGCCGCACGCGCTCCCCGTGAGCCGCACGCCCGTCCCCGCGAGGGTCCGCCTCTCCGGTCCCCGTGAGCGGCACGCCTCCCGTGCCGGCGAGCCGTGTGGCTCCCGGCGCGACGGGCCGCACGCCTCCCGCGTGCCCCCCGTGTGCCTCCGCGACGGGCCGCACGTCCCCCGCCGTCCAACGAATCGCCGAAAGGAGCTGCCATGGCCACCCGCGCGCCCGATCGCCTGGCGGCGGTCCCCCCGGACCGGCCGAAGCGACCTCCCCGCCTTCGCCGCCACCTGGTCCACCAACTCGACGTCAAGGGCTCGCCGTACGCCTACGTGGCCCCGTTCTTCCTGCTCTTCTCCGCGTTCGGGCTGTTCCCCCTGGCCTACACCGCCTGGGTGAGCCTGCACGAGTGGACGCTGCTCCAGGACGAGCAGACCTTCGTCGGCCTGGAGAACTTCAGGACGCTGCTCGCCGACGACTACTTCTGGAACGCCACCTTCAACACCCTGTCCATCGGGGTGCTGTCCACCGCGCCGCAGCTGCTGCTCGCCATCTGGCTGGCCCACCTGCTCAACCGGCCGCTGCGGGCGCAGACCTTCTTCCGTATCACGCTGCTGCTGCCCAACGTGACCAGCGTGGTCGCGGTGGTGGTCATCTTCAGCCAGCTGTTCGGCCGGGACTTCGGCATGATCAACTGGGTGTTCTCGCTGGTCGGGGTGGACGGCATCGCCTGGAACGAGGGGGTGCTCAGCTCCCACTTCGCCATCTCCACCATGATCATGTGGAGGTGGACGGGCTACAACGCCCTGATCTTCCTCGCGGCGATGCAGGCCGTGCCGCGCGAGCTGTACGAGGCGGCCACCATCGACGGCGCGAGCGGGATGACCCAGCTCCGCAAGATCACCATCCCGATGATCAAACCCACGATCATCTTCGTCGTCATCACCTCGACGATCGGCGCGATGCAGATCCTCGCCGAGCCGCTGCTGTTCAGCTCCTACATCATCACCGGCGGGGTGGACCGGCAGTACCAGACGCTCTCACTGTTCATCTACGAGAACTTCACCAAGCTTGACTTCGGCTACGCCTCGGCCATCTCCTGGATGATGTTCGTCTTCATCGTGGTGGTCGCCGGTATCAACTATCTGCTCACCCGTCGCGGGAAGGGAGGGCTGACGTGAGCGCTCACACCGCCGTCCCCGCGGTCCGGCGGCGCTCCGGCGGCGCCGCCCGCAGGCTCACCTACCTCACGCTGGCCGCGGTGGCGTTCTTCTCCATGCTGCCGCTCTACTACAGCATCGTGGTGGCCTCCCGCGACAACGCGGCCCTGGCCGACGTGCCGCCGCCGCTGATCCCCGGCGGCAACTTCTTCGCCAACGTCGCCCGCGTCTTCGACACGGTCCCCTTCGCGCTGGCGATGCTCAACTCCGTCATCGTCTCCGGCTCCGTCGCGCTCGCGGTGATGTTCTTCTCCACGCTGGCCGGATTCGCCTTCGCCAAGCTGCGCTTCCGCGGCCGCAACGCCCTGCTCCTGCTCACCGTGGCGACGATGATGGTGCCGACCCAGCTCGGCATCATCCCGCTGTACATGCTGATGGTGAAGCTGGAGTGGACCGGCACCATGTACGCGCTGATCGTGCCCGCGCTCGTCAACGCGTTCGGCGTGTTCTTCATGACCCAGTACCTCTCCCGGGCACTGCCGACGGAGCTGCTCGAAGCGGGGCGCGTCGACGGCTGCAGCACCTGGGGCCTGTTCTGGCACGTCGTGCTCCCGGCCGCCCGCCCGGCGGCGGCCGTGCTCGGCATGCTCACCTTCATGTCGGTCTGGAACGACTACTTCTGGCCGCTGGTCGTCCTGACCCCGGAGGACCCGACGGTCCAGGTCGCCCTGTCCACACTGGCCAGCGGATACGTCAACGACTACGTGCTCGGCCTGGCGGGTACCACGCTCGGCACGCTGCCGCTGGTCATCGTGTTCGCTCTACTCGGCAAACAGATCATCGGAGGAATCATGCAGGGAGCGGTGAAGGGATGACCGTCGTCGGCACTCGGGGGGCCACCCTTACGGAAGGGCGTGCGGACTTCCCCACCGGTTTCGTCTGGGGCGCGGCCACCGCGTCCTACCAGATCGAGGGAGCCGTGAAGGAGGACGGCCGCGAGCCCTCGATCTGGGACACCTTCTCTCGCACCCCGGGCAAGGTCGTCGGGGGTGACACCGGCGACGTGGCGTGCGACCACTACTTCCGCCACGCCGACGACATCCGGCTGATGACCGAGCTGAACCTGGCCGCGTACCGCTTCTCGGTGGCCTGGCCGCGCGTCCAGCCGTACGGCAAGGGACCCGTCAACACGCGCGGCCTCGACTTCTACAGCCGCCTGGTGGACCGGCTGCTGGAGGCGGGCATCACGCCGTACGCCACCCTCTACCACTGGGACCTCCCGCAGACGCTGGAGGACGCGGGCGGCTGGCCCGAGCGCGACACCGCCCACCGCTTCGAGGAGTACGCGGCGGCCGTGCACGCGCGGCTGGGGGACCGGGTCCGCAACTGGGCGACCCTCAACGAGCCGTGGGTGGCGGCCTTCCTCGGTTACGGCAACGGGGTGCACGCGCCCGGCAGGACCGACGCCGCGGCGGCCTTCCGCGCGGCCCACCACCTGCTGCTGGGGCACGGGATGGCGGCGCGGGCGCTCCGCGAGGGCGGCGCGGAGGAGATCTCGCTGGTCCTGAACCTGTCGCCGGTGATCACCCCCGCGCAGGTGGACGACCCGGGGGCCGAGACCTCGGAGGCGGACGCGGAGGCGGTCAGCCGGGTCGACACCCTGCTGGTGAGGCAGTTCGTCGACCCGGCGCTGCGCGGGGAGTATCCCGCGGAGTTCCTCGACATCGTCGGGCGCAACGGCGGCGTCGGCCACATCTGGGACGGCGACCTGGCGACCATCAACCAGCCGATCGACCTGCTGGGCATCAACTACTACAACCCGTGCGTCGTGGAGGCGGGTCCCGGCGAGGCGGCCGACGCGGCGTGGCCGGGCAGCGAGGACATCCGGTTCTGCCCCGCGGACGGCGTGCCCGCCACCGCGATGGGCTGGCCGATCGTGCCGAACGGGCTCTCCCGCCTGCTGGTGCGGCTCTCCGACGACTATCCGGAGGTCGGCCTGCTCATCACCGAGAACGGCGCGGCCTTCGACGACGTCGTGGAGGACGGCCGCGTCCACGACGTCCGCAGGACCGAGTACCTGGACGGCCACCTGCGCGCCGTGCACGCCGCGATCGCCGACGGGGCGGACGTGCGTGGTTACCTGGTCTGGTCACTGCTGGATAATTTCGAGTGGGCCGAAGGGTACCGGCGCAGGTTCGGGATCGTGCACGTCGACTTCGCCACCCAGCGGCGCCTGCTCAAGGACAGCGCGTTGTGGTACCGCGATGTCATCACCCGTAACGGACTGTAATCGACCATAGGGGAAGAACACGATGAGACGACCCACCCTGGAGGCGGTCGCCGCCCGTGCCGGGGTCTCCCGGTCGACCGTCTCCCGGGTGGTGAACGGCCAGACCACGGTCACCGCCGACATCCGGGACCTGGTCATGCGCGCGGTGAACGAGCTCGGCTACGTCCCCAACGGGGCGGCGAGGAACCTGGTGACCCAGACGACCAACTCGGTCGCCCTGGTCGTCTCGGAGTCGCCGAACCGGGTGTTCTCCGACGACCCGATGTTCTCCACCGTCATCCGCTCGGCCAGCCTGGAGCTGGAGGCCGTCAACAAGCAGGTCGTGCTGCTGCTCGCCGGGTCGCCGGAGAGTCACGCCCGGGTGGAGCACTACATCGCCGGCGGCCACGTCGACGGCGTGATGCTGGTGTCCAGCCACGGCGCCGACCCGCTGCCGGTCGCGCTCACCCGGCTGCGCGTCCCGGTCGTCTCCTACGGCAGGCCCGCCGTGCCGGTCGCGATGCCGTACGTCGACAACGACAACGTCGACGGCGCCGCCACGGCCGTGCGGCACCTGCTGGAGCGGGGCAGGCGGCGCATCGCCACCATCGCCGGGCCGCTGGACATGATCGGCGGGCAGGACCGGCTGGCCGGGTACCGCGAGGTGCTCCGCGACTCCGACCGCCGTTCGATCATCGCGGTCGGCGACTTCACCCGCGAGTCGGGGGCGGTCGCGATGCGGCAGCTGCTCGCCGACGACCCGGAGATCGACGCGGTCTTCGCCGCGAACGACCTGATGGCGATCGGCGCGATGCACGCGCTCCGCCAGGCGGGCCGGCGGATCCCCGAGGAGGTCGCGATCGTGGGCTACGACGACATAGAGGCCGCCCGCTACACCGACCCGCCGCTGACGACCGTCCACACGCCGCACGCCGAGCAGGCCGCGGAGATGGTCCGCCTGCTGCTCTCCCTCTTCGAGGGCGGCCCCGCCGAGCCGGTGATCGTGTCCACCGAGCTGGTCGTCCGGGCGTCCTCGTAGTCCCCGGCCCGGGCCCCGGTCGGACTCACGGTCCCGGCCGGGATCCGGGCCGTACGCCCCCGGAGGGCGGCGCTGGAGGACGGGCCGGGGGTGCGGCCCGGCCGGTGTTCAGGACCCGGTGGATCCCCGGACGACCAGCTCGGTGGGGAGCATCACCTGTGACTTCTCCTCCAGGTCGAGGACCATGCGGGCGAGCCTCCGGCCCATCTCGACGGTCGGCTGCCTGACGGTGCTCAGCGGGGGCTCGGTGTAGGACGCGGCCGGGATGTCGTCGAAGCCGACCACCGCGACGTCGTCGGGGACCCGCCGGCCCGCCTGGCGCAGGGCCGTCAGCGCGCCCAGCGCCATCAGGTCGTTCGCCACGAACACCGCGTCGATCTCCGGGTCGTCGGCGAGCAGCTGCCGCATCGCCGCCGTCCCCGACTCGCGGGTGAAGTCGCCGACCGCGACGATGGAGCGGCGGTCGGAGTCGCGCAGCACGGCGCGATAGCCGTTGAGCCGGTCGATCCCGGCGATCATGTCCTGCGGTCCCGCGATGGTGGCGATGCGCCGCCTGCCCCGCTCCATCAGGTGCCGCACCGCGCGCTCGGCGCCGCCCGCGTTGTCCATGTCCACGTACGGCAGGCTGCTGGGCACGGTCGGCCGGCCGCTGCACACCACCGGCACCCCACGCCTGGCGAGGATGCCCGGCAGCGGGTCGGTGCCGTGCATGGACGCGATGACCACGCCGTCGACGTGGCCGTTGGTGGCGTAGCGCTCGACCCGCTGGTAGCCGCCCGCCATGCCGGTGAGCATCAGCACGAGCTGCTTGTCGGCCTCCTCGATCTCCATGCTGACCCCGCGGATGATCCCGGCGAAGGTGGGGTCGTCGGAGAAGACGCGGGTCGCCGGCTCGGGGAAGACGAGCGCTATGGAGTCGGCCCGCTGGGTGACCAGGCTCCGCGCCGCCTGGTTGGGCACGTAGCCCAGCTCCTCCACGGCGCGGTTGACCGCGTCGCGGATCTGCGGTGCCACGCGCGTGGAGCCGTTGACCACGCGCGAGGCGGTCGCCCGGGACACGCCGGCCCGGGCGGCCACCTTCTCCAGGGTTGGACGGGCCCTCACAGCCCGTTCCGGCGTACGACCTCGCTGTACCACAGGGCGCTGTCCTTGGGAGTGCGGCGTTGCGTCGCGTAATCGACATGTACGACACCGAAGCGCTTGCGGTACCCTTCGGCCCACTCGAAGTTGTCAAGGAGTGACCAGACGAGGTAACCGCGCAGGTCGGCGCCACCTTCGATGGCCGCGTGCGCCGCGCGCAGGTGCCCGTCGAGGTAGGAGAGACGGCCGGTGTCGTGCACCTCTCCGTCCTCGACGACGTCGTCGAAGGCGGCGCCGTTCTCGGTGATGATCAGTGGGGTGCCCGGATAGTCGCGCGAGAGCCGCAGGAGCAGGTCGGTCAGGCCGAACGGCTGGACCGGCCATCCCATCGCGGTCTGCGGCGCGTCGGCCCCGCCGAAGGCGATGCCCTCGCTGCCCGGGTAGACCGGGTTGGCGGGCTCGCCGCTGCGGGCGGTCACGGTCTGCGGGTGGTAGTAGTTCACGCCCAGCAGGTCGATCGGCTCGCTGATGGTCTCCAGGTCCCCGTCGTGGACGAAGGACCAGTCGGTGAAGCGGCGGGCCCGCTCGACGACGTCGGCGGGATACTCCCCGCGCAGCAGCGGGTCCAGGAAGATCCGGTTCTGCAGGCCGTCGACGAGCTCGGCGGCCGGGGTGTCGTCGCCGATCACGGGGGAGAGGTTGAGCGTGACGCCGACCGTGGCGGCGCCGGAGGCGCGCAGCGCCTGGACGGCGAGGCCGTGGCCGAGCAGCAGGTGGTGGGCGGCGGAGAAGCCCAGCGCGGGATCGGCGAGACCGGGGGCGTGGATGCCCGACGCGTAGCCGAGGAAGGCCGAGCACCAGGGCTCGTTCAGGGTGGTCCACGTCTCGACCCGGTCGCCCAGCCTGCCGTGCGCGATCGCGGCGTAGTCGGCGAAGTGCGCCGCGATCTCCCGGTTGGTCCAGCCGCCGCGGTCCTCCAGGGTCTGCGGCAGGTCCCAGTGGTAGAGCGTCACGATGGGCGTGATGTCGTTGGCCAGGAGCTCGTCGACGAGGCGGTCGTAGAAGTCCAGGCCGCGCGGGTTGACCGGGCCGGATCCGTCGGGCTGCACGCGGGGCCAGGAGATGGAGAAGCGGTAGGAGTGCAGGCCGAGGTCGCGCATGATCGCGACGTCCTCGGGATAGCGGTGGTAGTGGTCGCACGCGACGTCCCCCGTGTGGCCCGCGTGGACCTTGCCGGGGGTCCGGGAGAAGGTGTCCCAGACGGAGGGTCCCCTGCCGTCATCCCGGGCGGCGCCCTCGATCTGGTAGGCCGCGGTGGCGGCGCCCCAGACGAAGCCCTCGGGAAACCTCAGCACGCCGGAGTCCTGAAGGTCGTAGGACTTTTCGGCGGACATGGTCATGTCCTCACCGCCCCATTCTGTTCGGATGTCACGTGAGAGCGCTCTCTGGAGCATCACGGTATCGCACTGATGGTGTCAAGAAAATTGAGACCGTAACCGTAATATCACAGTTCTTGACATCAGGTTGTGGGCAGACAATTCTTCCAGAGAGCGCTCTCACACTCCCCGGCAATTGTGTAAATGGAGGAAGGTTCCATGTCGCTCCTCTCTCGGCCTCGGCGCACCGCCCTTGCGGCGGGCACCATAGGGCTGGCGTTGGTCGTCACCGCCTGTGGATCATCGGACCCCGCGCCGTCGGCGGGCGGCGGCGCCAGCGCCAGCGCCGCTCCCGAATGCGCCGCCTTCAGCCAGTACGGCAAGCACGAGGGCAAGACCGTCAGCATCTACTCGCCGATCCGTGACACGGAGGCCGACCTCTTCGAGCAGGCGTGGAAGCCGTTCGCCGACTGCGTCGGAATGAAGATCACCTACGAGGGCACCGGCGAGTTCGAGGCCCAGATCCAGGTCCGCGCCGACGGCGGCAACCCCCCTGACATCGCCTTCTTCCCTCAGCCGGGCCTCCTGGAGCGCTTCGCCAAGGCCGGAAAGCTCAAGCCCGCCTCCGAGGAGGTGAAGAAGCTCACCGCCGAGGGCTGGTCGGAGGACTGGGCCAAGTACTCCACCGTCGACGGCGTCTTCTACGGCGCCCCGCTGGGCGCCAGCGTGAAGTCCTTCGTCTGGTACTCCCCGAAGATGTTCACCGAGAAGGGCTGGGCCGTCCCCAAGACCTGGGACGAGCTCATGACGCTCACCAACACGATCGCCGGCAGCGGCGTCAAGCCGTGGTGCGCGGGCATCGAGTCCGGTGACGCGACCGGCTGGCCGGCCACCGACTGGATCGAGGACCTCATGCTCAGGGAGGCCGGTCCCGAGGGATACGACGACTGGGTGAGCCACAAGACCCCGTTCAACGACCCCAAGGTCACCGCGGCGGTCGACAAGGTCGGCGCGATCCTGAAGAACGAGAAGTTCGTCAACGGCGGCTACGGCCCGGTCAAGTCGATCGCCAGCACCGCCTTCCAGGAGGGCGGCGTCCCGATCACCGAGGGCAAGTGCGCCCTGCACCGCCAGGCGTCCTTCTACGCCAACTTCTGGCCCGAGGGCACCAAGGTGGCCGAGGACGGCGACGTGTTCGCCTTCTACCTGCCGGGCAACGACCCGGCCAAGAAGCCGGTGCTCGGCGCGGGCGAGTTCGTGGCGGCCTTCACCGACCGTCCCGAGGTCCAGGCCGTCCAGGCCTACCTCGCCGGCGCGGAGTTCCCCACCACCCGCATGAAGCTGGCGACCTACGTCACCGCGCGCAAGGGCGTCGACCCGGCCAACGCCCAGAACCCGATCGACAAGCTCTCCATGGAGATGCTCCAGGACCCGAGCACGGTCTTCCGCTTCGACGGCTCGGACCTGATGCCGGCCGCGGTCGGCGCGGGCACGTTCTGGAAGGGCATGACCGACTGGATCAACGGCAAGGACACCAAGACGGTCCTCGACTACATCGAAGCCTCCTGGCCTAAGTCCTGATAAATCCCGGTGGGTCCGGTCCCGCGTGACGCGGGACCGGACCGTCGCCCGCCCGGCCCGATCCTTCCGGGAGATCCTCCGATGGACTTCGACTTCGCCGCCGAACTACCCAAAATCGTCCAGCTGCTGATCGGCGTCGCCGCGTTCCTCGTGGTGGTCGCGGTGGTCCTGCTGCTGGTCGACCGCGCCCCGATGCGGCGGCGCGCGTGGACCCACGCCACGATCCTGCTCCTGCCCGCCCTCCTGCTCCTCTCCATCGGCCTGGTCGTGCCGGCCGTGCGGACCACCCTGCTGTCGTTCATGAGCGGTGACGGCAAGGAGTGGGTCGGCCTGGCCAACTACGCCTGGATGTTCACCCAGCCAGAGGCGGTGACCGTCCTGCGCAACACCCTCGTCTGGGTGCTGCTCGTCCCGCTGCTGGTGACCGCGATCGGGCTGGTCTACGCCGTCCTGGTCGACCGCACCCGCTTCGAGTCGCTCGCCAAGTCGCTGGTCTTCCTGCCGATGGCGATCTCCTTCGTCGGCGCGGGCATCATCTGGCGCTTCGTCTACGCCTACCGCTCCGAGGAGCAGGACCAGATCGGCCTGCTCAACCAGATCACGGTCGCCTTCGGCGGCGAGCCGCGGCAGTGGCTCCAGGACGCGCCGCTCAACACGCTGTTCCTGATCGTGGTCATGGTCTGGATCCAGGCGGGGTTCGCCACCGTGGTGCTCTCCGCCGCGATCAAGGGAATCCCCGCCGAGATCGTCGAGGCCGCCAAGCTGGACGGGGCGACCCCGCTGCAGATGTTCTTCCGGGTGACGCTGCCGTCGATCCGCCCGGCCGTGATCGTGGTGCTGGTCACGCAGTCGATCGGCACGCTCAAGCTGTTCGACATCGTCCGCACCATGACCGGCGGCCAGTTCGACACCAGCGTCATCGCCAACGAGATGTACAACCAGGCGTTCCGGTACGGCGAGACGGGCAAGGGCGCGGCCCTCGCGGTCTTCCTGTTCGTCCTGGTGACCCCGATCGTGATCTACCAGATCCGCCAGCGCAGAGAGGCCGTCAGGTGACCGGGCGAGCGGGCCTGCACGGCGCCGCGAGCACGCGGCGGGCGAAGGAGTCCACATGGCCACGTTGACCCAGACCGTGGTGCGGCCCGAGGTGACGACCGCGCCACAGCGCGTACGGCGGAGGCTGAGCGGCCGGGTCGCCAGCGCCGTCGCGATCGTCATCGCCGTCCTGTGGACCACACCGACCTTCGGCCTGCTGCTCTCCTCGCTGCGCCCGGAGGACCAGATCAAGTCCACCGGCTGGTGGACGTTCTTCTCCAGCCCGCAGCTCACGCTGGAGAACTACCAGGAGGTCCTGTTCGGCACCTCCTCGTCCTCCGGCCAGATGATGAGCTTCCTGATCAACTCGATCGTCATCACGATCCCGTCGGTGCTCTTCCCGCTGGCCCTGGCCACCTTCGCCGCGTACGCGCTGTCCTGGCTGCCGTTCCGCGGGCGAGAGTGGATCTACATCGGCATCTTCGCGCTGCAGATCGTGCCGCTGCAGATGGCGCTCGTGCCGCTGCTGTCGTTCTTCTCCGAGGGGGTGTCCGTCTTCGGCGTGCAGCTGATGCCCGCCTGGGACCTGGAGGGTCCGGCCCGGTTCGTCCAGGTCTGGTTCGCGCACACCTGCTTCGCGCTGCCGCTGGGTATCTTCCTGCTGCACAACTTCATGTCCGAGCTCCCCGGCGAGCTGATGGAGGCGGCGAGGGTCGACGGGGCGAGTCACGGGAAGGTCCTGCGCACGATCGTCCTCCCGCTGGTCGGGCCCGCGCTCGCCACCTTCGCGATCTTCCAGTTCCTCTGGGTCTGGAACGACCTGCTGGTGGCCCTGATCTTCGCCGGGGGCACCCCGGAGAGCGCCCCGATGACGGTACGGCTGGCGCAGATGGCCGGCACCAAGGGCAACGAGTGGCAGCGCCTGACCTCGGGGGCGTTCGTCTCGCTGGTCATCCCGCTGATCGTCTTCCTGTCGATGCAGCGCTACTTCGTCCGCGGCCTGCTGGCGGGCAGCGTCAAGGGCTGATCGACGGCACCCCGCCGCCCTCCGCCGCGACCCGGCGGGCACCCCCTGACCTGGGGGCGCCCGCCGGGTTTCTCGTACGTGCCTCGGGCCTCTCCGGTGCGAGGGCTCAGGAGCCGGGCCGCTCCTTGGCGGCCGAGGCGGTGGAGCGGTCGGGGGAGGTGGGCTGAGCGGGAATCTGGTGCTCGGCGGTGTCGGGCCGTGCCGGGACGGGGCGCTCCTCGGTGTCCCGCGGGGTGTCCGACGAGATGTCCGGCGAGGTGCTCGACGGCACCGCGGGGGCCGGGGCGTCCTCGGTGGCGGGCCCGGCCGGGGCGTCCGCGTGCGCGGGAAGGTCGGAGGTGGCCGGTCGCGGGGCGAGATCCGGGGTGACCGGCTGCGGGGGGAGGCCGGAGGTGACCGGACGGCCCGAGATGTCGGGGGCGGTCGGCTGCGGGGGGACGTCGGTGGCGAGCGTCTGCGGGGGGACGGGGTGGCGGGGGGCCGTGGTGCCCGCGGCGGCCGGGTCGTACAGGCCGGCGGACGGGGGAACCTCGACCACCATGGTGTCGGCCGGGCCGGGGGTCGACTCCAGGACGGCCCGCGCGTGGTCCATGTGCGAGGCCGCGACCAGCACGTCGTAGCGACCGGCGACGATCGCGCTGCGCGAGGCGAAGTCCCGCTTGCCCCCGGTGAACACGTGGTTGATGAACCCGAACGCGGCGCCCATCACGGCACCCCACAGGGCCGCCCAGAGCACGAGCACGAAGAACGACAGCGTGGTCGAGGTGAACAGGCCGAGGAACATGCCCACCACGGCGCCGAAGGCCGCGCCGCTCCCGGCTCCGGTGAGCGCGGCCCGGCCGTTGGTCATCCTGCCGGTGACGGTCTCCTCGAGTTTCAGGTCGCTGCCGACGATCGCCACGTTCTCGACGGGAAATCCCGCGTCGGAGAGCGCGTCCACGGTTCGCTGCGCCGCGAGGTAGTTGTCGTAGCCTGCCAGGACCCTCCGGTCCACGACGACCTGCGTGTCCAGGCCGGTGGGCGTTCCATTCATGTCCGCTCGCCTTTCGGGGGTGGGAGATGGCTCGACGGGCCGACTACCCCGTGGCCGTAGGAGGATGCGTGCTTTCCGCCGGGATCTCGCCGCGAGTGGCGGACCTGGGAACCGTAGGCGAGCCAACCCCATTAATCGGGAAAGAAATCCGGACAATTTGGACATCGGTAAGGGCTTACCGTTAGGGTTCTTGAAGATGACACCGGTAGGAGCCGGGAGACGGGCACCGGTGCCAGGGTCACGAAGGAATCGGAAATGATCGTGTTCATCGTGATGGTGGAGGTGCTGCTGGTGCTCGCGGCCTTCGCCGCGGTGTACGGGCTCACCCGCTACCGGAGCAGACCGCTGTGGCTGGAGGAGCGGCGCCGCACCTTCGGCACCCACGCCGACCCCGACGACCAGACGCCGCGGGCCTGCGGGGGGTGACGGGCGAGAGCGGGCGCCACGCGCACGGCGGCGCCGCGCTCCCACGGGTGGATCACCAGCTCTGGTGGAGCGGCATCCCCTCGGTGTAGCCGGACGAGCTCTGCACGCCGACCACCGCGCGCTCGTGGAACTCCTCCAGCGTGGCGGCGCCCGCGTAGGTGCAGGAGGAGCGCAGGCCGGCCACGATGGCGTCGATCTGGTCCTCGACGCTGGGCATGGCCGGATCGAGATACATCCTGGAGGTGGAGATGCCCTCCTCGAACAGCGCCTTGCGTGCCCGGTCGAAGGGCGAGTCCTCGGCCGTGCGCAGCCGTACCGCGCGGGCCGAGGCCATGCCGAAGTTCTCCTTGTACTTGCGCCCGTCGGCGGAGGTGCGGGTGTCGCCGGGCGACTCGTAGGTGCCCGCGAACCACGAGCCGATCATCACGTTGGACGCCCCCGCGGCCAGGGCGAGGGCCACGTCGCGGGGATGGCGGACGCCGCCGTCGGCCCACACGTGGCGGCCCAGCCCGCGGGCCTGCGCGGCGCACTCCAGTACGGCGGAGAACTGCGGGCGGCCCACGCCGGTCATCATCCGGGTGGTGCACATGGCCCCCGGGCCGACGCCGACCTTCAGGATGTCCGCCCCCGCCTCGACGAGATCCCGCACGCCCTCGGCGGTGACGACGTTGCCCGCCGCGACGGGCACGTCCGGGCCGAGCGCGCGGACCGCCCTCAGGGCGCTGATCATCTTCTCCTGGTGGCCGTGGGCGGTGTCCACGACCAGGCAGTCCACCCCGGCGTCGAGGATCTCCTTGGCCCTGGCGGCCACGTCGCCGTTGACGCCGACGGCCGCCGCGACGCGGAGCCTGCCCGAGTCGTCGACGGCGGGACGGTACAGGGTGGCGCGCAGCGCGCCCGTCCTGGTCAGGATGCCGACCAGCCGGCCCTCCGCGTCCACGACGGGGGCGAGCCGGTGGCGGCCCCCGTGGAGGCGCTCGAAGGCCTCGCGCGGGTCGAGCCCGGCGGGCAGCGTGAGCAGGTGGTCGGACATCACCTGCGAGAGCTGGGTGTACATGTCCACGCCGGAACAGTCGCTCTCGGTGACCACTCCGACCGGGCGGTTGTCCCAGTCGACGATGATGATCGCGCCGTGGGCCCGCTTGGGCAGCAGGTTGAGCGCCTCGCCGACGGTGTCGTGCGGGGTGAGCGTCAGCGGCGTGTCGTGGACCAGGTCGCGTTTCTTGACCCAGTCGACGACGTCGGTGACCACGTCGATCGGGATGTCCTGCGGGATCACGGTGATTCCGCCCCGCCGCGCGACGGTCTCGGCCATCCGCCGTCCCGCCACCGCCGTCATGTTGGCGACCACGATGGGGATGGTGGTTCCGGTGCCGTCCCGGCTGGAGAGGTCGACGGCGAGCCGCGAGCCGACGGAGGAGAGCGACGGGACCATGAAAACGTCGCTGTAGGTCAGGTCGTAGGCCGGTGCCGTCCCATTAAGAAATTTCACGTTGATCCACCTTATCCCGTGAATTGCCAGAGATGAGCGTTCCCCTTTTCCAGGTCTCCGAAGAGGACCGGGCAGGTCGGGCCGGAGGCTAAGATCCGGTTTGCGTGAATAAGTGGATGGCCATGAGGAGGCATTGTGATCGTGGTTGATCGGCCCGAGATGCTCGTCGTAGGCCATGCCGTACGGACGTCGAACGCCGACGAGATGGAGCAGGGCCGGGGGAGGCTCGGCGCGCTCTGGGCGCGGGCGGGATCCCCGGGGGCCTTCGCCCACGTGCCGGGACGGGTCGACGAGAACATCTACGCGGTCCTCACCGACTATGAGAGTGACCACCACGGCGCCTACACCCAGATCGTCGGGGTCGCCGTGCGCAGCGCGGCGGCGCTGCCCGAGGGCATGGTGGCGGTACGGGTGCCCGGGGTGCCGTCGTTGAAGATCGAGGCCCGCGGGCCGATGCCGGGCGTCCTGCAGGAGGCATGGCAGCAACTGTGGAAGCACACCGAGTCGGGGGGCACCCCGCCGAGGTCCTTCACCACCGACCTGGAGGTGCACCACCCGGGGGGCGCCGACATCTACGCGGCGGTCCTGTCCCCGATGCGCTGAGCGGGACCGTTCCCGGCGCGCCGGCCTGGTCGGCCGGTGCGCCGGGCGGTGCGGACCGGCGCGGACCGGCGCGGACCGGTGCGGCCCCCGTGGCCGTACCGGGCCTTCCCGCCGTGCCCTGCCGTGTCCCTTCGTGCCGGGACCCCGCCGCCGTACGAGCCGCTCCGGCCGGTTCGCCCACCGGGACGGGCTCAGGCGTCGTCGCCGGGCGGGTCGGGCAGCCGCCAGCCAGAGACGACCAGCGGAAGCACGAAGTGCGTCAGGCCCAGGGCGAGTGCCAGGGCGAGGACCGCGTCCCCCGGCATGGAGTAGTCGCGGCCCTGCGCCGTACCCAGCGCGACGGCCATGACGAAGACGGCGGCCAGGACGCCCGTCGTGACCCGGTGGGCGATGGCGACGGCCCGCAGGCGCTCGCCCACCTGGCGCTCGTCCAGGTCACGCTCGGACAGCTCGACGACGCCGCGGGTGGCGATGTTGAGCAGTGAGACGGCCGGCAGGTAGATGACCAGGCTGAGCGCCATCAGCGCGAAGTCGGACAGGTCGGCGCCGTCACTCGGCGCGCCGGCCCAGGAGACGGCGACGTCCGCCCACAGGAGCGTCAGCGAGAGGACCACCGCCGAGGCGATCAGCCGCCTGCGGCCCCGGGTGGCGTACCAGCCGGGCAGGTAGTCGCGCTGCATGACCTCCACACGGGTCTGACGCCAGCTTTCCTTCAACGTGTTCATCGAATACCTCCGGAGGAGACCCGGCCTTCCGGCCGGGGAGGGTCAACTGATCTGGCCGCTGCCGAGCCTGGGGAACGGTTTGAGGGAGAACACGACTTCCAGCGGCACCTCGAAGTGCTCGGCGATCCGCATGGCGAGGAACAGGCTCGGGCTGTACTCGCCGCGCTCCAGGTAGCCGATCGTCTGGTAGTGGACCCCCAGCGCGGCCGCCAGATCCTTGCGCGAGATCCCGCGCTCGGCTCTCAGCACCGAGATCCGGTTGTAGACGTCTTCCGCTGACATTCCGGCGCCCCTCCCCGCTCAGGAGAGCCGCGCGGCTGGTGGCGGGGTGTGGATACGTGATGCAGTACTCATGCGAATGAATGTAGTACATCTACTACATTCGAATCAACACCTACGACGAATGGAGACACAGTTACGACAGGCGTGAGGAGTCGATCGGGCCCGGAAAAGAGCCGGGCCGCCCGGTCGGTTCGCGATGGCGCGTCCGACCGGGCGGCCCTGGGCCGCCCGGGTTCAGTCCTCGGGGCGCCACAGGGGCTCGGGAACCTCGAAGCCCACGTCCTGGCCCCACCGGTTGCGGTAGCTCACCTCGTGGGCCGGGCGGCGGGGCGCGACGCCCCAGCGGCCGGTGGGATAGCCGAAGGTGACGGTGCAGGCCAGTGTCCAGCCCTTGTCCTCGGGCACGCCGAGCACCCGCAGCGTCTCCTCGGCGTGGAAGATGCCGAGCACGCTGGTCAGCGCGCTGCCCACCCCGTGGGCGCGGGCGGCCAGCTGCGCGCTCCACACCGACGGGAAGATCGAGCCGCCGGACGGGTCGTTGCGGACGAACGCGAACAGCAGCAGCGGATAGCCCTCGAAGTGGTCGGCCAGGTGTTTGGCCGACTTCAGGACGTTGAGCGTCCGGGCGTCACCCTCGGCCTCGGCCTTCTCGCGCATCAGCTTGTAGTGGCCCTCGAAGAGCCGCCCGAGCGCGTCCCGGTAGAGGGGGCCGAGCCGCTCCTTCACCGCGAGGTCGTCCACCAGCAGGAAACGCCAGCTCTGCACGTTGCCGCCGCTGGGCGCGCGGACCGCGGCGTCCAGGATGCTCCGCTGGACCTCCTCGGGGATCGGGTCCGGCTTGACCCTGCGCATCGCCCTGGTCGTGTAGAGGGCCTCGAAGACGTCCATTCCCGCCGGTCCGCCCTCGGTCCTCGTGCTCTCCGAACCCGCCATGCTCTCGGTGTACTCCTTCGTCTCGGTGTTCGCGGTGTTCGCGGAAGCGTCGCCCGCCACGTCCCCGCTTGCCTCCGTGCCCGTCTTCGTGCCCGCCTCGCCGCCCATCAGGCCAGCACCCCGGCTTCGCGCAGCCGCGCCGCCGTCTCGTCGGGCAGCCCCCAGGAGGACAGGTCCGCCAGCCGGGTGGAGGGCGAGAGGTCCTGCTCGGGCACGCCGAGCAGGCGCGGCGCGGGCGCGGGCTGCCTCACCCCGCCGACCTCGACGAACAGGCCCCTGGCCTTGTTGTGCGGGTGGTCCGCGGCCTCGCCCCCTTCGAGCACGGGGGAGACGCAGGCGTCGGAGCCGTCGAACACCGCCTCCCACTCGGCGCGGGTCCTGGACCGGAACGCCTCGGCGAGCCGCTCGCGGAGCGCGGGCCACTGCGACCTGTCGTCACGGTCGGGCAGGTCCTCCAGGCCCATCAGGGTGGTCATCTCCGCCCAGAACTGCGGTTCCAGCGCCCCGACGGCCACGTACCGGCCGTCGGCGGTCTCGTAGGTGTCGTACATCGGCGCGCCGGTGTCGAGCAGGTTCGTGCCGCGCGGGCCCCAGCCGCCGGTCTGCACGCCGTGGTGGAACATCGCGAACAGCGTCGCCGCGCCGTCCACCATGGCGGCGTCGATCACCCGGCCCTCGCCGGTCCGCTCCCGCTCGATGAGCGCCAGCAGCACGCCGTACGCGAGCATGAGGCCGCCCCCGGCGAAGTCGCCGAGGATGTTGATCGGCGGGGTGGGGCGCTCGCCCTCGCGGCCCAGCATCGACAGCACGCCGGAGACGGCGATGTAGTCGATGTCGTGCCCGGCGGTCGGCGCGAGCGGGCCGTCCTGGCCCCAGCCGGTCATCCGCCCGTAGATCAGGCGCGGGTTGACCGCGTGCAGGTCGGCGGGACCGATGCCGAGGCGCTCGGCGACCCCCGGCCGGAAGACCTCGACGACCACGTCGGCGTGACGGGCCAGCTCCTTGAACGCGGCCACCCCCTCGGGGGACTTCAGGTCCAGGCCGACCGTCCGCTTGCCCCGGTCCATCACGTCGGGGCGCGGCCTGTCCCCGGCCCTGGCGACGACGCTCGCACGCTCGACGCGCAGCACCTCGGCCCCGTGGTCGGCCAGCATCATCCCGGCGAAGGGCCCGGGGGCCAGCCCCGCCAGTTCGAGCACGCGGACTCCGGCCAGCGGGCCCTTCCTGGTCACGTGCTCCATCGGCATTCTCCTCGGGTGCGTTCCGGCTCTCGTCGGGTACGGCGCACCCGGGCGACCGCCTCGTCGCGGGCACCGCCGTCCTCCCGCCCAAGTAGAACAACATTCGGCTTTCTATGGCAAGACACATCGCGCGGAGTCGCGTGGCGCCCGCGCGTCTATGGGAAACTTGCGCCCTCTCCGAATGGGACCTAGGGGTTTTGCGATGACATATCCGCACAGTGAACGGGTGGTCGCTGGGCGCTATCGATTGCTGCGAGAGCTCGGCAGGGGCGGGATGGGCGTCGTGTGGGAGGGCTACGACACCCTCCTCAACCGCTCGGTCGCCGTGAAGGAGGTGCTCCTGCCGCCCAACCTCTCCCCGGCCGAGCACCAGGTCCAGCTGACCCGCACCTCCCGCGAGGCCAGGACGGCGGCGAGGCTCAACCACCGCGGCATCGTGGCGATCTACGACGTGGCGGAGCAGGACGGCCGTCCCTGGATCGTCATGGAGCTGGTCAGGGCACGCGGGCTGGACGAGGTCGGCCTGCTGCCGGTGCACCAGGTCGCCGACATCGGCCGCCAGGTGCTGTCGGCCCTGCGCGCGGCCCACGAGGCCGGGATCCTGCACCGCGACGTCAAGCCGAGCAACATCCTGCTGGACGCCGAGGGCCGCGCCGTGCTCTCCGACTTCGGCATCGCCGTCATCGAGGGCGACACCTCGCTCACCCAGACCGGCATGGTGACGGGCTCGCCGAGCTTCCTGCCGCCCGAGCGCGCCACCGGCACCGACGCCGGACCCTGGTCCGACCTGTGGGCACTCGGCGCCACCCTCTACGCGGCCCTGGTCGGCCATGGGCCGTTCGAGCGCCGCGACGCCATCTCCACCCTGGGCGCGCTCCTCACCGAGGAGCCCGACTTCGGCGTGGTGCCCCTGGAGATGCGGGCGGTGCTCACCGGCATGCTCCAGCGGGAGCCCGCCCACCGGCTCACCGCCCAGCAGGCCGACGCCCTGCTGGCGGAGGTCGTCAACGACCCGTCGGCCGCGGCCCGCCGTACCGGGGAGACCGCCGTCCGCCGTGCGGGAGGAACCGCGGGACACCGGATGGGGGGAACCGCGGGGCACCGTACGGGAGGGACCGGCGGGTACGGGCCCCCGGGCCGTACCGAGGAGAACTTCAGCCGCATCGGCAAGGCCTCCCACCACGGCGGAGGGCGGGACCGGTACGACACCGGCGACTCGGCCGTGTCCGGCCGCCGCGGGGGAGGGCGGCTCCCGCTGATCGTGGGGGCCGTCGTGCTCCTGGCGGCCGGGGGCGCCGCGGCGGCCGTGGCGATGTCGCAGCCCGAGCAGCGGCCGGTGGCGCGCTCCGCGCCCACCGTCGCCGAGACCACGCCGGAGCCGGCGGAGGAGACCGAGTCGCAGACCCCCACCCCGACCCCCACTCCCAAGCCCACCAGGACCAGGACGGCGGCGCCCGCCGCCGGAGGGCTGAAGCAGTGGCGGGCCCGCCCCCCGGAGAACTGGTCCATCAGCTATCCGGCCGGATGGACCGGCGACTGGGCGGCCGAGACGGGCTACACCCAGTGGCTGCGCCGCGACGGGGCCGCCCACCTGTCGGTGGAGCCGCTGGAGGGCGGCGCCGAGGGCCTGGACTCGCTCCTGGAGACCGTCAAGGAGAACGTGGCGCAGTGGAGCGAGATCGACTTCGAGGACACGGCCAAGATCCCTCTCGCCTACGGCGCCGGGCTCCAGTGGGAGTTCACCTGGACCATGAAGGACAGCGGGGGAGCCCCCTGGGCCGAGGCCGGGGTGACCTACCACGAGGTGCGGCGGTTCATCGAGGTGGGCGACTCGGTCATGGTGCTCAGCTGGACCACCCACGACGCCGACTGGGTCGCCCAGCAGGCTCTCATGACCCGCGTGTTCGACAGCTTCCACCCCCGCGGAGGGGAGTGACCCGCCCCGGCGGGCGTCCGGGCCGCGTGCCCGGCGACCTCCCCGCCCAGAGCTCCCGTTCCTTCCCCTGGAGGCGAGTGACATGACCCAAAGGAGTCCGGGACCCGGCGGCCTCCACCCCGGGGAGGCGGGTGAGGCGCCCTGGAAGTTGCTCGCGCTGCCGCCGCTCCCCGAGGAGGCGGTGCGCAACCTGCTCGGCTCGCTCGGCGACCGGGTCGTCGTGTCGGTCCCCGCGGCCCGCGACCGGGAGTCGCTGCTCGCCGCCCTCGGCGACGCCGAGATCGTGGTCGGTGACTGGAGCGGCGGGCTCGCCCTGGACGCCGAGGCCGTCCGGGCCGCGCCGCGTCTGGCGTTCGTGCAGCAGCCCTCCGTCGGCGTGGACGGGCACGACCTCGCCGCGCTCGCCGAGGCGGGCGTGCCGCTGGCCAACACCGCGGGGGTGAGCGCGATCGGGGTGGCCGAGTGGTGTCTCGCCGCCGCGCTCGCGCTGTCGCGGCGGCTGCTCGACGCCGACGCCGCGGTCCGCGCGGGACGCTGGCCGCAGCTGGACCTCGGACCCGCCGAGCTGTACGGCTCGCGCGTCGGCATCGTCGGGTTCGGCCCGATCGGCGAGGCCGCCGCCCGGATGTTCGCCGCCCACGGGTGCGAGGTCTCCTACTGGACCCGCACGCCGCGCGAGGTGCCCTACGCCTACCGTGAGCTCGGCGAGCTGGTCGCGAGCTCCCACGTGCTCGTCCTGGTCATCGCGCTGACGGAGGAGACCAGGGGGCTGGTCGACCCGTCCCTCATGCCCGCGGGCTCGCTGCTCGTCAACGCGGCGCGGGGGCAGGTGGTCGACTCGGCGGCGCTGCTGTCCGCCCTGGAGTCGGGGCACCTGGGCGGCGCCGCGCTCGACGTCTTCGACACCGAGCCGCTGCCGCCGGACGACCCGCTGCGCGACAGCCCGAGGGTCCTGCTCTCGCCGCACGTGGCCGGGGTGACCCCTCAGTCGACCGGCCGCCTGATCCGGTGCGTGCTGGACAACCTGGAGGCCGCGATCGAGGGCCGGCCCGTGGTCAACGTGGTGAACGGGGTTGAAGAGGTGGTCGGTCGAAGATCGGAAGAAGGACGGTCGTAGAGTTTTCCCGTGTTTAACGCGCCCTGCCTGGCTCCGGAGACATCCGAGATATAACGTGCCTAGGGGCGATCTTTCCAACGAGGTCATGGGGGTGATTACCGTGCGGCAGATGACGGGGATGTCGGCGCACCGTCAAGCGGTGGAGCAGATCAGGGAGTCCTACGCCGCCATTCCGGGGGACGCGGTGCCCCGGCTCTCCAAGGCCACCACCAACCTGTTCCGCTTCAGGGACGGTGCCCGGTCGGCGAAGCTGTCGGCCAGGGACCTGGACCAGGTGATCGAGGTCGACCCGGTGGCGATGACCGCCGAGGTCCAGGGGATGACGACCTACGAGAACCTGGTGGACGCCACGCTCGCCCACGGGTTCATGCCGTACGTCGTGCCGCAGCTGAAGACGATCACGCTGGGCGGGGCGGTGACGGGGCTCGGCATCGAGTCCACCAGCTTCAGGGACGGGCTGCCGCACGAGTCGGTGGAGGAGATGGAGATCCTCACCGGCGACGGCAGGATCGTGGTGGCCCGTGACGACAACGAGCACCGCGACCTGTTCCGCGCGTTCCCCAACTCCTACGGAACGCTCGGCTACGCCCTGCGGATCCGCATCAAGCTGAAACCGGTCCAGCCGTACGTCAGGCTGACCCACATCCCGTTCGGCGACGCCGACAAGTGCATGCTCGCGATGCGCGAGATCTGCGAGCGCGGCGAGTACGAGGGAGAGCGCGTCGACTTCGTCGACGGCACGTTCTTCGGCCCCGGCGAGCTCTACATCACGGTGGGCCGCTTCGCCGAGCATGCCCCGTATCTCTCCGACTACACCGGGATGCGTATTTACTACCGGTCGATCCAGACCCGGACCCGCGACTGGCTCACCGTCCGCGACTACCTGTGGCGCTGGGACACCGACTGGTTCTGGTGCTCGCGCGCCTTCGGCGTGCAGACCGCGCTGGTGCGGTCCCTGATGCCGCGCAAGTGGATGCGCTCGGACGTCTACCGCAAGCTCGTCGGCCTCGACCGCAAGTACGGGGTGATCGCCAGGGTCGACCGCTGGCGCGACCTGCCCGTGCAGGAGTCGGTCATCCAGGACATCGAGGTGCCCGTCGAGCGCGGCGCCGAGTTCCTGGAGTTCTTCCACGACAAGGTCGGGATGGCGCCGGTCTGGATGTGCCCGCTGAGGTCCACCGGCGAGTGGCCCCTCTACCCGCTGGAGCCGGGACGTCTCTATGTCAACTTCGGCTTCTGGGGAACGGTCCCGCTCCCCAGGGGGCAGTTCGACGGTTACCACAACCGTCTGATCGAGAACCGGGTCCACGAGCTGGAGGGGCATAAATCGCTGTACTCCACTTCGTTCTACCCGGAGGATGAATTCTGGCGGTTTTATAACGGAACTGCCTACTGGCCGGTCAAGCGGGCATACGACGGGGGTGGCCGGTTGCTCGACCTCTACGACAAGTGTGTTCGGGGGCGTTAAGAGAGGCTGATTCTGTGTTGCTCGCAGAGATCTTCGAGAAGGTCATGGGGCCCGAGGCGGACGTGCGCTTCGTCGCCTACGACGGAAGCAAGGCCGGGCCGTCCGGCGCCGACATCAGTGTCGAGGTGAAGACCCCGGCGGCCGTCGCGTATCTGGCGCAGGCCCCCGGAGAGCTGGGTCTGGCCAGGGCGTACGTGTCCGGCCACCTCGACGTCCACGGGGACATGTACACCCTGCTGTCCCGCATGTGGTCGCTCACCGTCAACGACATCCCGGTCGGGCAGAAGCTCGCGGCCATCCGAGCCCTCGGGGTCCGCCCGCTGCTCACGCGGATGCCGCCGCCTCCGCAGGAGGTGCGGCGCAGCATGCTCGCCAGGATGGGCAGCAGGCACGCCAAGCAGCGCGACGCCGAGGCCATCCATCACCACTACGACGTTTCCAACAAGTTCTACTCGTGGGTGCTCGGCCCCTCCATGGCCTACACCTGCGCGGTCTTCCCCGAGCGGGAGTCCACGCTGGAGGAGGCGCAGCTCGCCAAGTTCGAGCTCGTCGCCCGCAAGCTGGACCTCAAGCCCGGCATGAAGCTGCTCGACGTCGGCTGCGGCTGGGGCGGCATGGTCATCCACGCCGCCCGCGAGTACGGCGTGAAGGCGCTGGGGGTGACTCTCTCACGCCAGCAGGCCGAGTGGGCGCAGAAGGCCATCGCGGAGGCCGGTCTCGGCGAGCTCGCCGAGGTCCGCCACATGGACTACCGCGACGTGCCGGAGACCGGCTTCGACGCCGTCAGCTCGATCGGCCTGACCGAGCACATCGGCAAGGACCAGCTGCCCTTCTACTTCCGCTTCCTGTACGACAAGCTCGTCCCCGGCGGGCGGCTGCTCAACCACTGCATCACCCGCCCGACGGGCACGGAGAAGACCCTCAACGCCGGCGGCTTCATCAACCGCTACGTCTTCCCCGACGGTGAGCTGGAGTCGGTCGGCTACCTGGCCCGCCAGATCGAGGACACCGGTTTCGAGATCCGCCACGAGGAGAACCTGCGCGAGCACTACGCGCAGACCCTCCGCTTCTGGTGCTCGAACCTCGACGACCACTGGGACGAGGCGGTCAAGGAGGTCGGCGAGGGCACGGCGCGGGTCTGGCGCCTCTACATGGCGGCCTGCGTGGTCGGCTTCGAACGCAACAAGATCCAGCTCCACCAGGTCCTCGGGGTGAAGCTCGACGCCGACGGCACGGCCGGTTTCCCGCTCCGCCCCTCGCGCGACTGGCCCTGACCCCCGAAACCTGACCCAAGGAACCTGACACCCGAAACCCGGCCTGCGGAACCTGGCATTCGAAACTCGAAGCCCGAAACCCGACCTTCGGAACTGACAGCCGGAACACGGTTCACGCGGGAAGCCCCCGCGCGGGAGACGCTCGTACGGGATGTTCCTCTACGAGAATCCGCGCGGGCGCTCACGTGAGCGTTCACACCAGACCGGACGGCCCCCGCCTCGGAGACCCCGAGGCGGGGGCCGTCCGGCGTCCGGGCCCCTCTCAGCCCCGGGCGTGCCCTGGAACGGTCCGGACGCAAATCCGAACGCAAATTCTTGCATGCTGGTGACGGTAGATTTCGCCTAGATTTCTGACTATTGCGTTTGCGTATCGAGTCCTGTCAGGATGACGCAGGCGGCCCGCTGTCGCGCCGGGGGCGACGTGTGCCGCCCCCGTGCCCGTGGCGTGCGGTTTCCTCCTGGCCGGAACACGTTCCAGCCGCCCGCGCGGGCCCCACCGGCACGGCACCCCCCGCCCCCCGGATGGAGCGGCGAAGCACGGATGGCCGCTCCGGACGAAAGGAGTTCACGTGGCCGTCTCGCGTCGGAGGTTCATGACCTCCGTGGTGTCCGGCTCCGCTCTCGCCGCGGTGTCGTCGTCGCAGCTGCTGTCCGCGCTGAACAGCGCGGCCCGCGCCGACAGCCCGGTCGGCGACGTGGTCGGGAAGATCACCGTCGGCTACCAGGGCTGGTTCGCCTGCAAGGGCGACAACGCCCCCATCAACGGCTGGTGGCACTGGAGCGACAACATGGCCCAGAGCCCCTCACGCTCCAACAACACCATCGTCGCCTGGCCCGACACGCGCGAATACACCAACACCTACCCCACCGCCTACGCCAACCTCAACAACGGCCGCCCCGCCACGCTGTTCTCCTCCTACGACCAGCAGACCGTCGACACCCACTTCCGCTGGATGCGCGAGAACAACATCGACACCGCCGCCCTGCAACGCTTCAACCCGATGGGCGGCGAAGGCCCCACCCGTGACGCCATGGCCGCCAAGGTGCGCACCGCCGCCGAGGCCAACGGCCGCAAGTACTACATCATGTACGACGTCACCGACTGGACGAACATGCAGCCGGAGATCAAAACCGACTGGCTCACCAAGATGAAGGCCCACACCACCTCGCCGGCCTACGCCATGCAGAACGGCAAACCCGTCGTCGGCATCTGGGGCTTCGGCTTCAACGACCCCAAACGCCCCTGGGCGCCCGGCCCCTGCCTGGAGGTCGTCAACTGGTTCAAGGACCAGGGCTGCTACGTGATGGGCGGCGTGCCCACCCACTGGCGCCGCGGCGTCGAGGACTCACGCCCGGGCTTCCTTGAGGTCTACCACGCCTTCCACATGATCTCCCCCTGGATGGTGGGGCGGATCGGCACCATCGCCGACGTCGACCACTTCTACGCCAACGTCAACCTGCCCGACCAGGCCGACTGCGACGCCCACGGCATCGACTACCAGCCCTGCGTGCTGCCCGGCGACGTCACCACCCGCCAGCGCCGCCACGGCGACTTCATGTGGCGCCAGTTCTACAACATGGTCCGCGTCGGCGCGCAAGGCATCTACATCTCCATGTTCGACGAGTACAACGAGGGCAACCAGATCGCCAAGACCGCCGAGACCCTCGCCGACGTGCCTGCCGACTCCGGCATGCTCGCCCTGGACGAGGACGGCACCGCCTGCTCGGCCGACTACTACCTGCGCCTGACCGGCGACGGCGGCCGGATGCTCAAGGGCCAGATCGCCCTCACCGCCACCCGCCCCACCCCGCCCACGATCGGAGGCGGCGACACCACCAACCTGGCGCGGGGCAAGGCGGTGACGGCGAGCAGCCACAACCAGACCTTCGTCCCGCAGAACGCGGTCGACGGCGACCCGAACACGTACTGGGAGAGCGCGAACAACGCGTTCCCGCAGTGGCTCCGGGTCGACCTGGGCGCCGCGGCGTCGGTGGGCAGGGTGGTGCTGAAGCTGCCGCCGCAGGCCGCCTGGCAGGCCCGCACGCAGACGCTGTCGGTGCAGGGCAGCACGAACGGGTCGTCGTTCACCACGCTCGCCGCATCGGCGGGTCACTCCTTCGACCCGGCCTCCGGCAACACGGTCACGATCACGTTCCCCGCCGCCTCCACCCGGTACGTCCAGCTCACCTTCACCGGCAACACCGGCTGGACGGCCGCGCAGCTGGGCGAGCTGGAGGTGTACGGATCCGTCGCCGGAGGCGACACGCAGGCACCGAGCACCCCGGGCAACCTCACCGTGACGGGGAAGACGGCGACCAGCGTGTCGCTGTCGTGGTCGGCCTCCACCGACAACGTGGGGGTGACCGGCTACCAGGTGCGCCGAGGCGGCACCGTCGTGGCCACCGTGCAGGGCACCACGCACACCGTGACCGGGCTGAGCCCCGCGACGGCGTACGCCTTCACCGTCACCGCCCACGACGCGGCCTCCAACGTCTCGCCCCCGTCGAACACCGCGAACGTGACCACGGACACCGCCCCCAACACCAACCTGGCGCGGGGCAAGGCGGTGACGGCGAGCAGCCACAACCAGACCTTCGTCCCGCAGAACGCGGTCGACGGCGACCCGAACAGCTACTGGGAGAGCGCGAACAACGCGTTCCCGCAGTGGATCCAGGTCGACCTCGGCTCGGCGGCGTCGGTGGGCAGGGTGATGCTGAAGCTGCCGCCGCAGGCCGCCTGGCAGGCCCGTACACAGACGCTGTCGGTGCAGGGCAGCACGAACGGGTCGTCGTTCACCACGCTCTCGGGGTCGGCGGGCCGCTCCTTCGACCCGGGCTCCGGCAACACGGTCACGATCACGTTCTCCGAGACGTCCACCCGGTACGTCCGGGTGAACGTCACCGGCAACACCGGCTGGCCGGCCGCGCAGCTGTCGGAGTTCGAGGTCTACCAGGCCTGACACCTCGGGGCCGGGCTCCGGGCGGCGCGTCGTGCCACCCGGAGCCCGGCCCCGCCGCCGCGGCCTCGCCGGACGGGCGGGCCGCGGCGGGTGCGGGCCCCTAGCGGAGCTCGCGCTTGAGAATCTTCCCGGTCGCGGTCATCGGCAGCGCGTCACGGAACTCGACGATCCGCGGATACTTGTACCCCGCCATGTTCTCCCTGCCCCAGGCGATGAGCTCCTCCTCGGTGACCGTCGCGCCGGGGGTGCGGATGACGTACGCCTTGACCTCCTCGCCGTGCGAGTCGTGGGCGACCCCGACCACCGCCGCGAGGGAGACCTCGGGGTGGGTGATCAGGACCTCTTCGAGCTCGCGCGGGTAGACGTTGAAGCCACCCCGGATGATCATGTCCTTCGCCCGGTCGATGATGGAGTAGTAGCCGTCGGCGTCACGGGTGGCGATGTCGCCGGTACGGAACCAGCCGTCCCGCATGACCTCGGCGGTCGCCTCGGGCCGGTTGTAGTAGCCCTTCATCACGTTGTGGCCGCGGATCGCGATCTCGCCGGGCCCCTCACCCTCGATCGTCTTCCAGTCGCCGTCGACCAGCTTCATCTCCACCCCCCAGACCGGCGTGCCGATCGTGCCGGGCTTGGTGGGCCTGCCCAGCTGGTTGAAGCTGGCCACCGGGGAGGTCTCCGACAGGCCGTACCCCTCCAGGATCCCGGTCCCGAAGGTCTTCTCGAAGTCCTTGAGCACCTCGACGGGGGAGGAGGCACCGCCGGCGACCGCGATCCTGAGCGAGGTGGGCACCTCGTCGCCGTCGGAGTGGATCTTCGTCAGCATCGCCCAGTACATGGTCGGCACGCCCGCGAACAGCGTGATGTTCTCGGCGCGCATCAGCTCCAGGGCGGGCCCCGGCTCGAAGCGCGGCATGAGCACGACGGTCGCCTGGCGCCGGAACCCGGCGTTCATGACGACGGTCTGCCCGAAGGAGTGGAACAGCGGCAGCACCGCGAGGTAGGCGTCGCCGCCCTCGGTGCGCGGGAACATCTCGTCGGAGACCATGGCGTTGAGCAGCATGTTCTGGTGGCTGAGCTCGGCGCCCTTGGGCTGGCCGGTGGTGCCGCTGGTGTACAGGATCACCGCGGTGTCGTCGGGCGAGGTCTGCACGGTCTCGAACTCGCCGGACACACCGTCCAGCGCCGCCCACAGCGTCTCCCCGTACTCGGACTCGGTGGCGAACGCGGTGGCGGGAAGCACGAAGAAGTGTTCGGCGGAGGCGCCCTCGAAGCCGGCCCTGCCCCGCTCGCCCAGCGGCAGCTCGGGGGTGCCCTCGAAGCAGAACAGCGCCTTGGCCTGGGAGTCGTCCAGGTGGTAGGCGATCTCCCTGGACTGCAGCAACACGTTGAGCGGTACGACCGTGGCGCCGGCCTTGAGGATCCCGTAGTAGACGAACGGGAAGTAGGGCAGGTTGGGGCAGGCCAGCGCCACCTTGTCACCCTTGCCGATCCCGCGGGAGACCAGCAGGTTGGCAACCTGGTTCGCGACGGTGTTGACCAGCGAGTACGGCAGCCGCAGGTCACCGAAGACCAGTGCGGTGCGGTCGGGGGCCACCCGGGCGCTGTCCTCCAGTGCGATCGACAGGTTGAGCATCGTACGTCCTCCTCCGAGCAAGCTCTGACCCGCTCATACTGGCAGCCCGAGATACCGACCGGTAGGTAACGCGAAGACAAATTGACGGGCAAACCATGGGGGAGTAAGCAGATAAGAGCGCGCTTACGGGGAGGCGAGCTGGCCGACTGTGCGATGAAAGGTCAGTGAGCGTGGACTACGACTACGTCATCGTGGGTGCGGGGTCGGCGGGATGTGTGCTGGCCAACCGTCTTTCCGCCGACCCCGGCACGAGGGTCGCCCTCATCGAGGCGGGCGGCTCCGACCGGAAGCTGGAGGTCCGGATGCCCGCCGGCTTCTCCAAGCTGTTCAAGACCGAGCGCGACTGGGACTTCACCACCGTCAGGCAGCCCGAGCTGTCGGGCAGGGAACTCTACTGGCCACGCGGCCGGATGCTCGGCGGATCCTCCTCGATGAACGCCCAGATGTGGGTGCGCGGGCACCGCGCCGACTACGACGGATGGAACGTGCCGGGCTGGTCCTACGAGGAGGTCCTCCCGTACTTCCGCAGGGTCGAGCGCCGCGCCGGCTCCAACCGCGGTGGCGTGTACGGCACGGAGGGGCCGATCCACATCTCGGAGCTGCGCTCCCCGAACCCCGCCACCGCGCTCTTCCTGCGGGCCTGCGAGGAACTGGGCATCGCCCGCCTGGAGGAGCTGAACGGCCCCTCCAACGAGGGCTGCTCGCAGACGCCCGTCACCCAGCGCAGGGGCCGTCGCTGGAGCTCCGCCGACGCCTACCTCACCCCCGCCGCCAGGCGGCCCAACCTCACCGTGCTCACCTCCTCCCGCGTACGCCGGGTGCTCGTCGAGGACGGACGCGCGACCGGGGTGGAGTACGGCGGCGACGGCGATGGCGTCAGCGGCACCGCGGTGGCGCGGGCGCGCGGGGAGGTCATCCTGTCGGCCGGGGCGATCGGCTCACCGCACCTGCTGATGCTGTCGGGCATCGGCCCGGCCGACGAGCTGCGGTCCGCCGGTGTCGAGCCGGTCCACGAGCTGCCCGGGGTCGGCGCGAACCTCCAGGACCATCTCGCGTCGGGCGTCTTCCTGCACTGCCTCAGGCCGATCACCCTCGCCCGCGCCGAGTCGACCGGCAACCTGCTGCGCTTCCTGGCCGGGGGCCGGGGCATGCTCACCTCCAACATCGGCGAGGCCGTCGCGTTCATCCGCACCTCCGAGGAGGAGCCCGCCCCCGACATCGAGCTGATCTTCGCTCCCGGCTCCTTCGTCAACCACGGCCTCACCCCGCCGCCCGGCCACGGCCTGACCATCGCCTCGATCCTGCTCCGGCCGGAGAGCCGCGGCCGCCTCTCGCTGGACGGCCGGGACGTCGTGATCGACCCCGGCTACCTGACGGCGCAGGCCGACGTCCGGCGGCAGGTCGCCGGACTGCGGAAGGCCAGGGAGCTGTTCACCACCGAGGCGCTCCGGCCGCTCGCGGGGCCGCCGATGGACCCGTACTGGGACCCGAGGACCGAGGAGGAGCTCGTCCGCTGGATCCGCGAGCGCAGCGAGACCCTCTACCATCCGGTCGGCACCTGCCGGATGGGCGACGATCCCGGGTCGGTGGTGGACCCCGCCCTGCGGGTCCGGGGGGTCGCCGGCCTGCGGGTGGCCGACGCCTCGGTCATGCCGCTCATCACCCGGGGACACACCCACGCGCCCACCGTCATGATCGCCGAAAGGGCCGCCGACCTCATCGCCGGCGACCGCTGAGCGGCGGGGCCCGTCTCCACCGAGCCGCCGACGGTTGACCGCCGGTCCGCCAAGCGTCGGTCTGCCGAGCGCAGGATCGCTGACCGTCGGGTCCCGGGCGCCGGGTCATTGGTCGCCGGGGCGCTGAGCGTGTGGTCCCCAGGCCGCCGGGGGTCGGTCGCCGGAACCGCCTTCCGGAACGCCTTTCAGGCGCGGACCGCGTGCGCGGACCAGCTTGGCCAGGCGGTGGCCTTCCTTTCGCCGGGTTCCAGGGTGGAGCATGTTCCCAGGCCGGGCGCTTCCCGTATCGGGAGCGCTCCGGGAAGGCCGGCAACCCCGTCCTGGGCTGGTTGCGCCGAGTGTCCTGTGGCAGGATCCGTAAAATAGAATGCGGTTCTAGTGGAGGCTGGCATGACGGTTTCACTCGCGGACATCGATCTGTCGGACATCTCCTTCTGGGAGCGCCCGATGGCCGAGCGGGAGGCCGCCTTCGCGGTGCTCCGCGCGCAGCCCGGCCCCATCCTGTTCGCCGAGCCCGAGATCCCCTTCGCCCCGCCAGGCCCCGGCTACTACGCCCTGGTGCGGCACGCGGACATCATCGAGGCCAGCCGCCATCCCGACATCTTCTCCTCGGGCCGGGGGGCGACGTCCATCCAGGACCTCGGCCCCGAGTTCGGTGAGTACTTCGGTTCGATGATCAATATGGACGATCCCCGGCACGCGAGGCTGCGCAGGATCGTGTCCCGGGCGTTCACGCCGAAGATGATCAAGCAGTTCGAGGCCGACGTCGACGCGGCGGCCGTGCGGATCGTGGACGACCTGATCGCGAAGGGGCCGGGCTGCGACTTCGTGACCGAGGTGGCCGCCAAGCTGCCCCTGAAGATCATCTGCGACATGATGGGCATCGGTCCCGAGCACTACCAGGCGGTCTTCGACGCCACGAGCATCATCCTGTCGGGCGGCGACCCCGAGTTCATCGCCGACGTCAGCCGCGCCGCCGAACTGCTCCTCGGTGCGGGGCAGGGGCTCCAGGACCTCGTCATCTCCCTGGCCGCCGAGGGCGGAGACAACCTCATCACCGCTCTGACCAGTGCCAACATCGACGGCGAGAAGCTGACGATGCAGGAGCTCGGCTCGTTCTTCATCCTGCTGGTGGTGGCGGGCAACGAGACCACCCGCAACGCCATCTCCCACGGGCTGCACCTGTTCACCGAGCATCCCGACCAGCGGGAGCTGCTGCTCCAGGACCTCGACGGGCGCCTGCCCGGTGCGGTCGAGGAGATCGTCCGGCTCGCCTCGCCCGTCGCCTGGATGCGCCGCAGCCTCACCCGTGACCACGAGATGAACGGCCACCTCTACCGCGCGGGCGAGAAGGTCCTGCTGTACTACTGGGCCGCCAACCGCGACGAGAGCGTCTTCACCGACCCGTACCGCTTCGACATCCGGCGTACGGAGGGACCGCACGTCGGCTTCGGCGGCCCGGGGCCGCACTTCTGCCTGGGCGCCCACCTCGCCCGCCGCGAGATCACCGTGATGTTCCGCGAGCTGTTCACCCGCCTGCCCGGAATCCGTTCCGCGGGGGAGCCCGACCGCCTGCGTTCCAGCTTCATCAACGGCATCAAGCATCTCGACTGCGACTTCTGAGGGCGGCGTCGGGTTGTCTCGGCCGCGGTGTCCGAGCGCGGCGTCGAGTATCCCGGCCGCGACTTCCGGGGACGGCGTCGAGCGCCTCGGCCGCGGCTTCCGGGCGCCGCCCGGGGACGTCGCATTGACTCAAGCGTTTGCTTTCCCAAATGATGGGCGCCATGAGCGTGACGCCAGCCGAGCGGAAGCCGATCGTCTCCGCCGACGACTTCGACCTGTCGGACGCCGGCTTCTGGGCCAGGCCCATGCCGGACCGGGAGCACGCCTTCCGGCTCCTGAGGGAGCTGGAGCGTCCGGCCTTCTACCAGGAGATGGAGAACCCGCTGGTCCCGCCAGGGCCCGGCTACCACGCGCTGGTCAAGCACGCCGACATCCTGGAGGCGAGCCGTAACCCCGAGGTGTTCTGCTCGGGGGACGGCGGGGCCACCAACATCCTCGACATGCCCGCCGAGTTCGCCGAGTACTTCGGTTCGATGATCAATATGGACGACCCCCGGCACGCGAGGCTGCGCAGGATCGTGTCCCGGGCGTTCACGCCGAAGATGATCAAGCAGTTCGAGGCCGACGTCGAGACCGCGGCCGTGCGGATCGTGGACGACCTGGTCGCGAAGGGGCCGGGCTGCGACTTCGTGACCGAGGTGGCCGCCAGGCTGCCCCTGAAGATCATCTGCGACATGATGGGGATACCGGAGAAGGACTACCGCACGGTCTTCGACAGGTCCAACGTCATCCTCGGAGGCTTCGACCCCGAGTACGTCGGCCTCGACATGAACACCGTCGCGGAGCGGCTGCTGACCGCGGGGATGGAGCTCCAGCAGCTCGTCCAGGACCTCGCCGCGCACCGGGCGGAACACCCCACGACCGACCTCACCTCATCGCTGGTCAACGCCAACATCGACGGTGAGAAGCTGACGATGCAGGAGCTCGGCTCGTTCTTCATCCTGCTGGTGGTGGCGGGCAACGAGACCACCCGCAACGCCATCTCCCACGGCCTGCGCCTGTTCACCGAGCATCCCGACCAGCGGGAGCTGCTGCTCCAGGACCTCGACGGGCGCCTGCCCGGTGCCGTCGAGGAGATCGTCCGCCTCGCCTCACCGGTCAACTACATGCGCCGCAAGGTCACCCGCGACCACGAGATGAACGGCCACCTCTACCGCGCGGGGGAGAAGGTGGTGTTCTACTACTGGGCCGCCAACCGCGACGAGAGCGTCTTCGCCGACCCGCTCCGCTTCGACATCACCCGCAGCCCCAACCCCCACATCGGCTTCGGCGGCCCGGGGCCGCACTTCTGCCTGGGCGCCCACCTCGCCCGCCGCGAGATCACCGTGATGTTCCGCGAGCTGCTCCGTCGCGTCCCGCGGATCGAGGGCGGCGTCCCCGAGCGGCTCCACTCCAGCTTCATCAACGGGATCAAGCGGATGGAGTGCGCCTTCTAGGTTCTCCGGCGGTTTCCGGGAACCCCTACGGGACGGTCACCGCCGGGATGATCACTGTCCCGCCGCGCGGATCGACTTGAAGACGGTGTTGATGTCGGGGAGCAGCTCCTTCTTGCTGTCCGGCACCGACATGTAGACGATCGAGGGAAGGTCGGCGCCGGTGCTCACCGCCGCCACGACCATGGTCGTCTTCGAGTCGCCCGAGGTGATCTCGTACGCCGCGAGCTGACCGGGCAGGCCGTTCACCGACAGGGTCTGCTGGGCGGTCTTGCGGGCGGTGTTGCCCTCGGGGAAGAACTTGTTGCGCCCGTTGGAGGCCACCGCGTTGATCACCGGTGCGAGGTTCTCCGGCGAGGTGTACTTGCTCTTCAGGCGCGGGGAGAGCGGGCCCGACATCAGCTGCGCGAACTGGGTCTTGCCCGTGGAGTCCGTACCCGCGGGGAGATACTGGCGGGTCGTGAAGCCGTAGGAGGCGGGCATGCCGGGGCGCTGGTCCTGCCGCCAGGGGGCGCCGAGCCGCGCCAGGGTGATCCCCGCCTGCTGGTCGGTGAGCGTGCCGGCCACCGGCGACGCGTCGCCGGTGAAGCGCGGCAGGCGGCCGATGGCGGCGGGCTTGGCCGGCTTCTTGGTGGCCGCCGCCGAGGGCTTGGGATCGGAGGGGATCTCCTCGCCGCCGGCCAGCGGCCCGGCGAGGAACGCCCAGAGCACCGCGCCGAGCAGCGCGATGGCCGCGGACCCGGCCAGCGCGAAGATCCAGACCGGTCGTCCCCGCTCCCCGAGCTCGTCCTCGTCCTCGATGGCCTGGTAGTTGTCGCCGAAGACCGTGTTCCACAGCTCCTGCTGGCGCTCGGGCGGAGGTGTCTTCGGGCCGCTGATCTGGCCCGCGGTGACGAACGGCTTGTTCGGGTCGGAGGGGTCGCGGCTCAGGTGGTGGCCGGGCTGGCCCGGATGCGCGGGCTGGCCGGGGTGACCCGGGTGTCCGGGCTGGCCGGGGTGAGTGGGCTGTCCGGGCTGGCCAGGGTGTCCGGGCCGGCCTGGCTGGGCCTGGGACGGCGGGAGGCCTGCTCCGGGGTGAACGGGGGCTCCCGGGGGTGCGGGCGCGTTGGAGGCCGCCGCGTTCGCCGCGAGGGCCCACATGGCGGGGGTGTCCGGCACGCCGTAGCTGCGCCGCGCGTTTTCGGTGCCGTCACCGTTCGGGGCGCCGTTCGGAGCGCTGTTCGGGGGGCCGCCGTCAGGTGACCCGCCCGGGAAGGGGGGAGTGCCGGGGGCGACACCGGAAGGGGTGCCCTGAGCGTTTCCCTGGGCGGCGCCGGGGTGGGCGCCCCCGAAGGGGGCGGCCGGAGCGTCGCCGCTCGCCCAAGAGGGGGAGAACGCCGAGGTCTGCGCCTCGGCGGGGCCCGCGTTCCCCGAGGAGGGGGCCGGAGGCCAGGCGCCACCGCCCGCCGGGGCCGCGGGCGGCCAGGGGGCGTTCTCCGCCGGGGGCGAGGGCGGCCACCCGCCGTTCTCCGTGGTCTGTGCCGGAGGCCAGGCGGGGGCGTCGTGCCCCGGCGCGGAGGACTGCCACGCCTCGCCCGCCGCCGCACCGGAACCCTGCCGGCGCGCGTCACCCTGCGGGCTGGAGGCCTGTGCCCATCCGTTGTCCTGCGGGCTCTGCGTACGGCCGTCGTTGGAGGGGGTGGTGTCGGGCCAGCCGCCGCCGGACGGCGCGGTGGCCTGTGCCCAGCCGTTGGAGGAGCCGGTCTGGGGGGTGGACGTGTGCTGAGCGTCGCCGTCCTGCGACGGGGTGGACTGCGGCCATCCGTTGTTCGGGGAGGACGGGTGGCCGCCCTCGGCCTGCGGGCCCGAGGCCTGTGCCCAGCCGTCCTGGGAGGGGGTGGGTTGCGGCCATCCGTTGCCGGGGGAGGTCTGGTGCGAACCGCCGGTGTCCTGCGGTCCGGACGCCTGCGCCCAGCCGTCACCCTGCGAGCCTGGTCCCTGCGAGCCGGATGTCTGTGCCCAGCCGTCGTTCTGCGGGCCGGATGGCTGCGTACCGCCTGAGCCTTGCGGGCCGGACGCCTGTGCCCAGCCGTCACCCTGGGGGTTGGAGGCCTGCGCCCAGCCGTCGTTGCGCGGGTTGGACGCCTGTGCCCAGCCGTCGGCCTGGGGGCTCCGCGTGCGACCGTCGTCCGGGGGCGTGGTGCTGGGCCGGCCGTCGTTGGACGGTGTACCGGCCTGTGCCCAGCCGTCCTGGGAGGGGGTGGGTTGCGGCCATCCGTTGCCGGGGGAGGTCTGGTGTGAGTTGTCGGCATCCTGCGAGCCGGACGCCTGTGCCCAGCCATCGCCCTGCGACCCTGCGCCCTGCGGCCCGGACGCCTGCGCCCAGCCGTCTCCCTGCGCCCTTGAGCCCTGCGGCCCGGATGTCTGCGTACCGCCCGAGCCTTGCGGGCCGGACGCCTGTGCCCAGCCGTCACCCTGGGGGGTGGACGCCTGCGCCCAGCCGTCGTTGCGCGGGCTGAAAGCCTCCGACCAGCTGTCGGTCCGGGGGGTCGACGCCTGTGCCCATCCGTTGTTCTGCGGGCTGGTCGCCTGTGCCCAGCCGTCGGCCTGCGGGCTCTGCGTATGACCGTCGCCGTGGGGCGGGGGACTCTGGGGCC
Source organism: Streptosporangium vulgare (assembly GCF_042428775.1). Lineage (NCBI taxonomy): Bacteria > Bacillati > Actinomycetota > Actinomycetes > Streptosporangiales > Streptosporangiaceae > Streptosporangium > Streptosporangium vulgare. The sequence continues at coordinate 48,650 of NZ_JBHMBS010000018.1, read as the reverse complement.
GGCCACCGGGGGAGTCCGCCGGGGAGGCGGAGGGGTGCTGCCCCGCACCGGGTGAGGTCTGCCACGAGGAGCCGTTGCCGCTTCGCGGCTCGTCCTGCGGGCGGGGAAGCCGGGGGCCGGTGCCGAGGGGGTCGTTCGTCCACGAGGGCGACGGCTCGGCAGCCTCCGGCCATGCCGAAGGCAGGTGGGACTGGCTGGACTGCTCCGAGGCCATGCTTTCCTTACCTCCCGCGCGGGTGCCCGAATTAGGCGTATTGGGCATGGTCTCACGTGAGACGGGGTGGCTCGCAGGGAAACCGGAGAACGCCCCCCTGAACTGGAGTCCGGTGGGGTCGGTCGGTGGATCCTGCATGGGCAGGCCGACCTCCATCGGATCCGGGCCCTGCCCCGGCTCTGCTGAATATGCCACGGTTAAAAGAGTAAACGTGAGAGACATACGAGGTCACAACAGGCGCATGGCCGTCGAGTCTCGTTGCCCCGCGAGTACGAGAACCCCATTCTGCCGACCTGGCCGGATCCTGTCCCCCGCTTGCCGCGATCGGCCCCGTTTCAGCTGGCCACGAATACGCCTTGCGGGCTGCGATAGTCTTGGTCTATGCGTGCCGCGACCCTGCTTATCGGGCCGCATCGGCCTTCCCGTCCCTGAGCGCCCTGCCGATGCGGCTGCCCTCCGCGTGAGCGGGGGGTTTTTGCATTGGGCCTGACGGGTCAGACCATCCACGCAGACACACCCCGAGGAAACCGACGTGAGCGAGCGAGCCGACATGCAGAGCGACGAGCAGCACTATGACCCGCAGACGCTGCAGGTCAAGTGGCAGCGCAGGTGGGAGGAACTGGACCCCTTCCGGGCCTCCGACGACCCCGCCGACCCGCGTGAGCGGCGCTACATGCTCGACATGTTCTCCTACCCCTCGGGCGACCTGCACATGGGGCACGCCGAGGCGTTCGCCCTGGGCGACGTCATCTCCCGCTACTGGGTCCAGCGCGGCTACAACGTGCTGCACCCCGTCGGCTGGGACTCCTTCGGCCTGCCCGCCGAGAACGCCGCGATCAAGCGCAACGCGCACCCGGCGGAGTGGACCTACGCCAACATCGAGACCCAGGCCGGCTCCTACAAGCGCTACGGGATCTCCTTCGACTGGTCCCGCCGCCTGCACACCAGCGACACCTCGTACTACAAGTGGACCCAGTGGCTGTTCAACCGCTTCTTCGAGCGCGGCCTGGCCTATCGCAAGGGCGGCCTGGTCAACTGGTGCCCGAACGACCAGACCGTGCTGGCCAACGAGCAGGTCAAGGACGGCAGGTGCGAGCGCTGCGGGACCGAGGTCGTCCGCCGGGAGCTGACGCAGTGGTATTTCAAGATCACTGAATACGCCGACCGGCTGCTGAACGACATGGCCCAGCTGGAGGGCAACTGGCCAGAGCGCGTGCTGGCCATGCAGCGCAACTGGATCGGCCGCTCGGAGGGCGCCGACGTCGACTTCGTGATCGAGGGCCGCGACGAGCCGGTCACCGTCTACACCACCCGTCCCGACACCCTGTACGGCGCCACCTTCTTCGTGGTCGCTCCGGACGCGGCGCTGGCCGAGGAGATCGTCACCGACGACCGGCGCGAGGCCTTCGAGGCGTACCGGACCAGCGTGTCGAAGTTGTCGGACATCGACCGGCTGTCCACCGAGAAGGAGAAGACCGGCGTCTTCCTGGGCCGGTACGCCGTCAACCCGGTCAGCGGCGAGCGCATGCCGGTCTGGGCGGCCGACTACGTGCTGTCCGACTACGGCCACGGCGCCATCATGGCCGTGCCCGCGCACGACCAGCGCGACCTGGACTTCGCCCGTGCCTTCGACCTGCCGGTACGGGTGGTCGTGCACACCGGCCTGGCCGATCCGGGCGAGACCGGTGTCGCCACCTCCGGCGACGGCGCGATGGTCAACTCCGGCCCGCTGGACGGCCTGGCCAAGACCGAGGCGATCCGGAAGATCATCGAGGTGCTGAGCGAGCGGGGCACCGGACGGTTCACGGTCAACTTCCGGCTGCGCGACTGGCTGCTGTCGCGCCAGCGCTTCTGGGGCTGCCCGATCCCGATCATCCACTGCGGCGACTGCGGCGAGGTCCCCGTCCCCGACGACCAGCTGCCCGTCACCCTGCCCGACATGCGCGGCGAGGCCCTGGCACCCAAGGGCGTCTCCCCGCTGGCCTCGGCCGAGGACTGGGTCAACGTCTCCTGTCCCAAGTGCGGCGGCCCGGCCAAGCGCGACACCGACACGATGGACACCTTCGTCGACTCCTCGTGGTACTTCCTGCGCTACGTCGACCCGGCGTACGAGAACGGCCCGTTCGACGTCGAGCGCGTCCGCAGGTGGGGCCCGATCGACCAGTACGTCGGCGGCGTGGAGCACGCCGTGCTCCACCTGCTGTACGCCAGGTTCTTCACCAAGGTCCTGCACGACATGGGGATGATCGACTTTGTCGAGCCCTTCACCCGCCTGCTGAACCAGGGGCAGGTCATCAACCAGGGCAAGGCGATGTCCAAGTCGCTGGGCAACGGTGTCGACCTGGGCCAGCAGATCGACGCCTACGGTGTCGACGCGGTCAGGCTGACCGTCGTCTTCGCCGGACCGCCCGAGGACGACATCGACTGGGCCGACGTCTCCCCGGCGGCGTCGCAGAAGTTCCTGGCCCGCGCGTTCCGGGTGATGACCGAGGCCGGCGCGGCCTCGGCACCCGGGGTGGACGTCACCGCCGGAGACCTGAACCTGCGCAAGGTCGTCCACCACACCGTCGACGAGGTCACCAAGCTGGTCGACTCCCACCGCTTCAACGTCGCGGTGGCGCGCATGATGGAGCTGACGAGCGCGGCCCGCAAGGCCATCGACTCCGGGCCCGGCGCGGCCGACCCGGCGGTCAGGGAGGCCGCCGAGACCCTGGCGGTCATGCTGTCCCTGGTCGCGCCGTACGCGGCGGAGGAGGGCTGGGAGCGGCTGGGACACTCCGCCTCGGTCGCCACCGCGGGCTGGCCGGTGGCCGACCCGGCGCTGCTGGTCCAGGAGTCGGTCACCTGTGTCGTCCAGGTCGCGGGCAAGGTGCGCGACCGGCTGGAGGTCTCCCCGGAGATCTCCGAGGCCGACCTGGAGGCGCTGGCCCTGGGATCGGAGAAGGTCAGGTCCTTCCTGTCCGGCACGCCGCGCAAGGTGATCGTCCGCGCGCCCAAGCTGGTCAACATCGTCCCCTAGGGGGCCGGGAGCAGGCGGCCGGGAAGGTCGCCGCGCGGCCGGTGAGGCCGTCGGGCGTGGTCTCGACGGCCGCTGCCGGAACGTGAGCCGGAGGTGCCCGGGAGCCGCCCATCCGATGGGCGGCCCCCCGGCACCCGCGAAAACGCCGGAGGGGCGGGGTCCCGATATCGGGACCCCGCCCCTCCGGCGTGTCGCGCGTCCTCCGGCGTGTCACGGAGGCCGAAGGCGCGTGGTGTGGAACTCGCCGCGGAACGGCGCGTTCCGGCGCTCGCCCGGCGGCCGCGGGGAACGGTGGGGAGCGGTCAGCAGACCGCCGGGAACGCTCCCGTCAGAGCTTGCGGAGGACCGCGACGACCTTGCCGAGCACGGTGGCCTCGTCACCCGGGATCGGGTCGTAGTTGGGGTTGTGCGGGACCAGCCAGACATGGCCGTCTCTGCGCTTGAAGGTCTTGACCGTGGCCTCACCGTCGATCATCGCCGCGACCACGTCGCCGTTGTCGGCGACCGGCTGCTGGCGTACGACCACCCAGTCGCCGTTGGCGATGGCGGCCTCGATCATCGAGTCACCGGTCACCTGGAGGAGGAAGAGCGTGCCCTCGCCGACAAGCTGCTTGGGCAGGGCGAAGACGTCCTCGATGCTCTCCTCGGCGAGGATGGGGCCACCGGCGGCGATCCGGCCGACCAGGGGGACGTAGGCGGCGGTCGGGCGGCTGACCGGAGCCTCGTCATCACCGGAGTCGGGATCCACCCACAGCACGGGCTCGCCGGGAAGGCGGACCTCCAGGGCGCGGGGGCGGTGCGGATCACGCCGCAGGTAGCCCTTGCGCTGCAAAGCCGTCAGCTGGTGCGACACGCTGGAGGTGCTGGTGAGCTGCACCGCCTCACCGATCTCCCGCATGGACGGCGGGTATCCGCGCTGCTGCACGGAATCGCGGATCACCTCAAGGATCTTCCGCTGCCTGGGGGTGAGGCCAAGGGAGTCACGCCTTCGCACCGCCAGGTCGCTGGCGGCCGAACCGTTCTCGTTGTGCTGGCTCATACGAACTCCTCGCCTCCCGGTCTGTATCTGACACGTCGCACACAGCGACCATACCTCGGCCGAAGATCATACTCAAACAATTGTTCGAATGTCCTCGAAATCGGCGACGCCGTGGTGTACAACATCGTACGGGAGTTCGATCGACATCGTGTTCGATTCGCCGATCTTTCTTCGACATGTGTTCGGCCAGGTCGAGGGGATGGGGGTCACCATGAAACCGACCACGACGACACCGCGATCCAGGACCGCGCCGGCATCCCGGACCGCGCGGCGATCACCGGAGGCGCCGCGCCTGCGGCTCGTGCCGCCCCCGCGCCCGGAGCCGGAGCCAGGTCTCGCGCAGCAGGCCGCGCCGAGGCCCGAGGGGTTCGGGGGGAGGGCCGAGGCGGAGCGGGGGGCCGGGCCGGTGCCGGGTCCAGGGTGGGGGCGGGTGCCGGAGCCGCGGTCCGGCAGGGGGGCAGGGCAAAGATCCGGGCAGAGGTCCGGGCGGGCATCCGGGCGGGGGTCCGAGCGGATGCCCGGTCGCGAGTCCGGGCAGGGGTCCGGTCGCGAGCCGGGGCGGCCGTCCGGGCGTGAGCGGAGACAGTGGCCCGGTCGCGAGGCCGACAGGGGGGCCGGGCCCGGATCCGAGTCGAAGGCGGGGCGCGGGTCCGGGCCGAGGGGCGGGCGGGGATCCGGGCGCGGCTCCGGGCAGAGGCGGGTGCCGGGATCGGCGGTGGCGCCCGTGGCGCGGGCCCGCCGCTCCGGCGTCGCCCGTCCCGCGCCCGTCCGGCGGCCGCTCCGGCTCACCAGACGTGGAAGGATCGTGGCGGTGGCGGTGCTCGCGCTGTTCACCCTGGGGGTGCTCTGGATCGGCGGGCGCATCGACATGGCCTCGGCGGGCGGGCGGCCGGATCTTGAGGGTCTTCCCCGGATCACGGTGCACGCGGGCGACACGCTGTGGGAGATCGCGGACGCGTTGACGGAGGAGGCCGACGCCGGTCCGACGGTCCGTCGTGTCATGGACCTCAACGGGCTGTCCGGCCCCGAGGTCCGGCCGGGGACCCGGCTCTACCTCCCCGAGGGCCTCGTCCGCTGAGACCCGAGGGGCTCACTCCCCCGGGTGGGGGGATGGCGGCGTACGCGGGGGAGGGGCCCGAAAGGGCGGTCGGCGGGCGTGGGGGAGGGGCGCGGGGTCTTTCGCCTGACAGATCGCCTGGGACGGATGTGAGGGAAGGGGCGCCCGGGGTGAGAGGGGTCTCGCCCGGGTGGCGACACGCCGGGATGTGACGGCTGATCAGCGACTTCGTCCGGCAAGGTCGTTTCAACTTGCGTTCATGGTCGCGCACTTCTACGGTTGGACCACAACATCTAGTGGCTGCATCGCAACCCTTCACCACAGATTGTGGTTCCATTACCGCATCTCGACTATTCGAAGATGTGTGCGCGAGCGTCTGTGCGTGCGCGACATGGGTAGGTGAGGTGGGTCGGCCGCTTCGTTAGTCAAGGAGGCGACACGCGTGCATTGTCCGTTCTGTCGCCATCTGGACACACGAGTCATCGACAGCCGGGCCACCGAGGACGGCGGGGCCATCCGCCGCAGGCGTACGTGCTCGGAATGCGGGCGCAGGTTCACCACGCAGGAGACCGTCCTGCTCATGGTGAGCAAGCGCAGCGGTGTGACGGAACCGTTCTTCAGGGAGAAGGTGATCGCCGGAGTCCGGCGGGCCTGCCAGGGGCGGTCCGTCAGCGAGGACTCACTGGCGCAGCTGGGCCAGCGGGTCGAGGAGAGCATCCGGGCCACCGGATGCGCCGAGATCGCGGCCCACGAGGTCGGGCTGGCCATCCTGGGCCCGCTCCGCGAGCTGGACGAGGTGGCGTACCTGCGCTTCGCCTCCGTGTACCGGGGATTCGAGACCCTGGCCGACTTCGAGGCGGAGATCGAGCGGCTCCGGGCGGAGCGCTCCACCGAGCAGGACTGATGCAGACCCCGGGCGCCGGGGGTGAGGCGGCGCGTTGGTTTGGTCCGATTCGAGGGTTCTACGGAGCCCCAGGAGGGGGAAGTCATGACGGAGACTGTCGGCGCGGTGACACGTGGGAGCAAGAGGCCGCGCAAGGGCCTGAAGATGAAGCGCATCTTCACCACGCCAGGTGTCCATCCCTATGACGAGCTGACCTGGGAGCGCCGTGACGTCGTCATGACCAACTGGCGCGACGGCTCGATCAACTTCGAGCAGCGCGGCGTGGAGTTCCCCCAGTCGTGGTCGGTCAACGCCGCCAACATCGTGACCACCAAGTACTTCCGCGGCGCGGTCGGCACCCCGCAGCGGGAGTGGAGCCTCAAGCAGCTGGTCGACCGCGTGGTGGGCGTCTACACGCGCACGGCGGTCGAGCACGGCTACTTCGCCACCGACGAGGACGCCGAGATCTTCGACCACGAGCTCAAGCACGCCCTGGTCAACCAGGTCTTCAGCTTCAACTCGCCCGTCTGGTTCAACGTCGGCACCGCGTCGCCACAGCAGGTCAGCGCCTGCTTCATCCTGGCCGTCGACGACCAGATGGAGTCGATCCTCGACTGGTACAAGGAAGAGGGCGTGATCTTCAAGGGAGGTTCGGGCTCCGGCGTGAACCTCTCCCGGATCCGTTCCTCCAAGGAGCTGCTCTCCAGCGGCGGCACCGCGAGCGGCCCGGTCTCCTTCATGCGCGGCGCCGACGCCTCGGCCGGGACGATCAAGTCCGGGGGCGCCACCCGCCGCGCCGCCAAGATGGTCGTCCTCGACGTCGACCACCCCGACATCGAGGAGTTCGTCGAGACCAAGGCGCGTGAGGAGGACAAGATCCGCGCCCTCCGCGACGCCGGGTTCGACATGGACCTGGGCGGCAAGGACATCGTCTCCGTCCAGTACCAGAACGCCAACAACTCCGTGCGCGTCTCCGACGAGTTCATGCGCGCGGTGGAGAACGGCGAGGAGTTCGGCCTGCGCGCCCGCCTCACCGGCGAGGTCATCGAGAAGGTCGACGCCAGAGAGCTGTTCCGCAAGATGGGCAAGGCCGCGTGGGAGTGCGCCGACCCCGGCGTCCAGTACGACGACACGATCAACGACTGGCACACCAGCCCGGAGACGGGCCGCATCACCGCGAGCAACCCCTGCTCCGAATACCTGCACCTGGACAACTCCTCGTGCAACCTGGCGAGCATCAACCTGCTGAAGTTCCTGAAGGACGACGACACCTTCGACATCGCGAACTTCGTGAAGATCACCGAGCTGGTCATCACCGCGATGGACGTCTCCATCACCTTCGCCGACTTCCCGACCGAGAAGATCGACCAGACCACCCGCGCCTACCGCCAGCTGGGCATCGGCTACGCCAACCTCGGCGCGCTGCTCATGGCCACCGGCCACGCCTACGACTCCGACGGCGGCCGGGCGGTCGCCGGGGCCATCACCTCGCTGATGACCGGCGTCTCCTACCGCCGCAGCGCCGAGCTGGCCGCGGTCGTGGGCCCGTACGACGGCTACGCCCGCAACGCCGACGCGCACAAGCGGGTCATGCGCAAGCACAACGACGCGAACGACTCCCTGCGCACGGTCGACGAGATCGACGGGGCCATCCACCGCGAGGCCTCCAGGCAGTGGGCCGAGTGCCTGCGGCTCGGCGACCGGAACGGCTACCGCAACGCCCAGGCCTCGCTCCTCGCCCCGACCGGCACCATCGGCCTGATGATGGACTGCGACACCACCGGCATCGAGCCCGACCTCGCCCTGGTCAAGTTCAAGAAGCTCGTCGGCGGCGGCTCCATGCAGATCGTCAACCAGACGATCCCCCGCGCGCTGCGGCGACTGGGCTACCAGGAGGAGCAGGTCGAGGCGATCGTCGAGTTCATCGCCGAGCACGGCCACGTCGTCGACGCCCCCGGCCTGCGGCGCGAGCACTACGAGGTGTTCGACTGCGCCATGGGCGAGCGCGCGATCGCCCCGATGGGCCACGTCCGGATGATGGCCGCGGCCCAGCCGTTCCTGTCCGGAGCGATCTCCAAGACGGTCAACCTTCCCGAGTCCGCGACGATCGAGGACATCGAGCAGGTCTACATGGAGGGCTGGAAGCTCGGCCTGAAGGCCCTGGCCGTCTACCGCGACAACTGCAAGGTCGGCCAGCCCCTCTCGGCCTCGGGCAAGAAGACCGAGGAGAAGGAGAAGCCCGCCGAGCCGGAGATCCAGGTCGTGGAGATCAGCCGCCCGACCCGGCGCCGGATGCCGAACCAGCGCCCCAGCACCACCACCCGCTTCACCGTGGGAGGCGCCAAGGGCTACATGACCGCCTCGTCCTACCCCGACGACGGCCTCGGTGAGGTCTTCCTGAAGATGTCCAAGCAGGGCTCGACCCTCGCGGGCGTCATGGACGCGTTCTCGGTGGCCATCTCCATCGGCCTGCAGTACGGGGTGCCGCTGGAGACGTACGTCGGCAAGTTCGTCAACATGCGCTTCGACCCGGCGGGCATGACCGACGACCCGGACGTCCGCATCGCCGCCTCGGTGATGGACTACATCTTCCGCCGCCTGGCCCTGGACCACCTGCCCTACGACGACCGTGCCGCGCTCGGGATCTTCTCCGCCTCCGAGCGCGCCGCGCAGCAGCGCGGTGAGGACCCGGCCCCGATCCACACGGACGAGGTCATCGCCGAACTCGCCACCTCGGCACCCATCGAGTCGGCGGCCCCCGTCGAGGAGCCGAAGTCCCGCCCCGAGGCGGTGGCCGTGGAGACCTCGCGCCGCACCGGCTCCCTGGAGTCCCACCAGGGCCGCACCGCCGACGCGCCGCTCTGCATGACCTGCGGCACCAAGATGCGCCCGGCCGGCAGCTGCTACGTCTGCGAGGGCTGCGGCTCCACCAGCGGCTGCAGCTGATTCCGGGCAGAGGAGCAGTGCCGGGAACGGCGGCCGGATCCGCGTAGTGCCCGGTGACGAAAAAGGGGGGACGGAGTCGACTCCGGCCCCCCTTCCGTCGTTCGCGGAAGGTCACGACGGCGAAGTGAACCGCGGTCAGAATGTGGCGATCGGGTTGACCGGGCTGCCGGACGTACCGGCGAAGCGGACCGGCGCGACCGCGAGCTGGAAGTCCCACTGGCCGAGCTCGGCGGCCGTCGTCGCGCACGCCTCCAGGTCGCAGTTGTCGAGCATCCACAGACCCATCGCGACGAGGCTCACGGCGTGAACCGGCATCAACACGTCTTCGTACCCCGATGGCTGAACGTCCTGGGGGGTGTCGGCGCCGATCAGCGCGACCTCCCGTTCGTGCAGCCACGGCAGGCAGGACGCGTGCCAGCCGGCCTGCGTGAAACCGCTGACCGCGCCGCTCTCGTGCCGGGCGCGGCCATGGCCGGTCCGCAGGAGTACCGCATCGCCGGATCGCACCCGCACCCCCTGGCGACGCTCGGCCTCCTCCAGATCGTCGGGAAACACCCCCTGCCCCGGTTCCAGCCACGGCACGTCCCGCACGCTCGCGATGTCCAGCAGGACACCGCGCGTGACGATCCCGTTCGCCGCCGCCGTGACGGACGCCCACGCCGATCCCGTCGCGGCGTCGACCAGCGAGTGCGACCGCCCGTTGTACATCGTGCCGTCCCAGAAGATGTGGCACGGCGAGTCGACGTGGGTGAGGGTGTTGCCGTGGAAGGTGACGCCGAGCCGCTCGGACGAGAAGCCCCAGCGCCGGTCGTTACGGAATCCGGGCGCCGGCATGTTCTCGGCCCCCGGCATGTCGGCGGCGCACGGGCACGTCGTCGTCGACCGATCCATGTCCTCCGGTACGGCAACCTCCCATGCGCACGACACGCTCCTGCCGTGGCGCACGGCCCGCGCCGCCGCCAGCCGGACGTCGTCGGTGATGTGGTTCAGGGTGCCGAGCTCGTCGTCGTCGCCCCACCGCCCCCAGTTCGACAGCGTGCTGAAATACCCGAGCACGTCGTCCTGTGTGGGCATCGGCCGCCCTGCCGTCATCTCAGCATCGACTCCTCCGGTCACGTGGTTCGAGGCACCGCAGGCAGGGTATCCCGCCCTCTCTTTTGACATGACCTCGCCGGGACCGGCCGGACGGCACCCTGACCCACACCGGCAGAACTCCACCCCGGGCCTGTACCGGTCGGGCTGTTCCGACGTCCCCGGCGAAGAGGCAGGGGGGCGCGGAAACCGGATCCGTACGGTGCCGGGGTCAGGGCCGGTCTCGTCCCGAAAGCCGCCCCGGCGGCGTCCGGGGCAGGCCCTCACAGGCCGTAGACCCGGCGGGCGGTGGCGGCGAAGACGTTCTGGACGACCTGGGGGGACCGGCTGGCGAGGACCTCCTGCCAGGTGGAGACGAGAGTGGGAAGGTCGGTCCAGATCTTCTCGATCGGGAAGTTGCTTCCCCACATGCAGCGGTGCGAGCCGAAGACCTCCAGGCAGGTGTCCGCGACCGTCTCGATCAGTGCGCGGTCCACGCGGTGCACGAACGTTCCCTGGCCGGTGAGCTTCACCACGACATTGGGCCGCTCGGCCAGCAGTCTCAGGCCGCGTTTCCACTCCGCCACCCGGGACGTCTCGAAGTCGTCGAGCATCCCCGCGTGGACCAGGACGAACGTGACGTCGGGGAAGTCGTCGACGAAGCTCGCGGCGTCGGCCATCTGGTCGGAGAACACCTGGAGTTCGAACAGCCAGCCGAGGTCGGCGAGCGAGGCGATGTTGCGGCGGAAGACGGGATCCTTCATGCGGTCGGGGCCGGAGGCGAAACGGAACTCCGGCCGCTCGTGCCAGTGCAACTGCAACCGGGTGCCCCGCATGAGCGGGGTGAGCGCGGCCTGGCGGCGCATCACGTCGGCCGCGCCCTCGTCGAAGAGGTCCGCGGAGCCGATCACGGCCGTCGGCCAGCCGGTCTCGGCGTGCGTCTCGCGCAGCCAGCGGACCTCGTCCAGGGAACGGTCGAGCGGCCAGTTGGCCTGCACGTAGACCGCGGAGGTGATGCCGCAGGCGGTGGCCTCCTCGACGTACTCCGACACCGGGTAGTCGCGGCGGATCGGTTCGTAGGGGCCGAAGATGCGCGGGATCATCTCGCCCTGGAGCCAGGGCAGGTCGGCGGCGCGCCAGATGTGGTGGTGCGCGTCGACGATCCCGGTGGGAGCCGGACGGGCGGCGGTGTCGTTCATCGTGTACCTCCGGCGTGGAGACCCCCGGCCTCGGCCCCGCGGAGGGGCCGGTCCGTGGGGGATGTCATGAGCGGGCTCCCGCGGGGCGTGAAGCGGGCTGTTGAGCGGGGCGTGGGGCAGGGCGTGGAACGGGACGTGGAGGCGGCCACCGCCTGGCCGCCGCGCGCCGGGGGCCGGACAGGACCGCCGGGAGGCGGCGGACCTCCGCGAGGGCGGTGGGCAGGTCGCGTACGCCGCCGAGGTGGTCCAGGTGGGGGAGCTGGGCGGCCATGGCGCGCGTGACCGGGCTGTAGCCGGGGGAGCACGCCAGCGGCGACCACCAGACGAGCCGGTGGCTCAGCCGGGACAGGCGGGCGGTCGCGCGGACCATGGGGACGTGGTCGCCGCGTTCGAGCCCGTCGGACAGCACGATCACGAGCGCGCCCCTCGCGAGCGCCACGAACCGCGGGACGCCCAGGAACTCCTGCAGCGCCGCCCCGATCGCGGTGCCGCCGTCGGCGTCCGTCACCCGCTCGGACACCGCTCGCAACGCCCGGCCCGTGTGGGGGTACGACAGCGCGGAGGTGACCCTGGTGAGCCGGGTGCCGAAGGTGAAGACCTCGGTGCGGGCCGGTGCCGCGCGCAGTGCCGTGTGCGCCAGGCGGAGCAGGTCGGGGGTGTGCCGCCGCAGCGAGCCCGAGACGTCGACCAGGATGAGCAGGCGGCGCGGGCGCGGGGGGCGGGCGCGCCGGCGCAGCTCGATGATCTCCCCGTCGTGGCGGTGCGCCCGCCGCCAGGCGTGCCGCACGTCCAGCCGGTCGCCGGTCCGCGCCGGGCGCCGCCGCCTCGACGGGGTGGAGGGCAGCACGGCGGGCCAGGCGGCCTCCAGCGCCCGGACGACCGGGCGCCACCGGTCGCCGGCCGCGTCGAAGTCCCGCCTGCCGTACGTGCTGAGCGTGCTGGCCTCGACGCCGTCACCGGGCAGCACCTCTCGCGGGGCGGGGTCGTCCTCGCCCGGCCCCTGGGGGGAGGGGACGTCGCTCTCCCCGGCGGGGGGCGGCGGTACGGCGTCCGGAAGGCCGCCCTGCCGGAACCACGCGGTGAAGACCCGGTCGAACGCGGGGAGCTCCTCGATGTCGTGCAGCAGGGTGATCCGGGCGTACCAGTACAGGGCGGTCAGGTCGCGCGGCGGCGACTCGCCGACGACCCGCAGCAGGTCGGCCTGTTTCGGCAGCGCGGTGGTCACGCCCGCGGCACGCAGCGAGGACAGGAACCCCCACACGTGACCGGCCGCGAGGGCGACGGGCCCGGCGTCGCCGGACGACCCTCCCGGGAGGGCCGTGGGTCCGGCATCGTGGGACGGCTCTCCCAGGAGGGCCGTCGGTCCGGCGTCGCGGGACGGCTCCCCCGGGAGGGCCGTGGGCCCGGCATCGTGGGACGGCTCCTCCGCGGGGGCGGCGGGTTCGGCGGTGCCGGACGGCTCCCCGGCGAGGGGGGTGGGCTCAGGTGCCGCCGGACCGCTTCCCCGTGAGGGCGGTGGGGGACCTCGGTGACCGGCGGGTTCAGGCATCGCCGAACAGCTCCTCCGCGTGCCCGGCGAGCAACCGGGTGTCCTCCTCGTCCTTGATGAGCAGGCCGAGGGCGCGGCGCAGCGCCACGGGCCAGGGGCTGCCGCCCTCGGCCAGGGCCACCGCGCCCCTGGCCCACTCCACGGACTCGGCGATGCCGGGCCGCTTGAGCAGCGGCAACCCGCGTACCCGCTGGACGGCGCGCACCAGCCCCTCAGCGGCCCGCTCCTCCAGGCCGGGTACGGCCGCGCGCAGGATCGCCCGCTCGCGGTCGACCTCGGGGAAGGCGATCCAGTGGTAGAGGCATCGCCGCTTGAGCGCGTCGTGCAGCTCGCGGGTCCGGTTGGAGGTGAGCACCACGACCGGTGGCGTGCGCGCCCTGATGGTGCCCAGCTCCGGGACGGTGATCTGGAAGTCGCCCAGGAACTCCAGCAGGAACGCCTCGAACTCGCTGTCGGCGCGGTCGATCTCGTCGATCAGCAGGACCGCGCCGCGATCGGCCTCCAGGGCGCGCAGCAGCGGCCGCCGCAGCAGGAACTCCTCGCGGTAGAGGTCACCGACCTCCTGGCCGCGGCTCTCGGCCACCCGGACCTGCAGGAGCTGCTTGGGATAGTCCCACTCGTACAGCGCCTGTCCGGAGTCCAGTCCCTCGAAGCACTGGAGCCGGATGAGCTCCCGGCCGACGACGCGCGAGAGCACCGTGGCGATCTCGGTCTTCCCGACGCCGGGTTCCCCCTCGAGCAGCAGCGGGCGGCCCAGCCGCAGCGCCAGGTGGACGGCGGTGCAGAGTCCCTCGTCGGCGAAGTACCCCTCCCGTTCGAGCGCCGCGGCGAGCGCGCGCTCGTCCAGGAGACGGCCCACCGAGGAGCCCCCACCGGCCCCCGGGGAGCCCCCACCCGCCCTCGGGGACCCTCCACCGGCCCCCGGGGAGCCTCCGTCGCTCACCGAGGAGGTCCCGCCGGACGCCGAGGAGGCCCGGCCGGACGCCGAGGAGTCGCCGGGCACCGAGAAGGATCCGCCGGGCGCCGGGAGGACCTCGCCGGGCACCGGGGAATCCCCGACAGGCGTCACAGTTGCGCGTGCTCGGTCGTGAGCAGGTGGATCCGCTGGGTGGTGTGCGCGGCGGCGTCGGCCGCGGCGGCCTTGCCGTGCTCGGAGCCGAACGCGGCGGCGCGGGCGTCCTCGTCGTCGAAGTAGAGCTCGTTCACCGAGTCGAACGGGGCGTCCTCGCCGTTGCTGACGCTCACCGTGTACTTGCGCAGGCCGGGAAGCTTCCTGGCGAACTCGACGTGGTCCTCCACGACCCACTTCGCGAACTCCTCGTGGGACAGGTTCTCCGCGCGCTTGAGCAGTGAGACGACTTTCAGCATGATTATCGGTTCCTCCGGATCAGGTGGATGTGCGGGTTCTCAGGTGTTCCCGTGCGAGGACATCTCGCGCGGGGCGTCCCGCGCGAGGGCGTCCAGCCCGCGCAGGACACGTTCGGGGGTGAAGGGCATCGCCGTGATGCGCACGCCGCAGGCGTCGTAGATGGCGTTGGCGATGGCCGGGATCGGCGCGTTGGCGGTCATCTCGCCGATGCCCTTGGCGCCGTAGGGGCCGTTGCCCGCCGGGCGTTCCAGGAACAGGCTGTGCTGTACGGGGATGTCGGCCGGTCCCGGCATGAGGTAGTCGGCGAAGTCGCCCGGCCCGTGGTCGCGCCGCGGGTAGTAGGGCTCGGTGGTCTCGAACAGGGCGTGCGACATGCCCATCCAGGCCCCGCCCTCGACCTGCTGGGTCGCCATCGCCGGGTTGAGCGCCCGGCCGATCTCGTAGGCGTTGTACAGCTCCAGCACCTCGACCACCCCGGTCTCGTCGTCCACCTCGACGACGGCGACCGTGCACGCGTGCGCCTGGCACGAGTCGGGGTCCATCTCTCCCGTCTCGGGCACCGGCGTGCTCGGCTCCTTGAGGAAGATGCCGCGCCCGGAGATCGTCCGGCCGTGCTTGAAGTGCGCGGCGAGGGCGAGGTCGGTGATGTGGATGCTCGGCTGGTCCGAGCCCTTGAGCTTGATGACGCCGGTGCCGTCGGTCTCCAGGTCCCCGGCGTCGACCTCCAGCTCCTCGGCGGCGACCTCCAGCATCACGCCGCGCGCCTCGGCCGCCGCCATGATGACGGCGTTGCCGACCCGGTGGGTGCCCCGGCTGGCGAAGGTCCCCATGCAGTGCGGGCCGGTGTCGGTGTCGGCGGTGTTGACCAGGACGTTCTCGATCGGCAGGCCGAGCGTCTCGGCGGCGCACTGCGCGGCGATCGTCTTGATGCCCTGGCCGAGGTCCACCGAGGACAGTGTGATCACGAACGTGCCCGTGGTCGTGGCGTGGATCAGCGCCTGTGACGGGTCGCCGCCGAGGTTCATGCCGGTCGGGTAGTTCACCGACGCGTATCCGCGCCCGCGCAGCCTGGCCATGGCCTACAGCCCCTCTCGTGTCGTCGACGACATCCGGCGGTACGCCTCGGGCAGCTCGTGCCCGGACATCTCCGCGGCCTTCTGGATCACTTCGACCAGGGCGGTGCCCTCGGCGACCTTGCGATGGGCCTTGAGGTCCCCGTCGCGGTAGGCGTTGATGAGACGCAGCTGCAGCGGGTCCATGGACAGGGCCCTCGCGATCCGGTCCATCTGCGACTCCAGCGCGAAGTCGCCGATGGTCACGCCGAACCCGCGCATCGCGCTGGACGGCGTGCGGTTGGTGAACACGCAGTGGCAGTCGGCCCACACGTTCGGGATCGAGTACGGCCCCGGCAGGTGGGCGGCGGCCTTGGTGGTGCCGTACGGGGTGTGCCGGGCGTAGGCGCCGGAGTCGACGTACAGCGTGACCTTGCGGCCGATGATCCGGCCGTCGTCCATCACGGCGTCCTTGATGTAGATGCGCTCGGCCGCGCGCGGCGAGGAGACCTGCATCTCCTCGTACCTGCTGTAGACGAACTTGACCGGGCGGTCGGTCACCATGGCGGCCACGCACGCGACCGGCTCGACGACGACGTCGACCTTGCCGCCGAAGCCCCCGCCGACCGTCCCGCCGACGACGCGCAGCTTGTTGAACGGGGTCTCCAGGATCAGCGCGGTGTTGTCGAGGGTGAAGAAGCACGCCTGGGTGTCGGAGTGGATGCGCAGCCGGCCGTCGGCCTGCGGGACCACCACGCATCCGGTGGTCTCGGTGGGGGCCTGCTCGATGGGCGCGGACTCGTAGCGCCACTCGAAGACGTGGTCGGCCTGCCCGAACGCCTTCTCCACGTCGCCGAACCGGATCCTCCGGCAGTGGTGTCCCTCGTAGGTGAAGAAGTTGCGGCCGTGGTACTCGTTGACCAGCGGTGCCCCCTCCGCCAGGGCCTCCTCGACGTCGAAGACCGCGGGCAGGTCCTCGTACTCGACCCTGATCCTGGCCGCGCCCTCCAGTGCCGCCGCCTCGGACTCGGCGACCACCGCGCAGATCGGCTCGCCGAGGTAGCGGACCTTGTCCACGGCGAGGATCGGCTCGTCGTCCGGCCCGACGCCGATCAGCTTGAGCGGGGTGTAGATGTTGTTCGGGATGTCGGCGTGGGTGAGGACCCGCGTGACGCCCGGCACCTCCAGGGCGCCGGTCAGGTCGACGCTCCTGATCCTGGCGTGGTGGCGGGCCGAGCGGTGCATCTTCAGGTGCAGCATCCCCCGGGGGGCGACGTCCTCGAAGAACTCGGTCCTGCCGGTGACGTGCCCCAGCGCGTCGGAGCGCTGGACGACCGAGCCGATGACGGTGAAGTCGTCCTCGCGCTCGGCGGCGAAGGAGCCCTTGTCGATGGGGGCGAGCCGGTAGGTCATCGCGACACGGTCCCTTCCACCGGCTGTCCCTGTTCGGTGCTCTCCCCGCGCCTGCGTCTGGCCGCGTCCAGGATGGCGATCATGATGGGCTGGTAGCCGGTGCACCGGCAGACGTTGCCCGAGATCGCCTCGGCCACGTCCTCCTTGGTCGGGTCGGGGTTGCGGTCCAGCAGGGCCTCGGCGACCATGATCATGCCCGCCGTGCAGAACCCGCACTGGGTGGCGAAGTTGTCGACGAAGGCGCTCTGCACCTCGTCGAGGTCCCCACCGGCGGCGACCCCCTCGAGGGTGCGGACCGAGCAGCCCGAGACCGTTTCCACGGCGACCAGGCACGCCGTCACGGGCCGGTCGTCGACCAGGACGGTGCAGGTGCCGCAGCTGCCCTGCGCGCAGCCGCGCTTGGCCGCCGTGAGCCCCAGCGAGTCGCGCAGGGTCGCCAGGAGAGTGGTCCCCGGTCTGGCGATGAACTCCCGGGGCTCGCCGTTGACGACGAGCGAGACGATCTGTGACGACATTGTCCGGCCCTTTCTGGGGGTGGGCACGTGGTGGAGAGGCGGGCGAGGGACGGTCAGGGGGTGAAGGCCCGGCGCAGGTGCACGGGCAGGACGCGCGCCCGGTACCACGCGCTGGCGTAGGCGTCGTCGAAGGGCGCCGCGTCGGAACGGGCGGCCTCCCCGGCCTCGGTCAGGACCTCGGGGCTCAGCGGGCGGCCCACCAGCAGCCGCTCGGCCGACACCGCGCGCACCGGGCGCGGGGCGACGCCGCCGAGGGCGATCCTGGTCGAGGTCACCACGCCGTCCTCGACGCGCGTCACGGAGGCGACGGTCACGATGGACGCCGAGTTCAGCCTGCGGCGCATGGCCTTGTGGTAGTACCAGGTCCCCGGTTCCGGCAGGGCCGCCACCACCGCCGTGACGAACTCGCCCGCCGCGACCCCCGAGGCGAGCACCTCGGCCACCGGGGCGTCGCGCCGTCCGCCGGGCCCGGCGATCTCGCACACCGCGTCGAGGGCGAGCAGGCAGACCGCCAGGTCGCCGTACGGCTGCGCGACGAACAGGTTGCCGCCCACGGTCGCCAGGTTGCGGATCGGGGGGGAGGCGATGGTGCGCACCGCCGGGCGCAGGAAGCCGAGTCCGGGGTGCTCCTCGACGGAGGACAGCGGGGCCGCCGCGCCGATCCTGGCGACGCCGTCGCGGACCTCGATCCCGGCGAGCCCGGCCCTTCGCAGGCTGATCAGCTCGCTCCCGGTCGCGGTCCCGCCGCTGACCAGCGGCATCACGACGGTGCCGCCGCCCATGATCTGGCCGCCCCTCGCCGAGTGGACCGCCACGGCCTCGGCGGACTCTGGCACATGGACCGCCTGGATCATCATGTCCGGACCCCCTGCGTTACAAGTGGGTTAACTATCGATAATTGATTATCGGAACCGTAGGCTGAGACCTGTCCTGGAGTCAAGGGCAGGTCAAGAGGAGATCGATGAACGAGAATCGACACTCGGTAGGATGCGCTCCATGACCGAGGAGATGACCGGGGAGCCCTCCATGCTGCCGCGGCTGACGCTGTCGCGGCAGATCCGCGACTCGCTGGTCAGCCGGATCGTCTCCGGCCAGTTCAGGCCCGGTGAGCGACTGGTGGAGACACGTCTCGCGGCGACGTACGGCACGAGCCAGGCACCCGTCCGCGAGGCGCTGCGCGAGCTGGAGGTGATGCGGCTGGTGGAGACCCAGCCGCGCAGGGGCACCTTCGTGCGCCCCTTCGTCCACGAGACGCTCAGGGAGAGCTACGTCGTGCGGGCCGCGCTGGAGGAGACGGCCATCCGGCTGGCCCTCCTCGCCGGGACCGTCCCGCTGGAGGCGCTCGGATCGGACGTGGCGGCGATGCGGGCCGCGGCCGTCGAGGGCGACGGCGAGGCGTCCATGCGGGCGAGCGTGTCCTTCCACCGGCGCATCGTCGAGGCCGCTCGCAACGAGCTGCTCAGGCTCTCCTGGGAGGGGCTGCAGATCGAGGCGCGCACGTCGGTCACGATGCTCGCGACCGGCGTGGACCTCCACGACATCGCCCGCGACCACGCCGAGCTGCTGGCGGTGATCGAGCGCGGCGACCTGGAGACGGCCTGCAAGCACGCCCGCGACCACCAGTGGCACTACGCCGACCTGCCGCACGACGCCCACGGCAGGAGCCGCGACACCGCCGTCGGCTGATTCCCCGTCGAATCACCCCGTATCCGGAGGATTCACGCTTGGAACCCGGCGACCGGGGTAGCCGGGCCGGGCTGTCGTCATCACCGGCCGGAACGGCGGGTGCCCGATCCTTGTGAGGGGCCGGCGCCCGCCGCGGCACGGACGGCGAGATCGCACGCGGCGCGTGAGCCCGCACGACCTCACCGCCGGGGCCGGGAGGCGAGGGACGCGGATACGGTTCGAGGAAAGGTGAGATCGTGACGAGCAACTCCGGACAGACCGGTTCCGAGGCGGCGACGGCCGCGGCCAAGACGCTGGCCGACCCCGACGCGACCGAGGAGGAGAAGTCCGCCGCCGCCAGCGCGCTGTCGCAGGCCCCGGAGAGTCAGGGGGAGACCGGTTCGGAGGCGGCCTCGGCCTCGTCCAGGACGCTGTCGGACCCGGATCAGGGTGACACGGAGAAGTCCGCGGCGGCGAGCGCGCTGTCGCAGACGCCGGAGAACACCGGCGAGAAGTGACGATCGGGACTGCCCGGAGGCCGCCTCCGGGCAGTCCGTCGTTCAGGCCGTCACAACCCGCCAGCGATCCCCCGTCGTGACCGTCGTTCGTCTCGATCGTCATGGTCCGATCCCGCTGGAAGGGGCGTCCCCTCGCGATCGGCCGTCGCGAGCGCACCGCCCTTCCCGTGACGCACGTGCGGCCTGTCCGCGCCCTTCTGGCACCCTGGTCAGGTGATCGAGAGATTCGAGGCGGAGCGGTCGAGGATGTTCGGCCTGGCGTACCGGATGCTCGGGTCGGCCGCGGAGGCCGAGGACGTCGTCCAGGACGCCTACCTGCGCTGGAGCGGTGCCGAGCGTGAGGGCATCGGCTCGCCGGGAGCCTGGCTGGCCAAGGTGGTCACCAACCTCTGCCTCAACCGGCTCACCGCCGCCCGCGCCACCCGCGAGCGCTACGTCGGCTTCTGGCTCCCCGAGCCCGCGCCGACCGGCGCGCTCGGCCCGCTGGAGAGCGCCGAGCGTCGCGACGCGGTGTCCATGGCCTTCATGCTCCTGCTGGAGCGGCTCACCCCGGCCGAACGGGCCGTGTTCGTGCTGCGCGAGGCGTTCTCGTACGGGTACCGCGAGATCGCCGACGTGCTCGACCTGTCCGAGGCCAACTGCCGCCAGCTGTACGGCAGGGCCCGGCGCAGGGTCGGCGAGGCTCCGAGGTTCGACGCCCCCGGCGAGCAGCGGCGAAGGATCGTGGAACGCTTCCTGACGGCCGCCGACAGCGGCGACCTGGCCGGGCTGGAGCGGTTGCTCGCCGACGACGTGGTCGCCTGGGCCGACGGCGGCGGCAAGGTGAACGCCGCGCTGCGGCCGGTCGCGGGCCGGGAGCGGGTCGTCCGCTACCTCGCCGGGCTCGCCGCGAAGTCCGGGCAGGGCGTGGAGTTCGGCCACGCCGACCTCAACGGCCAGGAGGCGGTTCTCGCCAGGCGCGGGGGAGAGCTCGTCGCGGTCTTCGTGTTCGAGGTCTCCGGCGGGATGATCGGCGGGGTACGCACCGTCCTCAACCCGGAAAAACTGTCACATCTGCGGGAGCTCGCCGGTTCTTAGGGACATGAGGGAAAACATCCTTGTAACCGGCGGTACGGGCGCTCTCGGCCGCCACGTCGTGGACCGGCTCGCCGCGGCCGGTCACCCCGCCCGCGTGCTGAGCCGCACGCGCGGGCCCCACATCGGAGACCTGAGGACGGGGGCCGGGCTCGGCCCCGCCCTCGACGGGGCCGGCACGGTCGTCCACCTCGCCAGCGACCCGCGCGACTCCTCGGCGGACGTCGAGGGCACCCGGCGGCTGGTCACCGCGGCGCCCGCGGGCACCTACCTGGTCTACGTCTCCATCGTCGGTGTCGACCGGCACCCCTTACCGTACTACCGGCGCAAGTACGAGGCCGAGAGGATCGTCGAGGACTCGGGGCTGCCGTACACCATCCTGCGCGCGACGCAGTTCCACAACCTGGTCCTGCTCGCGCTGGAGACGCTGGCGAAGGCGCCGGTCCTGTTCGTTCCCGCCGGGACGAGCCTCCAGCCGGTGGAGATCGAGGAGGTCGCGGAGCGGCTGGTGGAGCTGGCGCTGGGCGATCCAGCCGGGAGGGTGCCGGACCTGGGCGGTCCCGAGATCGTGAGCTTCGCCGGGCTCGCCCGGACCTACCTGCGCCTCACCGGCAGGCGCAGGCCCGTCGTGCCGCTTCTCCTGCCGGGCCGGGTGGCCGCCGCCTTCCGGCGGGGCGCGCACCTCGCGCCGGACCACCCCGACGGGCGCGGGACGTTCGCGGACTTCGTGGCGGCCACCTCGGGCCGGAGCGGGGACGGGACACGGGCGCGGTGATCCGGATGGTCTCCGTCGCGTGGGTGATGCCGCGCGGGGCCGCGACCCGTTCCCGTTTCGTGTGGGCCGGCCCCGATCGTCACGCGGGAGATCCCCCGGGCGGGTGACCCCGGGGCCGCTCCGCGCGTCCAGGGATCAGGTGGCCCGGGTGCCCGTCCGGGTGGTGATGTGATCGGGCGGGGCGATTCCGGCCGGAAGCAGGGGGTCGGGGACCGGGTCGAGCCAGGTGGTGGCCAGGGGCAGCCGGCCCGCCCAGATCCCCAGCTCCGCGTCGGGCCCGTCGCCGTCGTCGGGCGGTCCGGCGCTCACCTTGACCGACGCCTCGGCCAGGGAGATCGCGAGGATCGTCGTCGCGGCGAGCTCCTTTCGGCTGGGCTGCCTGGCGTACTCCCACTGGCCGGGGGCGGCCTGCTCGGTCAGGATCCGCAGCGCGGCCAGTTTCTCCTCGCCCTCCAGGGCCCTCGGTACGCCGTAGATCATGGCGGAGCGGTAGTTGACGCCGTGTTCGAACACCGACCTGGCCAGGATGAGGCCGTCCACGTGGGTGACCGTCACACAGACCGTTCCCAGGGCCGTGCCCGCTGTGCCCGTCGCGGCCCCCGATCCGTCCGTGCCCGCACCCGTGTCGGCATCGGTGCCCGTGTCCTCGGGTCCGGACCCGGGTCCGGCGGGCCGCCGCGCGGGCTCCCGGCCGGTGAGGCTCCTGCTGGCCACCGAGCCGTGCACGTAGAGGTGCTCGGTGTCGAAGCCGTAGACCGTGGGGACCACCATGGGCACACCGTCCGAGATCACTCCCAGGTGGCAGACGAATCCGGCGCCCAGCACCTCGTACAGGGCGGCGCGATCGGTGCGGCCCTTCTCTCGCAGGCGCCGGTGCCGGGTGCGCTCGGTCGCGGACAATTCGCTCATGGGGCGATATTCAATCAGGTGACCTCGGGATTCGCGTGTCCCATGGGCCGGGGATCTCATGCTTCGAGATCCCGTGGTTCGGGGGGTTTGTGGTTTGTGTGTCTGTGGGCGCGTTCGTCCCGGGATGCGGGCCGCGCTCCGTCCCGGAGTTCGTCCCGTGGTTCGGGTCGCGGTTCGCCCCCGGAGTTCGCCCCCGGAGTTCGTCCCGGAGTTCGGATCGTGGTTCGGGCCGCGGGGGGATCCGCGACGAGTCCGTGGCCGGAACGGTGACGCCACGGTGGCCCGAACGGAGAAAGACCCGCCGTGGCGGGTCTTTCGCGAGGAGGCCGGAGGGGGATCAGGCGGCGGAGGTGGGGCCGCTCGTCCGTGGAAAGCGGAGGACGTTGCGGCCCCTGTAGGCACTGAGATCGACGACCTTGGTGTCACCTGTCACCCTACGGCGTGTCGCGGAACGAATGTCCCTGATCTTGAGCCGTGCGACATATGGTGGCACGACCACAAGTCTCTTCATTGAGCCCCCCGGCGTGATGGTTCCGTTATAAGAAGTGTCTACAGATCGCCGCATAAGACTGTCGTAAAGGCCAGGTCAACACAGACCGGGTCAACAGGCATCGAGCCAACACGGACCGGGTCAAAAGGGACCGGGTCAGTAGGGGAGCGGGCGCCCCGAGGGGGAGCGCAGATCCAGGCCCGAGGCGTGGCCGGGGCGGCGCGGACTCCGCCGCCGGATGATCTGGGTGCGTCGCCGCATGATCTTCCTCTTTTCCGGGCTCGCCGTGCTCCGCGTCCTGTGACACCGGTTCGCCGGGCGCTCGCGCGTCCGGCTCGCACGGTTGCCCGTGCGAGCCAAACCTAGTCCGCCCGCCCCCTCTCGATCAACCGTTTTGGCTACGCAGGGTTCCCGGAACCTTGCGGGTGGTGACGGCGATCCGGTTCCACGCGTTGATCGTCGAGATTGTCACGACCAGCGCGGCCAGCACCTCCGGCTCGTAGTGCCTGGCGGCCTCGTCCCACACCGCGTCCGGCACCGTCTCGCCGCGGTCGCTGAGCCGGGTGGCCTCCTCGGCCAGGGCGAGCGCCGCCCGCTCGGCGTCACTGAAGAAGGGCGTCTCCCGCCAGGCCGCCACCGCGAACAGCCGCTCGTCGCTCTCCCCGGACGCCTTCGCGTCGTGGGCGTGCATGTCGACGCAGAAGCCGCAGCCGTTGATCTGGCTGACCCGCAGCTTGACGAGTTCCCTCGTGGCGTGCGGAAGGCCGCTCTCCGCCTGGTACCTCTCCAGCTGCCGCATGGCCCGGTAGGCCTCAGGGGCGAGCTCGCCGATGTCCATCCGCTCTTTCATCGAACACTCCTCAGTTTCTCCGGGTTCCTCACGATGTCGATCTCGGTGATCCGGCCCTCGCAGACGGTCAGCCCGTAGACGGAGAGCCCGTCGTTCCGTGCCCACAGCAGCCCGGCCCGGCCGTTGACCGTGGTCACCGTCAACCTCCCGGTGCCGCCGTACTTCCTGGCGACCCCGAGCATGAAGCGGCCCACCCGGTCGGAGCCGTGGACCGGCCTGCGGGCCGCGCCGACCACCCCGCCGCCGTCGCTGCGCACCACCACGTCCGGATCGAGCAGCGTCATCAGCGCGCCGAGGTCGCCGTCGCCGTTCCCGCCTCGGATGATCCGCGCGAAGGCCTCGACGACCCTGCGGTGCTCGGCCT
Organism: Streptosporangium vulgare; assembly: GCF_042428775.1. Classification (NCBI taxonomy): domain Bacteria; kingdom Bacillati; phylum Actinomycetota; class Actinomycetes; order Streptosporangiales; family Streptosporangiaceae; genus Streptosporangium; species Streptosporangium vulgare. Next base: position 24,679 of record NZ_JBHMBS010000018.1, on the reverse strand, counting down.
CGTCGACCTCGAAGCGGGGAGCCCGTGCCGCGACGTGCCCGCGGGCGCGGGCCGCGAGCTGCCGGCACGCGGCGGCGGAGCGCCCGACCGCGCGCGCCACCTCCTCGAACGGCAGCCCGAACACGTCGTGCAGGACGAAGGAGGTGCGCTCGGCGGGGCTGAGCGACTCCAGGACCACCAGCATCGCCAGGCTCATCGACTCGTCCAGGGTCACCCTGTCGGCGGGGTCGCCCTCGCCGACCACCGGCTCCGGCAGCCACGGCCCGATGTATTCCTCGCGCCGTACGCGCGCCGAACGCAGTACGTCCAGCGCGAGTCTCGATACTGTGACCACCAGCCAGCCGGTGACGTCCCCGATCTCCGAACGCTCCGCCCTGCCCAGCCTGAACCAGGCATCCTGGACGACGTCCTCGGCCTCGTCGACGCTGCCGAGCAGGCCGTAGGCCACGCCGACCAGGCGCGGCCGGATGGCCCCGAACTCCGCCGCGAGAGCTTCGTCACCGTTCACGTAAGGAGGACGAGACATGTCCCGAGTCTGTGACATCGCCCGAACCTCACCGTCCTCCGGGGCGTCCAATCCACCGGTGAACGGAGTGTGAGTTGAGTACGACACTTATCGACGGTGATCCGCAGAGGCTGGGCGGCTACTGGCTGGCCGGGCGGCTGGGCGCGGGCGGCCAGGGCGTGGTCTACGAGGCGTACGACGCCGAGGGCACGCGCGTCGCGGTGAAGGTCCTGCACGGCGACGCCGGGACCGACCCCGAGCTGCGCGACCGGTTCGGCCGCGAGGCCGCCGCCGCCCGCCGGGTGGCCTCGTTCTGCACGGCGGGGGTGCTGGACGCCGACCTCGACGGGCCCAGGCCGTACATCGTCAGCGAGTACGTGGAGGGTCCCAGCCTGCGCAAAGCCGTCGCGGAGGGGCGCCGCTTCACCGGGGGCGACCTGCACCGCCTCGCGACCGCGATCGCCACCGCGCTGACCGCCGTCCACGAGGCCGGGGTGATCCACCGCGACCTCAAACCGGACAACGTGCTGCTGGGTCCGGACGGCCCGCGGGTGATCGACTTCGGGGTCGCCCGCACGGAGGACATGTCGCTGACCGCGACCGGCATGGTCGCCGGCACCCCGACCTACATGGCCCCGGAGATCTTCATGGGCCAGCGCGCGACCGCGGCCGTCGACGTCTTCGCCTGGGGCGGGATCATGGTCTTCGCCGCGACGGGCGCCGACCCGTTCCGCGCCGAGAGCCTGGGCGGGATCATGCACCGCGTGCTGTCGGTGCAACCCCAGCTGGACATGCTCCCCGAGCACCTGCGGCCCTTCGTCGCCGCCTCGCTCGCCAAGGACCCCAGGTCCAGGCCCACCGCGAGGGATCTGCTGCTCGCCCTGGTCAGCGGTGACAGGAGCATCGACACGCCGAGGCTGCTCGCGGCGGGCAGCGACGCCGGGGCCCAGGTCCGCGCGACCTCGGCCGACCCCGCGCTAGGCACCCTCGCCGAGGACGCCTACGTCGCGCTCGGTCCCGCCGAGCGGGAGCTCGCCCCCGAGATCTTCCTGCGGCTGGTCACCGTGAGCGACGAAGACCAGCTCGTCGTACGCCAGGCGCAGTGGGCCGAGCTCCTCGACGGGCGCCAGGAGGGCGAGGCCGCCGCGGTACGGCGCCTGGTGGAGGTCTTCGCGTACCTGCTCACCCACGACGACCGGGAGGTCTGGCTGTCGCGGCCCGCGCTGCCGCAGGCCTGGCCCAGGCTGCGCGCGTGGATCCAGGCCAACCGGGACGGCCTGGCCGTGCACCGGGGCATCCTCACCGCCGCGCGGCGCTGGCAGCTCCAGGGGCGCAGGGACGGTGACCTGTTCCAGGGCGGCAGCCTGGAGAGCGCGATGCGCTGGGCGGCCACCGGGCGCCGCAACATCACGCTCAGCCCGGTCGAGCGTGACTTCCTGGAGGCGGGAGCCGCCCTCACCCGGCGGCGTGCCCGCAGGGGCAGGGTGCTCTCGGGCACGCTGGCCGTGCTGCTGGTCGCCGCGCTGGCCGCCGGGGCGTTCGCCGTGCAGCAGAGCAGGGTGGCCGACGCGCGCAGCGCCGTCATCGCCTCCCAGCGCGACCAGGCGACGGCCGCCAGGCTCGCCGCGACGGCCGACGCGTTGCGGACCGCCGAGCCGGTCAGGGCGATGCTGCTGAGCGTGGCCGCCTGGCGGCTGGCGCCGGTGGTCGAGGCGAGGGCGAGCCTCGCCGGTTCGCTGACCCAGCGGGAGACGGCCACCTTCCACGACCCGGCCACCGGGATACAGACCTTCAGGGCGCTGAGCGCCGACGGGCGTACCCTCGCCAGCGCGAGCGACGGCGAGGTGCGCCTCTGGGACGTGCGGACCGGCAGGCGCGCCGGCGGCTTCACCGGGATCGGCGGCGAGCTGCGCGGGATCGCGCTGAGCCCGCGAGGCGGCAGGCTCGCCGTGATCAGCGGTGAGAGGCTGAGGATCTGGGACGTGCGGAGCGGGAAGCCGACCGGTGCCGTCATGCGGGTCCAGGGCCGGAACGGGGGCGGCGACACCACCGCGTCCTTCGGGCGGTCGGAGGACTGGCTCATGGTCAGCCAGGGGGAGGGGTTCACCGTCTGGAACGTGGTGACCGGTCAGAAGCACTCCCCGGTCGGCGGGGCCATCGGCAGCGACCTCTCGGCCGACGGGAGCTGGATCGCGACGGGGACCCTCGACGGCGAGGCGGCGGCCTTCGCCCTGGACGGCCTGCGCAGGATCCCGCTGGGGGGCCGCTGCGGTGTCTGCTTCCCGAGGGTGGCCTACAGCCCCGACGGCGCGACCATCGCCGTCGCCAGGGGGAAGACCGTCGAACTGCGTGACGCGTTCACCGGGGCGAAGCTGGACACCTTCTTCGAGGAGGGCGCGACCGGCGAGCTCGCCTTCAGCCCCGACGGGCGCTTCCTGGCCTCGGCGGTCGACACGGCCCTGCGGGTCTGGCGGGTCGAGGACGGCAGGCTGCTGCTCACCCAGAGGATCGACGCGTACGAGCCCGTCGTGGCCTTCGACCCGGACGGGCGCACCCTGCGCTACCTCACCGAGGACTCGGTGACGAGCCTCGACGTCTCCGCGCTGACCAGGCCCGTCACGCTGAAGGGCCCGGGAACCCGCTGGGCGGCCCTCAGCCCCGGCGGGCGGCTGCTCGCCTCCAGGGCGGACGGGGCGAGCGAGATCGTGATCCGCGACCTCGGGCGGCGCGCCCGCCTGGGATCGCTGGACAACGGGCCCGAGGGCGCCGACAACCTCTTCAGGATGGCGTTCAGCGCCGACGGGCGGCGGCTGGTGGCCAACTCCGGCTCGGACAGTCCCCGGCTGACCGTCTGGGACACCTCCACCCTCAAGCGGATCGCCACCCTCACCCTCACCCGTGGCGGCCAGGTGTTCGCCGTGGCGATCAGCGCCGACGGCACCGCCGTGGCCTCGTACACCCTCTACTACGACGCCGAGGTGAAGCCCGAGGGAGAGATCCACGTCTGGGACGTGCCCAGTGGACGACTCCGGTGGTCGCGGCCCCAGGAGATGGTCGAGGGGCTGGTCTTCACCCCGGACGGCGGGGCGCTCGCGGTCGCGGGCGGTGATCACCGGCTGCTGGACGCGGCCACCGGCGAGCCGTCCGGCGAGACCTACGGCTCGCCCGGCCTCGGCATCCCGGCGATCGCGCTGGCCTTCGGCGACGCCGGTGCCCGCTTCGCCGTCGCCGACCGCATCGGGCGGATCTCGGTGTTCGAGACCCGGGGCAGGAAGCGGGTGGGCGGCATGATCCGGGGCGAGGAGGGGACGGGGGCGGGCCTGACGTACTCACCTCGCGGCGACGTCATCGCCGCGGCGGTGACCGGGCGGTCGGTGGGGATCTGGGACGTCGCGACCGGGCGCCGTCTCGGCCAGCCGATCGTCGCCCAGCCCGGAGACCTCCAGGCGCTGACGTTCAGTCCCGACGGTGCCCGGCTGATCGCGGTGGACGGGGCGGGCACCCTGAGCGAGTTCCCGGTCGAGCCGGAGGCGGTGGCGCGGGCGGTCTGCGAGCGCGCGGGCCGGACCCTGTCGCGCGCGGAGTGGCGCACCTACCTGGGGGACCTGCCCTACCGCGACGTCTGCCCCGCCTGAACGACCCTCATGGCGTGCCTCCGTTCCTTCGCGGGTTTTGGGCTTACCCGGGGGAGGCCCTGCACTATGACGCCCCGGCGCCGGGAATCCACGACCGGAAGGATTCTCATCGGAGCCGTCACCTGGCCGGCTGGGGCGATCCGCGCCAGGTGGTCACCGACCCGCACGCGCGCTACTTCGGAGCCGAGCTGGGCGAGGGGTCCCTGGTGCCGGAGGGCGACGACGCGATCCTCGGCGAGATCCGGTACGAGGACTGACCGGGCCGGACCGCCACGGGGAAGCAACGCCTTCCGGCCGGGCGGCGACGTCATCCACTACCAGGACGGCAACGACCGCGACGACGTCCCGCTCCGGTTCACCGTCACGATGCTGTGCGAACCCGGCAGGCCGATGCTCACCCTGGTGGACGAGGAGGAGCTCGCCCGGCGCGGGGAGCGCCGGGCCCCTCGGCGATCCTGACCCTCGAAGCCCGGGGTGAGGCGATTCGACGCCCGTCCCCGCCGGGGGAAACATTCTTTCCGCAAATCGCATCAAACACCGCATGAGAGTGGCGCAGGAGTTGATCGTGGGCGACCCGTGGCGGCTGGGCGGCTACCGTCTCGCCGGGCGGCTGGGGGCGGGCGCCCTGGGCGTGGTCTACGAGGGGTACGACCAGGGCGGGGGACGGGTCGCGGTGACGGTCCTGCACGGTCACCCGGGAGCCGGCGCGCCCACCGAGGCCGCCGCCGCCCGCCGCGTCGCCTCCTCCTGCACGGCGGGGGTGCTGGACGCCGACCTCGACGGGCCCAGGCCGTACATCGTCAGCCGGTACGTGGAGGGGCCCAGCCTGCGCCGGGCCGGGCGGGTCTTCGGCGGCGACGACCTGCACGGCCTCGCGGCCGCGGTCGCCACCGCGCTGACCGCCCTGCACGACGCCGGGGTGGTCCACCGCGACCTCACGCCCGACAACGTGATCCTCGGCGGGGACGGTCCCAGGGTCACCGGATTCGGGATGGCCCCCGGGCGGGTGACGTCGCTGACCGCCACCGGCCTCAGGACGCGCGTGCCGTCGTACACGGCGCCCGAGGTGTTCACCGGCGGCGCGGCGGGCCCGGCCGCCGACGTGTTCGCCTGGGGCGGGATCGTGCTGTACGCCGCGACCGGCGAGGACCCGTTCGCGGCGGGCAGCCTGGGCGGGGTGATGCACCGGATCCTCTCCCTCGATCCCGACCTGGGCTCGCTGCCCCCGCTCCTGCGGCCGCTGGCCGCCGCCGCGCTCGCCAAGGACCCTCGCGCCAGGCCGGCCGCCCGCGACCTGCTGATCGCCCTGCTCTCCGGGACGGCCGCGCCGCGGGCGGGCACCGGTCCCGGGACGGCCGCGTTGCCCCCGATGGGGACCGGTCCCGGGACGGCCTCGTCGCTGGGGGCGGGGAGCGATCCCGGGACGGCCGCGCTGCTGCGGGCGGGGACCGAGGTGGCGGCCAGGGTCCGTACGGCCTGCGACGACCCCGGGCTGGGGGCGCTGGCCGAGTCCGCGTACGCCGCGCTCGGCCCGGCGGACCGGGAGCGCGCGCCCGCGGTGTTCCTGAGACTCGTCGCGATCGCCCCCGACGGGCAGCCGGTCGCCCGCGAGGCCAGGGTGCCCGCCGGGTCCGAGCGCGTCCTGCGCGGCTTCACGGGGCTGGTCGCGCACCGGGGGGACGAGGCGCGTCTGGTCCACCAGGCGCTTCCGTACGCCTGGCCCCGCCTGGGGGAGTGGATCGAGGCCGACCGCGCCCGCCTCGTGGCGCGCGGGAGGCTCGCCCGGCTGCGTCCCCTGCTGCCGGTCGCGCTGGTGGTGCTGGCCCTGGTGCTGCTGGCCGCCGGGATGATCCTGACGGGATGGATTGTCTGACCTGCGGATACCTGGGTACGACTTTCACCGGAAATGCCGTGAGTTTTCGGGGGGAAACATGGCGAGCTGTGAAACGTGCGGTAACGACTACGACATGAGCTTCGAGGTGCACGCCCAGGGCAAGGTGCACGTCTTCGACAGCTTCGAGTGCGCGATCCAGCGGATGGCGCCCATCTGCGAGCACTGCGGGGTCCGGATCGTCGGGCACGGCGTCGAGGCCGGGCAGCACTGGTTCTGCTGCGCCCACTGCGCGAGGAAGGAGGGGGCGACCGCGATCGTGGACCGGGTCGGCGCGCGGGTGTGAGGTCCCGGAGCCGCGCTGTGCCTGTGCTGTGCCGGGCCCGCGCCGGGCCCGCGCCGGTGCGTGGCGCCGTCCGGACACCGGGTCACGTCGCATTCCCATGACGGCGTGAGGCGGTATTAACGAGACTGACACGATCTGGTATTCCGTGAGTCTGGCTGAGACCGCCTCCTGCCTTCACACTGGGGCCTATGTGGGATTTTGATGTCCTTGTTCTTGGTTCCGGGCCAGGTGGTCAGAAGGCCGCGATCGCCGCGGCGAAACTCGAACGGCGTGTCGCGCTCGTCGAGCGGCGCAACATGCTCGGCGGGGTGTGCATCAACACCGGCACCATCCCCTCCAAGACGCTGCGCGAGGCCGTCCTGCACCTGACGGGCCTCAACCAGCGGGGCATGTACGGCCAGAGCTACCGGGTGAAGGACGAGATCACCGCGGCGGACCTGGGGATCCGCACCCAGCACGTGATCGGCCGGGAGATCGACGTGATCCGCAGCCAGCTGTCGCGCAACCACGTGGCGACGCTCAACGGGCACGGCCACTTCGTGGACCCGCACACGGTCGGAGTCGTCGACGAGCACGGCCACGAGACCAAGGTCACCGCCGACAAGATCGTCATCGCCACCGGCACCCGGCCGGCCCGTCCCGACACCGTGGAGTTCGACGGCCACACGATCATCGACTCGGACGGCATCCTGCAGTTGCAGGACATCCCCGACTCGATGGTGGTCGTGGGGGCCGGGGTGATCGGCATCGAGTACGCCTCCATGTTCGCCGCGCTGGGGACCAAGGTGACCGTGGTCGAGCGCCGCGACCGGATGCTCGACTTCTGTGACCTGGAGATCGTCGAGGCGCTCAAGTACCACCTGCGCGATCTGGCGGTGACCTTCCGCTTCGGCGAGACCGTCGCCGCGGTGGAGCGCCGTCCCCGGGGCGCGCTGACCGTGCTGGAGAGCGGCAAGCGGATCCCCGCCGAGACGGTGATGTACTCGGCCGGACGCCACGGCATGACCGACGAGCTCGCCCTGGAGGCCGCGGAGCTGGCCGCCGACGCCCGGGGCCGCATCCAGGTCGACGAGCACTACCGCACCGCCGTGCCGCACATCTACGCCGTCGGCGACGTCATCGGCTTCCCCTCCCTGGCCGCCACCTCCATGGAGCAGGGCCGCATCGCCGCCCACCACGCCTGCGGCGAACCGCTGCGCGGCATCCACCACCTGCAGCCGATCGGCATCTACACCATCCCCGAGATCAGCTTCATCGGTCCCACCGAGGACGAGCTGACCGCCTCCCACGTCCCCTTCGAGGTCGGCATCTCCCGCTACCGCGAGCTGGCCCGGGGCCAGATCATCGGCGACACCTACGGCATGCTGAAGCTCCTGGTCTCCCCGGACACCCGCGCCCTGCTCGGCGTGCACGTCTTCGGCACCGGCGCCACCGAGCTCCTGCACATCGGCCAGGCCGTCATGGGCTGCGGCGGCACCATCGACTATCTGGTCGACGCCGTCTTCAACTACCCCACCCTGGCCGAGTCCTACAAGGTCGCCGCCCTGGACGCCATGAACAAACTCCGCCGGGTGGCCCGCTTCGAGCTCTGATCCGTTCCCGGCCCGGCCGATTCGTCGCCCCTGGCCAGAGCCCGGTGGTCAAACGACCGGGACGATGCTCACACGCGGCGGACCTGAGCTGATCTTTGTGGTGGAATATGCCGAATGGAGAGAGCAAGGCAGCTGGTGGGCGAGATGCTGATCTACTGCTTCGTGATCGTCCTGCTCACCGGGAGCTTCCTGGCGTTCTTCTACACGCCCAGCAGCGAGATCGTGTACTACGACGGCAGCTACACGCCGCTGCACGGCGTTCCCATGAGTGCCGCCTACCGGTCGGCGTTCGAGATCAGCTTCGAGGTGCGCGGCGGCCTGCTCGTGCGGCAGGCGCACCACTCCTCCTCGATCCTGCTCGTCCTGGGAGCCGTCGTCTGGACCTTGCTCGGCGGGTTCCGGTACGTGTTCGCGCTGCTGGGCCTGGGCTTGAGCCTGCTCGCCGGGCTCTCCGGCTACGGGGCCGTCGACGACCTGCTGTCCGGGACCTTCCTGGGAAGGCTGTCCACCCCCTGGTGGTACGGCCTGCACCTGCTGACGGCGCTGGGCCTGGGCGCCGTACTGGTGATCTCCTCGCGGCGAGAGGCCGCCCGGCACCCCAGAACGCCACAATTCGTGGCACTGAGCTTCGGCCTCGTCGTTCTGGTGATCTTCTTTCTCTGACGCGCCCGTGGCGGGGACGGTCGCGTCAGCAGATGTGGTGTAGGAGTATCCGGATCCGGTATGGGGTGTCGCGCCTGGAGCCGGTCGGCGGAAAAGCAGGGGAGTGAGCACGTGCGGGGTCGGCGCTCCTTGATTCTCCTGCTGGTCATGGCGCTGGCGGCACTCCCGTCGGTCGGTGCCGCCGCGTCGCGGAGCCTGGGCTGTCCCTCGCGTCCGACGACCGAGGTCGCCGCGCAGGAGGTGATCGACTTCTGGGAGCGGCAGACCGAACCGACTCAGGCTCCCGTTCCGGACGAGGACCGCTACTCGGACCGCAAGGCGGGGATGATTCCACCCATCGGCATCGAGATCGTGTCTTCGTCGGATTGCCCCGCGCGGCACTGAGGCCGGAACATTCTCACGGCGTTCCGCTTCGACCACGCCGGGGCTGCGCGAGCGTGCCGAAGGTCATGGAACGTGGCCGTCTCTCACACCCCGTCTGCCGAAGCCGCCTGCCCTGTCGCGTGAGTCAGCTCGTCGGCGAGCCCGTTCATGTGGTGGGCACGTGCCTGAGCCCGTATGTGGTGATGGCTCAGCGTGATCACGTCCGGCTGGGGTGGCGAAGGCCGTACCCGGCGCTGGGGCGGGTACGTTCGGTGGCCTGGACCTGTTTCTGCCGGGCCACGGTCTACGAGTTGCGCGAGGGCGCCGGACGGGCGTTCCTGTGGCGGACCGTTCAGCTCGAGGACGGGGACGACGAGGTTCACGAGACCTCCACGTGGCCGGTCGGCGAGGCTCGGGCGATCTGGACGGCGCTGCTGTCCGGTAGGGCCCGGTGGAGACGGGTGCGGTGGCGCGGGATCCGGAGGGACCCGCGCCACCGTGCCTTGAGGGTCGGCGTGTGGAGCACCGCAGCCGGACACGGGTACGCGCGTCATTCCGGCGGGCAGGCGGGAACCTGGTGTTTCCTGCCCCGAAGCCGCGGTGAGGCGGGGCGCGAAGTCGCGAAAACCGTTCGGCCGGTGAGACGGTCACGGCCTACGATGCGGACACGTGAGCAGAAGACTGCGTGGGATCGCGGCCGTCAACGCGCGGATCGCCGCCGAGGGCGAGTACGCGACCGATGACGGCACCGTCGTCGTCGTGGGCCCGGCACTGAAGGCGGCGCTCTCCGGCACCGTGAGTCACCCGGCGGACGGGCACATCGATGTGCCCCGCCCGGAGTCCGATCGCCGCCGGACGTCCTTCCAGGTGACCGCCGAGAGTAGCCTCCAGGCCGCGCGACGGCTGCACCTCGCCGGGGCCGGGCGGATCGCCGTTCTGAACTTCGCCTCGGCCCGCAACCCCGGAGGCGGCTACCTCGGCGGGGCCAAGGCCCAGGAGGAGGATCTCTGCCGCAACGCCCTGCTGTATCCCTGTCTCCTGCGGGCTCCCGACTACTACGCCGCCCACCGCGCCTCCTCCGACCTGCTCTACAGCCATCGCGTCATCTGGTCTCCCGACGTTCCCGTGCACCGCGGCGACGACGGCCGGCTGCTGAACGAGCCGTACCTCGTCTCCTTCCTGACCTCTCCCGCTCCCAACGCCGGGCAGGCGCTACGCCGTGACCCGGGCGCGCGGGACCGAATCCGGCGCGCGCTCCACGAGCGCGCGGAAAGGGTGCTGGCCGTGGCCGCCCATCACGGCGCGCGCGGGCTGGTCCTCGGCGCCTGGGGATGCGGGGTGTTCCGCAACGACCCCCGTGAGGTCGCCGGGGCGTTCCACACCCACCTCACCGAGGGCGGTGCGTTCTCGGCGGTGTTCGAACGGGTGGTGTTCGCGGTCTGGGACCGTTCACCCGACTCCGCCAACCGGGCCGCGTTCGCCGAACGTTTCACCCCTGTGGAGGAACCGGTTCCCGGACCGCGGCCCGGCGCCGTTCCAAGATGATCACCGCGATCACCAGGGCGGTCAGCGCGGTGAGCTGCGCGAGGGCCGACCAGAGGCCGAGCGCGACCGTCAGGAGCGAGACCGCCGCGCCCGCGGCCCGGAGCCCGTTGCCCGCGATGCCGAGGACGCGCCGGAACCAGGCGTCGCCCGCCATGAACAGGGCGACGCCCGCGGCCAGGGTGAGGGCCGCACCGAACTTCAGCGGGTCCACCGGGTGGCCGATCGCCTTCTTGACGCCCGCGGCGACCGCGACGATGCCCAGCAGCATCGGGATGTGCGCGTAGAAGTAGGCGCCGAGGATCAGCCGGGTGCGCCGCACCGGCTCGGCCGCCTCCAGGGTGTGCTCGGCACGTCCCTCGTCGTCGCCGCCGAAGTAGAGCCACCACAGGCAGGCGGCCAGCGCGAGGCCGAGCACCGCCGCCAGGCCGAGGGCGAGGCCGACGTGGAGTCCCTTGGCGCCGATGCCGATCGCCACGATCGACTCGCCGAGTGCCACGATCACCAGCAGGCCGTGCCGCTCGACGATGTGCCCGGCCCGGAGGTTGAAGCCCTTCTGCCCGATGAAGTACGGGCTGCCCCACAGCAGGGCCACCGCGCCGGCCCAGAGCAGGTAGGTGTACGGCGCGGGGACCAGGGCGGCCAGGCCGATGAGCGCGACCCCGCCGAGATTGAACGGGAGCACCCGGGCGAAGGCCGAGGTGACCTGCAGGTACAGCCCGGCGTGCACGAGGATCAGCAGCAGGTACCCGACCGCGAACGCCACGCCGTCGCCGTCGAACACCGAGGGGATCGACAGTGCCACGATCATGAATCCGGCCATGCCCAGCAGGATCAGCACCCTGCGGGCCGGACGTGTCGGGGGGACGGCGTTGGTCAGCCAGGCGTAACCGGCGTACATCCACCAGATGGCGCCGAAGACCAGCAGCGCGCGCAGCGCGCTCTCGGCGGGCCTGCCGTCCTGCAGGCCGTCCACCAGGAGACCGGTGAGCTGGGTGACGGTGAAGACGAAGACCAGGTCGAAGAAGAGTTCGAGGGTGGAGACGCGGAGCTCGGTCTCCGGCGGGGCGGGCTCGACCCGCTCCGCGAACCAGCCGGGGAGGCGCATCCGCTCATTGTGCGGGTACGGCATCTCCCCGCAAATCTCATTAAACGGAGAAGAAAGCCCCTCTGTCCCAAAAGAGGGAAATGTCGTTTTAGATGGTCAGCTCTCCGAGGAGGGCCTGTCCTTCTTCCCGGCCACGAGGGTGTCGCCCGCCTTACCGGGCTTGGGCGCGGGCGTGGGCGACGCGACCGGTGCGGGCGTGGTCGCGGGGGTCGCGGGAGGCACGGAAGAGGCGGCACCGGACGGGGGCTTGCGGGTGCGCGTACGGGGACGGGTGGCGGCGGGGAACTCCGCGGTGTCGGTGGCGCCCTCGGAGGGGGATCCTCCCGAGATGGATCCCCCCGCGGGACGCTCCGAGGCGGGTCCTTCCGGGAGCCGCTGCGAGGCGGGCGGAGCGGACTCGCCGGGCTTCTTCCCCGCGCCGGGCCGGGCGGGCGCGGGGGGAACCTCGGGCTCGCGCAGCGCGGCGATGACGTCGTCGGCCTCGGCCTCGGCGGCGAAGTCCTCGGCGGCCTCGGCCTCGCGGCGCTTGATCACCACCATGTGGTCGACCGACAGGCGGCCCGCGCCGCCGACCGCGAGCAGGATGGAGGCGGCCCCGAGCGCCACGATCAGCTTGGCGTCACCGCCGGTGAGCGGCAGGCCCACCTCGCCGCTGGCCAGGACGAACACGGCGAGGGCCTCGGCGAACAGCAGCAGCCCGCACGCGGGCACCGCGAGACCGGCCACCAGCAGCGCGCCGCCGATGAGTTCCGTCAGCATGGTGGTGGCGGCCCACACGTAGGGGCCGGAGGCACCCAGGCTGGTGAACTGCTCGGCGGTGGCGTTCAGGCCTGCTTCGAGCTTGTGCCAGCCGTTGGCGAAGAAGATCCCGCCCACGCCCAGCCTGGCGGCGAGGGAAGCAAGATCATGGAGGGTTTGTCGCACGGTTCCTCATTCTGGTTAGATTCCCCGTTCCTGCCCACGCTTGACCGATAGATGACCGAGCAGGGGCCTTCCAAACCCGTCACGAGGGGTCGTCCTCCCGCCCGTCGGGGCGGCGGGGCACCAGGAGCGTCACGACCAGCGCGGTCCCGCCGAGCAGGAACACGCTCACCGCCACCGTCGTGTGCAGGCCGGAGACGAACGCGACGCGGGCCGCGCCGAGCAGGGCGTCCCCCACGCCGCCGCCGAGCTCCCGCGCCGTGTGCGCGGCGGAGGCGAGCGACTGGCGGGCCTGGTCCATCATCGCGGGCGCGACACCGGGGACCGAGGCCAGCGAGGGGGCGTACACGACCGCGGTGATCGTGCCGAGCACCGCGACCCCGAGCCCGGCGCCCAGCTCGTAGGCGGTCTCCTCGATCGCGGCGGCGCCGCCCGCCTGGGCCTCCGGGGTGGAGGACATGATCGTGTCGGAGGCCGCCAGCAGGGTGACCTGGATGCCGAAGCCGATGCCGACGAAGCAGAGCGTCAGGGCCATCGGATGCCCCTCGGTGTGCCAGGCCAGGGTGGGGGAGAGGGAGAGGGCGGTCAGCGCCAGCCCGCCGCCCATCGTGGCGCGCAGCCCGAACCGGCGCAGCAGCCGCGCCCCGGCCAGGCCGCCCGCGATCGAGGCGATCATGAGGGGGAGCATCCGTACGGCCGCCTCCAGCGGGCTGTCGCCGAGGACCAGCTGGAGATACTGGGCGAGCATGAGCTCCAGCCCGACCAGGGCGAAGACCGTCAGCAGCACGGCGCCCACCCCGGCGCAGAACGCCCGCCGCCGGAACAGGCTCAGGTCCAGCAGCGGGAAGGCCAGCCGCCGCTGCCTGCGGACGAACCAGACCAGCAGCCAGACCCCGCCCAGGAACGCCGCCAGGCCGCCCGGCTGCCCGGCTCCGGCCTCCTTCAGGCCGAAGGCCACCCCGAGGATGCCCAGCACCGACAGCAGCGCGCTCAGCGCGTCCCACGGCCGGCTGGAGCGCCTGCGGGACTCGGGAAGGAGCCTGGCCGCGACGGGCAGCAGGACCACCAGGATGGGGACGTTGATCAGGAAGACGGCGCCCCACCAGAAGTGCTCGACGAGCACCCCTCCGACGATCGGGCCGACCGCGGCCCCGGCCGCGGCCACCGCGCTCCACACGCCCAGCGCGATCGCCCGCTCGTGCCGGTCGACGAAGACCTGCCGGATGATGGAGAGCGTGGCGGGCATGATCATCGCTCCGCCGAGGCCGAGCAGCGCGCGTGCGGAGATCAGCGCGAGCGGGGTCGGCGCGAACGCCGCCGCGGCCGAGGCGGCACCGAAGACCAGGTACCCGGCCAGCACCAGGCGCTTGCGCCCGTACCGGTCACCGAGGGTGCCGAAGGTCAGCAGCAGCGGCGCGACCATCAGCGAGTAGACGTCGATGATCCACAGCAGCTCCACGGAGGACGGTTCGAGGGCGGCCGTCAGCGCCGGTACCGCGATGTGCAGAACCGTGGCGTCCACCGCGATCAGCAGCAGGCTGAAGCAGAGGACGGCGAGGACCGACCACCGGCCGGCCCCGGATGCCCGCGGGTCGCCGTCCGCGCGTCTGGCGATGACGGTGGTCATGAGCCGCTCAGGATTTGCCGGCCTGGACGAACATGCGTCGCAGCTTAGGCGAAGTCGGGCAGTGCCCGGGGCGGCATTCGGTGATTAATTCACGTGGATATGTCCGTTTTAGGGCGCTCGATTGGTCAATATTCGGGGCCTCACAGGGGTGTCGGCGACCTCTCTAGAGAGATACAGGCATATACCGCCGTCTAGGCAAAAGGTGATCTCGCACGGACCATGGCGATCGTGGAAGGTCAGCGCGAGGCCCGTGAGCCGCCGTGGTGAGCGGGCCCGGCGGAAACGGCTCCGCCCAGGTCCCGCCCCCTCGAGACCCCGTCGACCCCCGGCACGGGAAAGACCCCGGCCAGGCCCCCGTGCGCCCGGGGGGGCCCGCCGATCCCCGGCACGGGAAGGGCTCCGGCCAGATCCCCCCGCCCCCGAGGGACCCCGCCGACTCCCAGCGCGGGAAAGACCCCGGTCAGGCCCCCGCGCCCCCGGGGGATCCCGCCGACCCCCGGCGCGGGAAAGACCCCGGTCAGGCCCCGGCCGACTCCCGTTACGAGCGCGAGCACGGCCCACCGCCGCCGCGAGACCTCACCGACCCCCGGCACGGGTACGACTCCGGTCAGGCCCCCGTGCCGGCGCGGGATCCCGCCGACCCCCGGTACGAGAGCGAGCACGACCCCGCCTCGGTCCCCGTCCCGCAGCCACGGGACCCCGCCGATCCCCGGCAGTGGTGCGCCGTGGCCGCCGCGTGGCTGGGCCGCGACCGGCCCGAGGCCGCGCTGGAGGCGGCCCGCAGGGCGCTGGACCTCGACCCCCGCGCCGAGTCCGGCGCCGACTGGGGGTACCGCCTGGCCAGCCTCGCGTTCGAGCGGCTCGGCCGCGACGCGGAGGCCGTGGCGGCCGCCGAGGAGGCCGTACGCCTCGCACCGGGCTCCTGGGCCGCGCGGATGCGCCTGGGAGCCGCGCTGCGCAGGGTGCCGGGGCGCTGGCGCGAGTCGCGGGCCCAGGCGGCCAGGGCCGTGCGCTACGCGCCGGAGGAGCCGGACCCGCACGTCCTCGCCGGTGACCTCGCGCTGCTGAGAGGCGAGTACGGCCTCGCGGAGACCGCCTACCGCGAGGCGCTGCGCCGCCTGCCGGACCACCCGGGCGCCAGGATCAACCTCGGCCTGACCCGGCTGCGCTGGGAGCGTCCGCGCGCCCACCACGACCCCGCCTGGCCGGTCGACCCGCGCGAGACGGGCCGGGCCAGGCGCGCCCTGGAGAGGTGGTCGCGGCGGACCCGGGTCCTGCTGGCCGTCGCCCTCGTCGCGGTCTGCGTGGCGGAGTTCGGGTTCGGCCTGGCCTCCGTGGCGAGGATCGGCGGCGGGCTGGTGTTGCTCGCCGTCCTGGCGATCACCCTCAGACAGGCGCACCGGGTCAGGCTCTGGTCGTACGTGCCCGGCATGCTCGCCCGCGACCTCTGGCTCGGCATGTCGGTCTCGATCACCCTGGTCGCCGTGGCCGCGTACGTCGCGGCCGTGGCCACCCTCCCCGCGGAGGCCCCGCCGGTCCTCTCCGGCCCGGTGCCGGGTGTGCCGGGGCTGGTCTGGGCGGGTCTCGCCGGGCTGGTCCTCCTCAACGGGACCGTGCTGCTCGTCCTGCGCGTGCTCGTCGAGGCGTGGCGCGGGCGGCCGGTCAGGGCGCTGGCCGAGTTCGCCGCCGCCGGCGACGACCGCACGGCCAGGCGCGACGTGAACGTGACCCTCTGGCTGGTGGCGGGCCGGGTCTGGTCGGTGCCGGTCGCGGTCGTGGCGGCGGTCGTCGTGCTGGACGAGCGGAGCTGGGCGGCGGTCGCGCTCGTCGTGCCGCTCGCGCTCGGCTGGGCCCGCGGCCGGGTCGGCCCGGCCCCCGGCCTCACCCGCCTCACCCGCGCGCTCGCCTCCGACCGGGGGCTGGCGGCGGCGCTGGCCCTGCCCGCCTCGGCGTCGGTCCTGCTGGGCGTGGCCGGAGCGGCACCGGTCCTCGGGCTCGTCACGGTGGGCGAGTGGACCTGGCGGGCCGGGGTCGCGCTGCTGGCCGTACCGGTGGCGATATTCGCCGCGAGGTCGGTACGGGCGTGGTGGCGGGGCGCGCCGGGGCCGTGGCGGGCCTCGCTGGTCATGTGCGACGGCTGCGGGAGCCGCCTTCCCGGCGACGTGGGCCCGCCGGTGGGGCTCAGCGGGGAGGTGCGCGCGG
Source organism: Streptosporangium vulgare (assembly GCF_042428775.1). Classification (NCBI taxonomy): domain Bacteria; kingdom Bacillati; phylum Actinomycetota; class Actinomycetes; order Streptosporangiales; family Streptosporangiaceae; genus Streptosporangium; species Streptosporangium vulgare. The sequence goes on along the minus strand of NZ_JBHMBS010000018.1, from coordinate 8,344 downwards.
CCTTCACCTACGCGCGGGGGGTGGTGCTCGCGTACGCCGATCCCAGCGGCCCGCGCGCGCTCGCCGTCGGCGCGGTCAGCTCGGTCGGCCCGAGCGGCGAGCTGCGCCTGATCGCCGCCTCCGACGCCTGGGAGGCCGCCGAGCGCGACCCCAGGGTGGCGGTCTTCGTCGCCGATCCGCTCGACCGCCGTTTCTGGGCCGAGGTACGCGGCATCGCCATCGGCGACACCGAGGCCGACCTGCTGAGGATCACCCCCAAGGAGGTCGTGGTCGGCGAGTATCCCGGCCGCCACCAGGGCCGGGCCCACCGAGGCTGAAACGGCCACCGGGATCGCGGGCCGAGGGGCCGGGCGGGGCAGCGGGGGGCCGGGCGGGCAGCGGGGTCGCGGGCCGAGGGGGACTCCGGGGCCGACGGAGGCGAGGGGCCGAGGGGGACTCCAGGGTCGCGGGCCGAGGGGCCGGGCGGTCGCCGCGGCCGGGCCGTGGGCTGCCGCGATCGGGCCGTGGGCCGTCTTGCCGGGCGGTGACATTTTCCTGCCCGTCCCCTGATGTGTCTCCGCGCGTCGTCCCGCGTCACCCCGTGCCTCCTCGCGTCACCCCGTGCCTCCTCGCGTCACCCCGTGCCTCCTCGCGCGTCCCCGCGCGGACGGGCGACGGGCGGCGGCCGGGACCGGGCCGTACCACCCGTGGGGGACGCGGGATCGGGCCGCCGCGCGCGGGGCGCGGCGGCGGCACAGGGAAGTGTGGGACCGGAGGGACGGAGCGGGGCGAGCTTGCTGCCTCGAACGTTGGTTTCATCCGTCCTCATCCGTATATCTGATCGTGCCCGCACGACGGCGTGGCGTGCCCCTCAGGCACGCGCAAACGTCCTCTTGTTGCGGTATAACCGGGGGCGAACCGGGGAGGCGTGATGCGGGAGTCCAGCAGGGCCCGTCCGGCGGGGCGCGCGGCGGCACGGGATCTGTTCGAGCAGGTGCGGCTGGGCTACTTCCGGCTCGCGCCGCCCCTGCGCAGGCTGATCTACGTCGCGGTGCTGGCCGGAGCGGTCGGGCTGGCGCTGGTGACCGGCTGGTCGATCCTCGGCACGATCTTCGTCACGCTGACGCTGCTCGGCTTCGCGGCGCTGACCCTGAGCTTCCCCCGCGCCGCCGCCACCCTGCTCGTGGTCCTCGGCTGGCTGGCGGGAAACCTGATCTTCCAGACCGTCCTCTTCGGCCTGAACTCGCCGATCCCGACGGCACTGATGCTCCTGGGCCCCCTGGTCGCCGGAGCCGCCCACCTCATCCGCTGGGTCCCCCCGTGGGTGACCACGGTCATGGCGCTGGTGCCCGCCGGGCTGACGGCCGTCGTGCTCGGCGTGGCCGTCCCCGGGTTCGGCTCGTACCCGGTCATCTGGGCCGCGTACGCCGTGGCGGCCGGGGTGCTCGTGTACCGGTTCCTGCAGGCCCGCCGGGTGCGGATCGCGCTGCAGACGGGGGAGCGACAGCAGGCCGGGCTCCGGGTCCGCGAGGGCGGCCACCTCCCCCCTGCCCAGGGGACCGGCGAGCGGGACGCGCCGCCGCCCATCTCGGTGGAGGAGGCCCTCGGCGAGCTGGACGCCATGATCGGACTGGCCCCGGTGAAGGAGCAGGTCCGTTCGATCGCCGCCTCGATCGAGGCGGCGAGGCTGCGCAAGGAGGCCGGATACTCCACCGAGCCGCCGATGCGGCACTTCGTGTTCGTCGGCCCGCCGGGCACCGGCAAGACCAGCGTGGCCAGGACCGTCGCGAAGATCTTCTACGCCTTCGGCCTGCTGGAGACCCCCTACGTGGTGGAGGCCCAGCGGGCCGACCTGGTGGGGGAGTTCCTCGGGGCCACCGCGATCAAGACGAACGAGCTGGTCGACCGGGCGCTCGGCGGGGTGCTGTTCGTCGACGAGGCGTACAGCCTGATCAACTCCGGTGACGGCCAGCCCGACAGGTTCGGCGCGGAGGCCGTGCAGACGCTGCTCAAGCGGGCCGAGGACGACCGCGACCGGCTGATCGTCATCCTGGCCGGATACGAGAAGGAGATGGCCACCTTCCTGGCGTCCAACCCCGGCCTGTCCAGCCGGTTCTCCAGCAGGGTCCGCTTTCCCAGCTACGGCCCGGACGAGCTGCTCCAGATCACCGGGCTGCTGCAGGAGCGCCGGGGCGACCGGATGGCACCCGAGGCCGCGCCCGCGCTGCTCGCCCGCTTCGAGGACATCCACCGGCGCGCGATCGTCGACGAGCTGGGCAACGCCCGGTTCGTCCGCAGCCTCGTGGAGGCCGCCGCGCAGGCCAGGGACGTGCGCGTGGTGGGGGCCGGTGGCGCGCCCACCACCGAGGACCTGGTCACCACGGTCGAGAGCGACGTCGTCAAGGCCTTCGACGAGCTCACCGCCCGCTACCGGAGCTACCAGGCCGCCCCCTCCCTCGAGGAGGCGCTGGCCGACCTCGACCGCATGGCGGGCCTGGAGCCCGTCAAGCGACAGGTGCACGCGATCGCCGCGCAGCTCAGGGTGGCGAAGATGCGACAGGAGCGAGGGCTGCCGACCCCGCCGCAGATGCGGCACTTCGTCTTCGCCGGGCCGCCCGGCACCGGCAAGACCACCGTGGCCCGCATCCTGGGCCGCATCTTCGCCGCGCTGGGCCTGCTCGCCCAGCCCGACGTGGTCGAGGCGCAGCGGGCCGACCTGGTCGGCCAGCACCTGGGCGCCACCGCGATCAAGACGAACGAGCTGGTCGACCGGGCGCTCGGCGGGGTGCTGTTCGTCGACGAGGCGTACGGCCTGGTCAACTCCGGCTACAGCGGGGGCGACGCCTTCGGCACCGAGGCCGTGCAGACACTGCTCAAGCGGGCCGAGGACGACCGCGACCGGCTGGTGATCATCCTGGCCGGGTACGAGCGGGAGATGAACACCTTCCTGTCGTCCAACCCGGGCCTGGGCAGCAGGTTCAGCCAGCGGGTGCAGTTTCCCTCGTACTCCCCGGAGGAGCTCACCGAGATCGCGGTGCTGCTCGCCGACGCGTCGGGCGACCGGTTCGACGACGCCGCCCGCCGCGACCTCACCGAGGTCTTCACCTGGGTCTGCGACGAGGGCCTGATCGACGGTCTCGGCAACGGCAGGTTCGCGCGCTCGCTCTTCGAACGCGCCGCGATGCGCAGGGACGTCCGCCTGGCCGCCCTCGGCGGAGGCACCGCGAGCGCCGCCGACCTGACCACCATCACCAGCGCCGACCTGCGCGCCGCCGTGGACGAACTCGCCGGGAAGTGACCCGGCTCTCCGGAAAGTGACCCGGACCTCCGGGAGGTGCCGTCGGTTCTTCGGGAAACGGTCCTGGTTCTCCGGGAGGTGCCGCCTGTTCTCCGGGAAACGGTCCCGACTCTCCGGGAAGTGGCCCTGGCGCGAGGGGAAACGGCCCCGGCCTCCGGAGGGTGACTCCGGCGCTCTGTGAACCGGCCCCGACCGGCCGCGCCCCGGCCCCGACCGGCCGCGCCCCAGGACTCGACCGATCGTGCTCCGGACCCGATCTGGCCCTCCCCGGACCCGACCGGCTGACTCGCGGGCCCTGCGACGTCATCTCTCACCGAGATCCCTCCGATTCGGTACGCTGTGCAGCCCGCCGGTCGCCGAGTGTAGCAAGATGGTCACCGACAGCGGCGGGGCTCCGGAGGAGGAAAGATGGCGGGATTCCTTGCCCGCAGGCTGCTCAACTATCTGGTGCTGATCGTCGTGGCCACCAGTCTGGCCTACATGCTGGCCGCCTCCGCCCTCAACCCGCGATCCAACTACGAGGGCCGCAACCCCCCGATCCCCCCGGCCGTCGTCGACGCGCGCCTCACCGAGCTCAACCTGAACGACCGCACCCCGCTGTTCGAGCGCTACCTGACCTGGGCGGGCGACCTCGCCGGCGGCGACTTCGGCAAGACGGTGGCCGGAGGCTCGGTCGGCGACGACCTCGGGCGCCGGATCGGCGTCACGCTGCGCCTGATCACGATCGGGCTGATCCTCGGCAGCGTCACCGGCGTGCTCATCGGCGCCTACGCCGCGGTCAGGCAGTACGGCCTCTTCGACCGGCTGTCGACCGGTCTGTCCTTCGTCGTCCTCGCGATCCCCACGGTGGTGCTGGCCAACATCCTGATCATCGCCGCGATCCGGCTCAACGAGGCGGCCGGCACCCAGATCCTCCTCGTCAGCGGCGAGGCGACCCCGGGCCTGCCGGGAGGGCTCGCCGCCGCCGCGCTCGACCGGATCCGGCACCTGGTCCTGCCCACGCTGTCGCTGTCGCTCGGGCTGGTCGCCGTCTACAGCCGCTACCAGCGCAACATGATGCTCGACGTGCTCGGCGCCGACTTCATCCGCACGGCGATGGCCAAGGGGCTGAGCCGCCGCGCCGCGCTGACCCGGCACGCGCTGCGCACCGCGCTGATCCCGGCGGTCACCTACTTCGCCTTCACCTTCGGCGCGCTGCTGGTCGGCACCACCTTCACCGAGAAGATCTTCGGCTGGCACGGCATGGGGGAGCAGCTGGTCGACTCGATCTCCACCAACGACGTCAACACCGTCGCGGCGATCAGCTGCTTCGCCGCGCTGGCCGTGCTGCTGGCCTCGCTCGCCTCCGACGTGCTGCACGCCGTCCTCGACCCGCGCGTCCGGGTGGGGTGAGCCGGAGATGACCATCGCCGAGGAGGAGCTCGCCGAACAGCGGGCGTCCGTCGACAGGATCAAGGCGCCCTCGCGGCTGCGGGTGGTCGCGGGCCGCCTCCTCCGCTCGGGCCGGGGCAGGATCGGCTTCGCGCTGCTCACGCTGATCTTCCTGCTCGCCTTCGCCGGGCCCTACCTCACCCGCTGGACGTACGCCTCGAAGGACTACACGGCCTTCCTCGCGCCGCCCTCCGCCGACCACTGGTGGGGAACCCTGCAGACCGGCGCCGACGTGTACGCGGTCACGCTGCGCGGCCTGCAGCGCTCCCTGATCGTCGGCCTGCTCGCCGCGGTGGTCGGCACCGCGCTCGCGGCCGTGGTGGGGGCTTTCGCCGGATACTTCGGAGGCTGGACCGACCGCGCGCTGACCTGGCTGACCGACCTGCTGCTGGTGCTCCCGGCCTTCCTGATCCTCGCCGTCATGTCCCCGCTCTTCGCCGGGAGGCAGTGGCCGGTCTTCGTGCTCGTGCTGGCGCTCTTCCTGTGGATGGTCACCTCGAAGATCGTCCGGAGCATGACCATCTCGCTCAGGGAGCGGGAGTTCATCCACGCGGCCAGGTTCATGGGGGTGCCCCCGACGAGGATCATCTTCCGTCACGTGATCCCCAACATGTCCTCGCTGCTGGTCGTCGACGCCACGCTCAACGTCAGCGCCGCGATCCTCACCGAGACGTCCCTGTCCTACTTCGGGTTCGGCATCCAGCCACCCGACGTCTCGCTGGGCAGCCTCATCGCCGACGGCGCGCGGACGGCCCTCTACGCCCCCTGGACGTTCTGGTTCTGCGCGGGCCTGCTGATCGTCACCGTGCTCGCGGTGAACCTGGTCGGCGACTCGCTGCGCGACGCCTTCGACCCCACGTCGCACCGGGGCGGGTGACCGGTGACGAGCGAGTGGCCCTCGGGCGCGGCATCCCGGACCCGCGGGACCGGCGAGCACGCGGCCGCGCCCGGCCCGGTCGCCCCCGTGCTGGAGGTGCGCGACCTCGACGTCACCTTCGGCTCGGGGCCCGGCGCGGTCCGCGCGGTGAGGGGCGTGGGCTACGCGGTCCGTCCCGGCGAGGTGCTCGGCGTCGTCGGGGAGTCCGGTTCCGGCAAGTCGGTCACCTCGCTGGCCGTGATGGGCCTGCTCCCGGCGCACGCCCGCGTCACCGGTTCGGTGCGGCTGCTCGGGCGGGAGATCCTGGGCGCCCCGGAGAAGACGCTCACCGCGTTCCGCGGCAAGACCGTCTCGATGGTCTTCCAGGACCCGCTCTCCGCGCTCACTCCCGTCTACCGGGTCGGCGACCAGGTCGCCGAGGCGATCCGCGTCCACCAGCGGGTGAGCGCCGGTCAGGCCGCCAGGCGCGCCGTCGAGCTGCTCGACCTGGTCGGCATCCCCAACGCCGCGCAGCGGGCCAGGGCGTTCCCGCACGAGTTCTCCGGCGGCATGCGCCAGCGCGCGGTGATCGCGATGGCGATCGCGAACGACCCCGACGTGATCCTCTGCGACGAGCCGACCACCGCGCTCGACGTGACCATCCAGGCGCAGGTGCTGGAGGTGCTGAAGACGGCGCAGCGCGAGACCGGCGCGGCGATCGTCATCATCACCCACGACCTGGGGGTGGTGGCCGGGTTCGCCGACCGGGTCCTCGTCATGTACGCCGGGCGTCCGGTCGAGGTCGGCTCGGTGGACGAGATCTACTACCGCAGCCGCATGCCGTACACCATGGGCCTGCTCGGCTCGATCCCGCGCCTCGACCGCGGCCGGGAGCAGCCGCTGGTGCCCATCGAGGGCAGCCCGCCGTCACCGGCGGCGCTGCCGCCGGGCTGCCCGTTCGAGCCGCGCTGTCCGATCGCCGTCCCGGAGTGCGCCGAGGCGGAGCCGGAGCCGGAGCCGGTGGGCTCGCCCGGCCACCTGGCGGCGTGCGTGCGCTCCGGCGAGATCGAGGCGGCGGGCTGGTCACCCGCCCAGGTCTACGGCGTGCGCGGCCCCGCGGCCGGTCTCTCCCGGAGCCCCGCCGACCCCGTCGCCTCGGCCGGTTCCGTTACGCCGGTCGGCCCCGTTACGCCGACCGGTCCCGCCCCCCAGGCCGGTCCCGCCGCCCCGACCGGTCCTGTCGCCTCCACGAGGTCCGCCGGGCTCGTCGCTCCCGCTCCTGCTGCCGCTGCCGGGGAGCCGCCGCGCCCGCGTGACGAGCGTGACGTGGTCCTCGCGGTCGAGGACCTGGTCAGGCACTACCCCCTGGTCAAGGGGACGCTCCTGCGGCGGCGGGTGGGCACGGTCCGCGCGGTGGACGGCGTCGGCTTCGACGTCCGCGAGGGCGAGACGCTCGGTCTGGTCGGCGAGTCGGGCTGCGGCAAGACGACCACCCTGATGGAGATCCTGGAACTGGCCGCGCCGCAGAGCGGCAGGATCGTGGTGCTGGGCCGCGACACCTCGCGGATGGACGCCCGCGACCGGATGGCCGTGCGGCGCGACATGCAGGTCGTCTTCCAGGATCCGCTCGCCTCGCTCGACCCGAGGATGACCGTCTACGACATCCTCGCCGAGCCGCTGCGCGCGCACGGCCGCCGGGACCCGGGCCCGAGGATCGGCGAGCTGCTCGGCCTGGTCGGGCTGGAGCCCGGCCACGCCGCCCGCTACCCGCAGGACTTCTCCGGGGGCCAGCGCCAGCGCGTCGGCATCGCCCGCGCCCTCGCGCTGGAGCCCCGGCTGGTCGTGCTGGACGAGCCGGTCTCGGCGCTCGACGTGTCCATCCAGGCGGGGGTCCTCAACCTGCTGCAGGAGCTGAGGACCCGCCTGGGCCTGTCGTACCTGTTCGTGGCGCACGACCTGGCCGTGGTCCGGCACATCGCCGACCGGGTCGCGGTCATGTATCTGGGCAGGATCGCCGAGATCGGCCGGGCCGCCGGGGTCTACGACACGCCGATGCACCCCTACACCCGGGCGCTGCTGTCGGCGGTCCCGCTGCCGGACCCGGTGCTGGAGCGTTCCAGACGGCGCGTCCTGCTGGAGGGAGACCTGCCGAGTCCGGCCGACCCTCCCTCGGGGTGCCGTTTCCGCACGCGCTGCCCCCTGTTCAAGTCGCTCGACGAGACCGTCAGGCTGCGCTGCGTGGACGAGGAGCCCCGGGTGCGGCAACTGGGGGACGACCACGGCGTCGCGTGTCACTTCGCCGAGAGGATCGACGCCGTATGACCCGGTCGCGCGCCCGTTCGAGCACCCGTCCACCACCCGGTCGCGCGCCCGGTCACACCCGGCCGGATGCCCGGCCGCACGCCGGGACCGGATCGGTCGCCCGTCATTCGTACGCGCACCCGCACGCCCGTTCGTATGCCCCGGGAGGAACACCGTGATCTCGTCCATAAAGGCCGCAGGCTCCGCCGTTCGGGGCGGAGATAGGCCGGAACCGGCCAGCACGCTTAACATGATCACGCAGGATCATGTTAGGCATGTCCCAGATCGTGAAGCGGGCCTTCAAGTACCGCTTCCACCCGACCCCCGAGCAAGCGGATCTGCTGGTCCGCACGTTCGGGTGTGTCCGGCTGATCTGGAACAAGGCGCTTGCCGAACGCAACCGCCGCTACACCGACGAGCGTGTCTCGACCTCGTATGTGGAAACCGCCAAATGGCTGACCGTGTGGAAGCAGGATCCG